>JAYTUC010000026.1:0-11509 GCA_043744775.1 Fimbriiglobus sp. | reverse complement strand
GTTCGAGCTTCTTGTCCACCGCGCGGGCCGTGGTGCGGAAGGCGGCGGCGACGGGGTTGGGCAGCTTGCCGGCGGCGTCGGCGTGGTCGAACGACAGCGGCGTGAGCTTCTCGGCGACTCCGAATTCCTGGCCCTGCCGCTCGGCAATCGCGGTCGCCTCCTCGTCGGTGAGGATCGTCTGCCGGCCGGGGATGACGCCGAACTGCGGCAGCAGCTTCTCGATGTCGTCGGCCCCCTCGGAGGCCCCGCGGCCCTCGGTGATGACCGGGCCCAGGGCAAACAGCACCGGCTTGCCGGCCTTGACGAACTCCTTGACGACCTCCGCCTGCTCTTTGCTGACGTTGAACAGCGACGACGGGATGGTGTTGCCGCGGACGATATCGACGACCGTGACGCGCGGCACGACCAGCACGTCGGCGTCGGCGACGTACTGCTTCAATTTGGCCTTCACGTCGGTCACGCGGCGGCTCTCGACGGCCCGCTCGTTGCGCAGCAGGTCGCGGTACTTCGTCGAGGCGTCGCCGACTTGCGACTGCAACTCGGCGAGTTCGGCTTTGAGCGGCTCGACCTGCAACTTCAACTGCGCGACGACGGAGCGCAACTCGGCGTCGGTGCCGATGCGGCCGCGGGTGTAGCGCTGCACGATCTTGACCGCCTCGGTAAGGGTCTTGCGCTTCGCCTCGGTCGCCCCGGTGGCGTCGGCGGCGGCGATGAGGGCCTCGGCGGCGGCGGAGTCCCGGCCGATCTCACGCGTCAGGGTTTCGAGACTCGCGACGCCCGTGTTCAGGAGGTTGTAGCGGGCCTCGCCGCGGTCGAGTTGGCTCTCCTCGAAGGTCGTCGCGGCCGGCACCGGCGGGCCGCCGCGCGACCACTTCTTGAGGATGATGTCGGTCACGTCGAAGCCGTTGCGCTCGAGCGCGGTCCGCATCCCCGCCGCACTGTACTCGTTGAGCGTCTCGCGGCTCGTGAGGTACGGGTGGATGACGGCCAGGGCGACGCGCGGCTTGCGGGCTTCGAGCGTGAGCAGCCGCTGCACGAACGCCTCGGGGCCGCGCGTCAGCAGCACCAGGTTGCCCTCGCCCTCGATGCCGCCCTCGGGGCCGCGGGCGGCGATGCTGGCGGTCTTGTCGAGCTGGTAGAAGTCGCGAAAGGCCATGCGGGCGATGGTGCCGGGGTAGACCAGCGACTTCGCCGCGTCGTCGGGGTCGGCGGCGACCGCCGGCCGCGGGCCGGTGCCTTGCACCCGCTCGGCCTCGACGCGGGGCTTCGTGGCGACCTTCTCGTCGGCGTAGAAGAAGATCGAGTTCTCGGGTGCCCCCTCAATGGCGGCGGCCAAGCCGGGGCGGCGGCGTGTCAGCTCGGCCGACTCTCGCGCGAATTTGGTACTCTTGGTGTCCAGCACCACGACGTTGAAGCGCGGGCCGAACTCGCGCAACTGCGCCACGAGGTCGCCGACCTTCTCGACGACCTTGTTCTGGGCCGCGTCGTCGTAGGCGTCCGGTGCCCCGGCGAGCAGGTTGGCTTGCGCGCCCTGCCGCAGCACGACGATCGTCGTGGGGCTTTCGGCGCGGAGCCGCTTCAACTCGGCGACGAGGTCCGGCGCGAGCGTGAAGCGGCGGTCGCGGGTGGCGTCCTTGCGCGCGTAATTCGTGAACGAAATCGCGTTGACGGCGATCAGCAGCACCGCGGCCGCCGCGACTTGCACGACGGTGTTCAGGCCGATGGCGGTGCGCTTGCCGGTGACGAGGAAGGCCGCGCCGACGAACTCGACGGCGAGCCAAAGCGCGAGCAGCGCGACCCCGGCGACGACGGCAATCGCGCCGACTTGCGGGGAGACGCCCGACTCGCCGCGCAGCACCGGCGGCCAGCCGACTTTCAGCGCGTCGAGGCCGGCGTCGTAGGCCGGCAGCACGTCGTGCGTCAGGAGTAGCCCCGTCGGCACGGCGAGGAGTGCGAGCAGCCCCAGCACGCGGGTGGCGAAGCGGAGGCGGTTGCCCAGGGTCGCGCGGTGGCGCTCGTCGCGGGTCGGTTTCATAGGTCAGGGTCCGGGTTAGGCGCGCAGGCGGCGGGCTTCGAGCGAAACGACCGTGAGGTACAGGCAGAACGCCGTGACGCTGCCGTAGAGCACGAGGTGCCGGGTGTCGATCAGGCCGCGGGTGAAGTCGCGGCGGAAGTGCTCCGGCACGCTGATAAAAGCGACGAGCTTGGCCGTGAGCGAGTTGGCGTCGAGGTCGGCCCGCCAGAACGCCGCGACCACGAACACCAGCGAGATCAGCAGCGAAATCTGCGCGGCGACCAGTTGCGACTTCACCAGGCTGCTCACGAACAGCCCGATGGCCAGGAACATCGCCCCGGCCCCGAGGAAGCCGACGTAGGAGGTCAGCACCGGCGTCGGGTCGATGCGGGCGTGCATCGTTGACCAGTCGAGGTTGACCAGCACCGGCACGTACAAGAGCGTCGGCAGGCCCAGCACGACGTAGAAGAGCAGCGCCCCGATGTACTTGCCGGCGACGACCTGCCAGTCGCGAATGGGCGCGGTCAGCAGCATTTCGAGCGTGCCGGTGCCGCGCTCCTCGGCGAGCAGCCGCATCGTCAACAGCGGCGGGATGAGCAAGAAGACGAGCCAGAACTTCTCGTCGCCGAGCAGCCCCTGCATGGGGTACTCGATCCCCTGCGGCCCGCCCTCGGTGAGGGCCGTCATCGTCAGGTAGAACAGGTGCCCGGTGACGAACAGGAACACGGCGAGCGTGACGTAGGCGATCGGCGACAGGAAGTACGCCGTGAACTCGCGTTTGACCAGCGTCAGGAGAGCTTGCATAGGTGGGTGCGAATCCGGGGTGCGGGAGGGGGACACGTCGGCGAGGGCGCGTCAGATGCCGACCTGCCCGGTGAGTTGCAGGAAGATCTCTTCGAGGTTGCGGTTCTTGTGCTTCGCCCGCACGTCGGCCAAGGTTCCGTGCTCGGCGACCTGGCCCTTGTCGATGATGATGACCGTGTCGCACGTCATCTCGACCTCGGAGAGGATGTGCGTCGAGAGCAACATCGTGTGTTGCGCGCCTAACTCGCGGATCAGCTTGCGGGTCTCGCGGATTTGCGTCGGGTCGAGGCCGGCCGTCGGCTCGTCGAGGATCAAGACGGGCGGGTCGGCGAGCAACGCGTCGGCGAGGCCGACGCGCTGGCGGTAGCCCTTCGACAAGGTGCCGATGAGTTGCCGGCGCACGTCCTTGAGCCAGCAGCGTTCGAGCACGTAGTCGATGCGCTTGCGGCGGGTGCCCCAACCGAGGCCCTTGAGGCCGGCGCGGAAGCGGAGGTGTTCCTCGACGCGGAGTTCCGGGTAGAGCGGGCAACTCTCGGGCATGTAGCCGATGCGGCGGCGCGCGGCGATCGGGTCGGAGAACACGTCGAAACCGTTGATCGACGCCCGGCCACTCGTCGCGGTGAGGAACCCGGCGAGGATGCGCATCGTCGTCGATTTGCCCGCGCCGTTCGGCCCGAGGAAGCCGACGACGTGGCCGCGCGGCACCTCGAACGACACGTCGCGCACGGCGGGGTACTCGCCGTAGTATTTGGTGAGGTGTTCGACCGCGATCATGCACCCGCCCCCGCAGAAACCCGACACGCCATGGGGGTACGGTTACGACGAATGTGGCGGTCCGGCAAGGGCGGGAGCGTCGTCGTCAGCCGGCCGTCAGCCGCCTCAGCGCCGCCGGCAGCGGCGAGCGGAGGCTGATGCGGGCGTCGGTCACCGGGTGCGGGAAGTGCAACTCGGCGGCGTGCAGTGCTAAGCGGCCGGCGGGGTCGAAGCCGGTGCCGTAGATCGAGTCGCCGACGACGGGGTGACCCAACGCCGCGAAGTGGACGCGGATCTGGTGCTTGCGGCCCGTCAGCAACTCGACCTCGACGAGCGACACGCCGTTGACGCTTTTGAGGACCTTGTATTTCGTGCGGGCGAGCTTCGCCCCCGGCTCGCTCGCCACGCAGCGACGCATCTTCAGGTCGCGGCCCTCGTGCAGGTAGTCCTCGATCACTCCCTCGGTTTCGCGGGGGGTCCGTTCGACGACGGCGAGGTACTTCTTGGTGAGCTGGTCCCAGTCGGCTTGCAGCGTCTCGCGCAGTTCGAGCGAGTGCGCGAACATCAGCAGGCCCGACGTGTCGCGGTCGAGGCGGTGGACCACCACCGGCGGGCTGAGGCGGCGCGACTCGCGGTCGGCGCTCAGCCACGAGTACGCCGTGTCGAGCTTCTCGGCCTCGGTGGCGACGCTCAACAGCCCGGCCGGCTTGTCGAGGACGGTGACCGCGGCATCGACGTAGGCGACGGCGATGCCGGCGCGCTCGAGCATCGTCGGCGGCTTCGGCTTGGGGCTGGCGGCGGCGACGGCCACGCGGTCGCCGGGGGTCAGGGCGTGGTCGTGCCGCGTGACCGACTTGCCGTTGACGTGGACGCGGCCGTCGGCGAGCCACTCCTTGACCTTGGTGCGGCTCATCGGCTTGAGCGCAATCAGTAGCCACGGCAGCAGCGGGCCGGGTTCAACAGGGGTCGGCAGGCGTTGTTCGGCCACGGGGGGAGCCTTGGGGGCGGGGCGGGTCATTGCCACTTCACCGTCAGCTTACCGTCCCGGCGGGCCTTCCGCTCGATCCACATCAGGGTTCGCGCCGCCAGCGACAAGAAGACGACGGACAACCCGGCGAGGATCAGCAGTTCGGTGCCGACCGAGAGCAAGCCGTCGCGGCCGAAGAGGACTTGCCGCATCGCGTCCATGCCGGCCGTCAAGGGGATGAACAATGCGAGGCCCGGCAGTGCGAAGTGGACCATCGTGCCGAGGGCCTTGACGGGGAAGTTCATGCCGGTGAACAGGTAGACCGGCTCTTGCAGCAGGTTGACCGTGTGCCACGCCTCGCGGCCGAACAGCAGGAAGACCGACGCGAACATCATGCCCAGGCCGTACAGCGAGGTCATTGTCAGCGAGAAGACGAGCAGCAGCAGCCACCAACTCGACGGCTGGATTGGCACCTGGAACAGCACCATGCCCGTCACGACGATCGTGGTCGCGCGGACGAAGGTGGTGGTCATGCCGCCGAGGGCCATGCCGGCGAGTACCCCCATCATGGGGGCAGGGGCCATGACGTACAGTTCGAGGTTGCCGCTGTCGCGCTCCCAGTACAGGTGCGCGCCCATACTCCATAAGACGTTGAGCCAGAAGGTCGTCATGGCGGTGCCGAGGATGACGTAGCCGACGTACTCCGGCGGGGCGTTCATCGCCTTATAGGCGTAAGCGAACGCCGACACGGAGAGTACGGGGAGCAACGTTTCTTGGAGCAGCCAGGTGCGGTTGCGGGTCATCCAGATCATGCGCGGGTAGGCCCGCGCCAGCATGGCCATGATGAACAGGCGGAACGTCTGGGGCATGGGCAGTCCTTGAGTGTCAAACAAAACGTATCACCGCAGAGGGCACATGAGGGCGCGGAGAAAGGCATCAAACCGAGGAGAGCTAAAACCGGAGTCAATCCCCTGTACTGCCTGTGCATTGGGGTAGGGACTCAAGGCAGGCTGGTCTTAGCACGGTTTGGTGCCTTTCTCACGTGCTCTCATGTGTTCTCTGCGGTCGATCGGTGTTTCGGCGATTTACTAGACCGCCACGGCGGGTTCGGTCAGCCGGCGGCCGACGAGTTCGAGGAAGACGTCTTCGAGAGTCGGCTCGACCTTGGTGAGGTTCAGGATTTTCGCCCCACTGGCCACCACCGCCTGGACGACGGCCCCGATCGCCGACTCGTCCTTGAGAGCCACCTTGACCTCGACCGTCGTCGGCATCTCGGTGTTCGTCACGTTGTGGACGCCCGGCGTGCCACGCAGGTCGAGCCGCTGGCCCGGCGTCAGGCTCAGTGCGAACATCGGGT
Source organism: Fimbriiglobus sp. (assembly GCA_043744775.1). Classification (GTDB taxonomy): domain Bacteria; phylum Planctomycetota; class Planctomycetia; order Gemmatales; family Gemmataceae; genus Fimbriiglobus. Next base: position 5,614 of record JAYTUC010000026.1, on the reverse strand, counting down.
ACTCCTGGACGCGGCGCTTGAGGTTGGACGGGGTGTCGCAGGCGAGGACCTTGCCGCGGTCGATGATCGCGAGCCGGTCGCACAGCTCGTCGGCCTCGGCCATGTAGTGCGTCGTGAGCAGCAGTGTGCGCTCGGGGCGCTCGGCCATCCACTCGCGGATGAAGCCTCGAATGGCCCGCGCGGCGGTCACGTCGAGGCCCAGCGTCGGCTCGTCGAGGAAGAGGATTTTCGGGTCGGTCAGGAAGCCGCGGCAGAAATTCATCTTCTGGCGCTGGCCCGTCGAGAGGTGGCTGACGCGGCTGTTCGCCTTCTCGTTGAGGCCGACCACGTCGAGCATCTTGTCGGAGCGCGACTTCCAGTCGGCGTTGCTCACGCCGTAGATGCGGCTGAACAGCCACAGGTTCTCGCGCACCGTCAGGATGCCGTAGCCCGACGACTCGCCGCCGGAGACGACGTTGATGCGTGGCCGGATGGCGTAGGGGTCTTCGATCACGTCGTGGCCATCGACCCACGCCCGGCCGCCGCTGGGAGACAGCAGGGTCGTGAGGATCTTGATGAGTGTCGTCTTGCCCGCGCCGTTGGGGCCGAGGAGGCCGAAGAGTTCGCCGGGCTTGACTTCGAGGCTGACCCCGCCGAGGGCGACGAACTCGGACTCTGCGGGCGGGGCCTTGCGGAACCACCCTTTGCGGCCCTTGCGGTAGGTGCGGGTGAGGTCTTCGGTGCGAATCGCGGGCGTCTCCATGCCCGGATTATAGGCCGGAGCATCTGATCGAAAACCGAAGAGTTTTAGCCGCAAAGACGCAAAGGGCGCAAAGAATACGCAAATCCAAAACTTGTGTTTGGTCTTCTCCGCGAACTCTGCGTCTCTGCGGCTAAAACTCTTTTCAAAATCCAGTTACCCCCGTTTCCTGGCGATCGTGATCGTGTCGAAGGCGCACTCGACGGGGAACCGGAACCTGTTGAGCATCTTGAAGGCGCGGCGCACGAACTTCGGCTGCCACTCGGGCGAGCGGCCCGGTAGCGCGGCGTGGAACTCTTTCGCCTCCAGCGACTCGAACTCGCAGTACACCACGTCGAGGCCGGCGTCGTCGCACAGGGCGCGCATGCCCTCGGGGTAGATGCGCCAGCAATCGACGGGGGCCTCGTGGTACGGCCAGCTCACGGGGTTGATCGTGACCACCAGGCCGCCCGGCCTGCAGACCCTGGCGACCTCCTTCATCCAGACCCAGACCTTGCGGACGTGCTCGATGACTTGCCCCGACAACACCACGTCGTAGCTGTCGGCCGGGATCGGGAAGTGGTACTCCTCGGTCAGCGCGAACGTCGTCGGGAAGTCGCGCGGGAAATCGACGGTGTCCCACGTCATCGCGCCGGCGGGGTCGGCGGTCTTGCGGTAGTTCGACGGCGACACGTCCGGGCCGATCTCCAGCACCTTACGGCCCGCCGGGAAGTGCTCGCGGGCGTACTTGTCGAAGAGGAGTTTGCTGTTGCGGTGCATCGTGGTAGACTCGGGGAAGTTGTCTGCCGTTACGGTACGGTGTGCGTCAGTGACCGAGCATAGGCCAGCAATCTTGCCGCAGCCGCGGTTTAGGGTATTCGTAAACCCGACGTAATTCTCTCCCGAAACTCGTGATAGATTGGTAGCTCTTGCGGTCCCCTGCTAATTCGCTCACTTCGCCGAGGTCCATCCGATGACGAGACCCCGATTCCGCGTTGTCGCCATCGTGTTCGCCGTTCTCACGCTCGCCGGGTGCGGCGGGTCAGGTCGGTACGAGGTCACCGGGACTGTGAGCTACAAGGGGAAGTTGCTCGAGAGCGGGCAGATCCGCTTCGACCCGATGCCCGGCGGCTCCGCGTCGGCCGGCGCGACGATCGTCAACGGGGCCTACAAGGTGCCCGCCGGACTCGGGCTGCCGCCCGGCAAGTACAAGGTTTACATCTCCGGGGTTGGCGGCAGCCCCGTCGCCACGGGGGTCATCCCCGGCAACGAGCCGATCCCCGATCCGATCGACCCGATTCCGGCCAAGTACAACTCGGCGACGACGTTGACGTGTGACATTGTGACCGGCAAGAACGTCCACGATTTCACACTCGACTGACCTGCCCCCTCCCGCCCACCTTATCTCCCGGTCTCTGGCTTCAACCTCCCCGAGATTCTGTCCGCTACACCTTCCTTTTTCTGGAGCCGCCATGCGTCTGTCCGCTCGCCGGGGGTTCACGTTGATCGAACTCCTCGTCGTCATTGCCATTATTGCGATTCTGATCGGCTTGCTGTTGCCGGCCGTGCAAAAGGTCCGCGAGGCCGCGGCCCGGATGAAATGCAGCAACAACCTCAAGCAAGTCGCGCTGGGGATGCACAACTACCACGACGCGAACCTCATGTTCATGCCGGGCGACGCCGCGACCGGCAGCTACGGCACGTGGCAGACGTACATCTTGCCGTTCATCGAGCAGGACAACTTGTTCCGCCTGTACGTCAACCTCGGCAACACGAACCTCACGCCGACGAACTACAGCTACTCGCAAAACGTCAACCTCCAGGTCACGAGCGCCCGCATTTCGAGCCTGACGTGCCCGAGTGACACGCCGAACGCCCCCTTGCCGGCCACGTTCAACGGCGTCACCTACAACATGACCAACCACAACTACGTCGCCAACTTCGGCAACACCACGCGGACCCGCCTCGCGGAGTGGCCGACGGGGTCGGGCAACTTCTTCGGCGGGGCACCCTTCAAGTTCGAGAACTGGACCCCGGCGACGACGACGCGCAACACCGGCAGCACGATCCTGAGCATGACCGACGGGTCGAGCAACACGCTCATGGCCGCCGAGGTCATTCAGGGCCGCGGGGGCGACTTGCGGGGCTTCACGTGGTGGGGGCCGGCGGCCGGCTTCAACACCGTCTGGACCCCCAATTCGAGCGTCTCCGACCAGTACCAGGTCGCCGGCTATTGCACCGACGAGCCGCTCCAACTGCTCCCGTGCAAGGCCCCCACTCCCAACCCGAACCCGGTCATCATCGTCGCCCGCAGCCGGCACACCGGGGGCGTCAACGGGGCGATGGGCGACGGCTCGGTGCGCTTCTTCCAGAACAGCATCGACCTGAACACCTGGCGGGCACTGGGCACCAGCACGGGCGGCGAAGTCACCGCGACCCCGTGACATCGGGCCGCGTGGCGATCGCCCGGCGGATCAGTCCGACGACCCCTTCGCGTTCCGCCCCCACGAGCGGCAAGCGAGGGGGTCGCGTCGTTTCGGTGCCGTAGCCGCACTCGGCACTCGCCAGCTTGATGTACTGCACGAGTTTGGGGTGCGTGTCGAGGTGCAACAGCGGCGTGTACCAGCGGTAAATCGCCCGCGCCTCGGCCCACTTGCCGGCCTCGGCGAGGTCCCAGATGCGCTTGTTCTCGGCGGGGAAGGCGTTGACCAGGCCGCTGACCCAGCCGACGGCCCCGAGTAACAGGCACTCCAAGAACAGGTCATCGACGCCGGCGAAGATGACGTAGCGGTCGCCGGTGAGGTTGATGATGTCGGTGATGCGGCGCGGGTTGTCCGACGACTCCTTGATGCAGGCGAACTTCGGCTCGTCGGCCAGCTCCACAAACATTGGCGGGGTGATATCGGCTTTGTAGGCCGGCGGGTTGTTGTAAACCATGATCGGCAAGTCGGTGGCCGCGGCGACAGTGCGGAAGTGCGCCATCGTCTCGCGGTCGTCCCCCTTGTAGACCATCGGCGGTAGCACCATCAGCCCGTCGGCCCCGAGCTTCGCACTCGCCTCGGCCCACCGGCACGCTTGCGCGGTCGTGTACTCGGCGACGCCCGTGAGTACCGGCACGCGGCCGTTGACGTGGGCGACGGTCGCCGCGAGCAGGTCGCGCTTCTCGTCGGCTTCGAGGGTCGTGTTCTCGCCGACGCTGCCCATCATCACGACGCCGTGGACGCCGGCGTGCAGCATCGCGTCGAGGTGCGCGAGCGTGCCGGGGATGTCGAGCGCCAGGTCGGCGTCGAATTGCGTGCAGAGCGCCGGGAAGACGCCGCGCCAGGTGATCCGTTGCATGGCGAGAACTCCGATTTGGAAGGCGAGCCGGAAAGCGTGAGCGCCCGGAGTTCCTCGCGGAGCTTGCGCCAACTCCGGGCGCTGACGCTTCCGACTCGCCAGTATTATTTGGGCATGTCCGGCGTCATCTGCCATTTCTCGTCGAAGAACCCCGCGCGCAGCACCTTGCCGGCGGCCCGCGGCGTCACCGGGCTGGTGATGTCGATCACGGCCCAGTCGGGTAGCTTCGGCACCTGCCGGGCGTTGTTGAGCTGGTCGTACTCGCGGAACGTGAACCCCGAGTTCAGCACGACGTACTTCTTGGGGTTCAACGGGTTGGGGTAGATCATCACCGTCACCGCCTTGTCGCTGAACTCGTTGAGCGGCAGCTTGTCGATGATCCTGGCGAGGACGGCGTTGCTCTTGGGGTCGCCCCACAGGATGAGATTGTTGTTGGCGATGTCCTCGTCGGTCACGGCGGTGTCGAGCTTAACCGGGGCGTCGCCGCGGAACTGCTTGCGCCACTGATCGACGGCGTGCGTCATCTCGCGGGCCGTCCACGCGCCGAGCTTTTCGTTCATCGGAGCGCCGGTCGGCTTGACCATCAGAAAGCTGTCCAGGAAGGCGTCGTCGATCGGGCCTTGCAGGCCGGGCCGCTTGGCGAGGCTTTCGGGGAGCTTGCCGAGCGGCAGCGTGAAGGAGCCGTCCGACTGGGCCTTGGGCATGTTGGCCAGGTCGAACCCGGCGGCCAGCTCTTTCGGCTCGACCTGGAGCTTCCAGTCGGGGGCCTGGTATGGGAACTCGCCGGGGCCGAAGTTCAACCGCAGCGCCGTGACGTTGGTTGCCTTGACCGTGATGACGCTTGGCGGCGTCAAGGCCACCCGCACCGTCGCCGCCTCCCAATGCTTGTCGAGTCCCAGAACCTCGACGTAGGCGGCCCGGTTGTAGCGCAGCGTGAACGTCTGGAAGACAACGGTTTGCGGCACGGCTGGCTTGCCGCGCGCGACGATCGCGTCGATCTTGGCGTTGACGATCCGCTTACCTTCGGGCGTGTAGTTGTGCCCGGCCTTGGCCCCGATGACGTGCGTCAACACCGTGTTGATCTTCGCCAACTCGCGGGCCATCACGTCGGCGGCTTGCTTCTGCTTGTCGTTCTCGCCGCTGTACGCGACCGTCGGGAGGTTCAAGAAGTTCGCCGGGGTGTCGGTGGCGTTGTACAGGTGCCACAGCTTCTTCTCGTACCCCGGCGGATCGACCTTCTCGTTCTGGAAGACGTTCAGGAACTCCGGCGTCTCGGCGAAGCCGGCCCCCGGCGCGGCGGCGCACCACAAGGTCGGGTAGTGCGCGGCGAACTGCCAGCACGCGGCCCCGCCCATGCTGAAGCCGCGGGCCACCAGGCGCGACTCGTCGATCGGGTAGTGCTTCTTGAGGTGTTCGAGGACTTCGAGGGTATCAATCTCGCCGGCGAACTTGTTGGCATTGCAGTAGCGGCCGTAGGGGTGGACGACAAAAGCATTCGCCGGGGTGAACTCGCCGGGACTCGACTGCCGGCCGCGGATGAAGTCGAGTTCAGTGAGC
>JAYTUC010000025.1:0-2934 GCA_043744775.1 Fimbriiglobus sp. | reverse complement strand
AGAAGAAACGCGACCTGTTCCGCGAGGCCCGCGACTTCTACTTCGGCCGGTCGGTGAGCGGGTGCGTCGCCCACGACGGTCTGCTGTACGCCGTTGCCATCGACGGTCTCTTGTACTGCTTCGACGCCAAAACCGGCAAGCTGTACTGGGCGGACGATCTGATGACGAGCGTCCGTGGGCAGTTGCTCTGGGCCGACGGAAAGGTGCTCGTCGCCACGGAGTTTGGCGAGCTGTTCGTGTACGCGCACGGGAAAGAAAAGAAGCGACTCGCCACGATCGAGGCGGAGTCGTCGTTCCTTGCAGGTCCAGTGTTCGCGAACGGCACGCTCTACCTCACGTCCAAAAACACCCTTTACGCCATCCGCTCCACGAAGTGAGTACACCCATGTTCCGGCTCATGCTCCCAGTGATGGTTCTGTCGGGTTCGTCCGTGCTGGCCGCGGACTGGCCGCAGTGGCGTGGCCCGGACCGGTCGAACGTGTCGACCGAAACCGGGCTGGCGAAGGAGTGGCCGAAGGAAGGCCCGCCGCTCGCGTGGAAGGCGACCGGTCTGGGCGACGGCGTCGCCCCGGTGTCGGTCGCCGGCGGGCGCGTCTTCACCACGGGCAATGTGGGCGACGACGTCGTCTGCACGGCGCTCTCCGCGAAGGGCGGGAAGGCGATTTGGGCCACGAAGCTCGGCCCGGCCACGAAGGAGTCGTCCGTCATGCGCTGGCTCGCGCAGGCGGCCCCGACCGTGGATGGGGACCGCGTGTTCGCGGTCACCGCCAACGGCGACTACGTTTGCCTCGCGGCCGACACCGGCAAAGAGCTTTGGCGCAAGCACTTTCAAAAGGACTTCGAGGGGAAGAAGGGTTCGTGGGGCTTCTGCGACTACCCGCTGGCGGACGGCGACCGGCTCATCGTCTGTCCCGGCGGGGACAAGAACACCGTGGCCGCGCTCGACAAGAAGAGTGGCGCGGTGGTGTGGGCCTGCCCCATCGAGAAGGAGTCCGCGGCGCACTCGGTGCTGATCGCCGCCGAGATCGGCGGCGTCAAGCAATACGTCGTTCACTTGGGGCGGGGGCTGTACGGCATCTCGACTCAAGGCGGGGTGCTATGGAAGTACACCGGGTCGTCGAACGGCACCGCGAACACGCACGCGCCGATCGCGGTGAAAGGGGAAGTGTTCTTCGCCAACGGCTACAACACCGGGAACGCGCTGCTCAAGCCTGCCATGACAGGCGGCGTGTGGGCGGTCCAGGAAGTGTACCGCCTGAAGTCCGGCAACGTGCCGTGGCTCGGCAGCCCGACGCGGACCGCCGACCACGTGCTGCTCAACACCTCGACCGACCTCGCCTGTCTGGACTGGAAAACGGGCGGACCGTTCTGGACGGAGAAGCTCGGGCGCACCATGTACACCGTCGCCGACGCCATGACCTTCGTCCGCACGCAGACCGGGAAGCTGATCCTCGCGACGGCCGACCCGAAGGGGTACCGCGAACTGAGCCAGTTCACCCCGCCGCGCCCTGACAAAGGGCAGCCGGCGTGGACGTTTCCCGTGGTCGCCAACGGGCACCTGTACGTCCGCGACTACGACGCGCTGTTGTGCTACGACGTGCGCGACCCGGACGCGCGGAAGAAGGTGCCCGACGCGGTGTTTGGAGTTCCCCACGAATCGTGGACAGTCTTTAGCGGTGGGTTTGGTTATGCGCCCGCTCGAACTCCGCCGGGGCGACGTACCCCAGTGACGAGTGCCGCCGGACGCGGTTGTAGAACGCCTCGATGTACTCGAAGATGCTCGACCTCGCCTCGCCGCGGGTCGCGTAGTCCTCGCCGTGGACCAGTTCCTTCTTCAGGCTCGCGAAGAACGACTCCATCGGCGCGTTGTCCCAGCAGTTCCCCCGGCGGCTCATGCTGCACGTGATCCGCTCCTGCTCCAGCCGCCGCCGGTAGTGCTCGCTCGCGTACTGGCTGCCGCGGTCAGAGTGGGCCACCAGGCCCGAGGGCCTCTCGGGGCGACGGGCCACGGCCGCCTCCAGGGCGTCGACCACAAGCCGGCTGGTCATCGTCGCCGCCATACTCCAGCCGACCACCAGCCGGCTGAACAGGTCCACCACGACGGCCAGGTACAGCCACCCCTCCCGCGTCGGGACGTAGGTCACGTCCGCTACCCAAGCCGCGTTCGGCTCCGGTGGGCCGAACTGCCGGTCCAGGACGTTCGGGGCCACCGGGTGCGGGTGGTCCGAGTCCGTCGTCTGCCGGAACTTGCGCTTGGTTTTCGCGGCGATCCCTGCCCCCCGCATGACCCGCGCGACGGTGTTCACGCAGCACTCGTGCCCCCGATCGACCAACTCGGCGTGCATCCGCGGGCTGCCGTACCGGGCCTTCACCTCGGCGTGAACCTCCGCTACCCGCTCGGCCAAACCCTCCCGCCGGGCTTGGGCCGCGCTCGGCTCGCGGGACCGCCACGCGTAGAAGCCCGAGCGGGACACCTCCAGGACGCGGCACAGGGTCGCGACGGGCCACTCGGCCTTGCGTTCCTCGACCCAGGCGAAGGTCACTTCATCTGGGTGGCGAAGAACGCCGCGGCTTTTTTTAGGATGTCGCGCTCCGTCTCCAGCCGCTTGACATCGGCCCGCAGGCGACGCAGTTCTTCCTCGACCGGGGTGAGGTGCCCCGAGCCGGGGAACGCGGCGGCCCCGCCCTGGAGGACCGCCTTCTTCCACGAGTGCAGGAGGTTCTCGGTGACGCCGAGTCGGCGCGCGACCTCGGCGACGGAGAGCTTCTGCTCGGTGATCATCGCCACGGCCTGGAGCTTGAACTCCGGCGGGTAGACCTTGCGGGAACCGGCCATGATCCTCCCCACGGAAAGTGGACAGGGAGAAAGCGGTGTAGACTCTGACCAACAAGGGGCTCACCGATGGAAGCGAAGCGCAAGGTCTACACACCGGA
>JAYTUC010000024.1:0-11549 GCA_043744775.1 Fimbriiglobus sp. | reverse complement strand
AGCGTCAGCGCCCGGAGTTCTTCAGCGTTCAGCACTCCGGGCGCTGACGCTTTCCGGCTCGCCGGGTCGTTCGCCAGCGCGTCGAGGAACCCTGCACTCGCGGCGCGCTGGTGGGCGTCGTCGGCGACGTAGCGGTGCCAGTGGTCCGACCACTCGGCGTAACTCGCCCCGAACATCGCCGCGTCGGCCAGCCGCTCGCCGGGCATGTCGGTGAGCCGCAGCAAGGGCGCGTTGAAGCGCCAGTCGGAGCGCTCGAAACCGACGGCGAACTCGGCGCGGTCGCGGGTCTTGCGCGGCCAGCGGCCACTGGTGGCCAGGGCGGCGCGGTTGCCGGCGTAGTTGAACGGCTCCCAGCCGCTCGTTACCGGCCGCGACTGCACCCGGCGTAGCGTCACCGGCGAGGCGGTGTCGGGGCCGAGGCGGAAGCGGGCGGGGTCGTGGCTCATCAGGTGGTCGAGCAGCGACGTGAGGAACACCGTCTTGCCGGCCGAGTGCATGCCGATCACGCCGACGTGCCGCTCTTGGGTCCGCCAGATCGTCGAAGCCATTGGTGCCCCCGCCCGTACCCCGCCCTCACGACCCGCCTATAATGTACTGCCCCCCACGCTGACCGTCGGAGTCTCCCGCTCATGGCCGAGCGATTGCCGTTGCCCGTTACGCCTGCGGACGCGAAGCTGCCGCCGCACGAGAAGGTCAAGACCTTCCCGCAGACGCCCGGCGTCTACCTCATGAAGGACGCCCGCGGCGACACCATCTACATCGGCAAGGCCAAGAACCTGCGCAGCCGGGCGTCGAGCTACTTCCTCAAGGAGGCGGCCGAGAACTTGCGGACGTGCGAACTCGTCCAACACATCCGCGACATCGATTACATCCTCTGCGACACCGAGGTCGATGCCTTGCTGTACGAGGCGAGGTTGGTCAAGAACTTGCAACCGAAGTTCAACCGCGACTTGAAGGACGACAAGACCTTCCCGTACTTGCAAATCCGCGTGCGCGAGGAGTACCCGCGCGTCGAGATCACCCGCAACCCGCGCCGCAAGGGCGTCAAGCTGTACGGCCCGTTCACCAGTGCCCGCACCCTGCGGGACATGGTGCAAGTGTTGCAGCGGGTGTTGAAGTTCCGCAACTGTAGCCTCGACCTCAAGAGCGACGAGGAGCGCTGGCGCTTCTACCGGCCGTGCATCTTGCACAGCATCCGCCAGTGCTCCGCGCCGTGCAACTTCCGCGTCACCAAGGACGAGTACCGCAAGCAGGTCCGCAAACTCATGCTGATTCTCGGCGGCAAGAAGGCCCGCATGTTGCGCGAGATGAAGGTTCAGATGGTCGAGGCGAGCGTCGGGATGCAGTACGAGAAGGCGGCCCGCATCCGCGACGAGATGACCGCAATGGGCAAGCTCAGCTTGCGTGGGGATGTCGATCGGGACGCCCAGACGCACGCCTGCCCGATCGACCCCAAGAAGGGCCTCGCCGAACTCAAGAAAGTCCTGGGACTGGAGAAGACGCCGCGCACCGTCGAGTGCTTCGACATCGCCCACCTCGGCGGCCAGGACACCGTGGCGTCGCTCGTGGCGTTCATCGACGGCGTGCCGTTCAAGGCCGGCTACCGCCGCTACAAGGTCAAGTCGGTGATCGGCGTCGATGACTTCGCCTCGATGCGCGAGGTGATTACTCGACGCTTCAAGCGACTGTCCGACGAGGGCGACGTGTTCCCCGACATCCTGCTCATCGACGGCGGCAAGGGCCAACTGTCGGCGGCGATGGACGCCTTCAAGATGCTCGGCATCGAGCCGCCGACACTCTTGTCGCTGGCGAAGCAGGAGGAGGAAATCTTCCGGCCCGGCGCCTCAGAGTCCTTGAAGTTGAGCCGGCACAGCGGGGCGTTGCGGCTGTTGCAGTTCGCCCGCGACGAGGCCCACCGCTTCGCCCAGCACTACCACCACACGCTCAGGGCGAAGCGGATGACGGAGAAGTAGCGGCGCGATCTGGCGAGCCGGAAAGCGTGAGCGCCCGGAGTCCTCGCCCGAGAGGCACGGCGGGAAAGAAGGGACATGTGTTGGGGAGTCGCCGCGAGCCTCTGGGATGGCTTCGGGATTGATTGCCGTCTCCCACACTAGTGTGGTGGGAACTGCCGCCGATAAAGTCCGGCCCACTTTATTGGCGGCAGTTCCCAGGTGGGGAGTGTTAACGGGAAACCGGCAAAGTCATTCCGTTCCCGCCGGGTTTTTTTAGAGACGACCGGCGAGTCAATCAACGACCGGCGAGCCGGAAAGCGTCAGCGCCCGGAGTTCATCGCCCGTCGTGCGTCAGACTCCGGGCGCTGGCGCTTTCCGGCTCGCCTTGTTACTTCCCTCGCTTCTTCGGCTTCGCCTCCGGCTCCTCGACCGCCTCCACGGCCGGCGGCGGGCTGCTCAGGCTCGGCTTCGACTCCGCGGGGGCCGCCCCGAAGGCGTACCCCAGCGGCCTCAGCGCGGCCATGAGTTGCTCGGCCTCGGCGCGGGCCTCCGCCGAGTCCGGGCGGGCGGCGGCGATCGCCGAGTACCAGCACCGCCGGCGGTCCCGCGGCGACACCACCGCCGGGTCGAGGCCCAGTTGCGTGATGAGTTGCACGTCGATCCGCAAGTCCTTGAACAGGGTCGCCACTTCCCGCCACGTCGCCCCGCCACTGACCTCGGCCCCGCTCGCGTCGAGGACCTTGCGGCCGACCAGGACGTGAAACACCCCGCGGAGCTTGCCGCGCAGGAGCTTGCGACTCTCCAGCAGTTGCACGAAGTGGCCGAGCTTGTCCATGCCGGGGGAATCCTCGTCGTTCGACTCGGGCGTGGGCGGCACGGCGAGCGGGTCCGCTATCTTATCGACACACGGTCCGCCGACGCGACCCAATTCGGTCAGGCCCACTTTTCCCCCCAACCTCCCCAAGCCCCCAAACGCTTCGGGACGCCCCGGCGACGAACTCACCGGCCCAACGCCGCCCGGAGTTGCCGCGCCGCCGCCTTCGGGTCGTCCGCCGTGGCAATCGCCGAACTCACGGCGACGCGGCTCAGCCCGGCCGCGACGACGCTGGCGACGTTCGCCGCGTCGATGCCGCCAAGGGCGAACGCCGGCAAGGTCGTGAGGGCGGCGACCTCGCGGACGAAGTCGAGGCCGGGGCACGCCGCGAACGGCTTCGTCTTTGACGGAAACGTCGGCCCGACCCCCACGTAGTCCGCGCCGCCAACAAAGATCGCCCGCCGCACCTGGCCCGCCGTGTGCGTGCTGACGCCGATCAGCACGCCCGGCCCGACGACGCGGCGCGCCGCCGCAACGTCGAGGTCGTCCTGCCCGAGATGCACGCCGTCGGCCCCGCACAGCGCGGCGATGTCCGGCCGGTCGTTGACGACGAACAGCACCCCGGCGGCCAGCGTCCAGCGCCGCACGTCCTTGGCCCTCGCTAGTAACTCGCGGTCGGTCAACGCCTTCTCGCGGAGCTGCACGACCTCGACGCCGCCCTCGGCCGCCTCGGCGATGGTCCACTCCAGCGACGCCACGCATTGCGATCCCGTCAGGAGCGCGTACAGCCTCGCCCGGTGCAGGCGGTCGCCCGGCGTGCGGGTGACCAGGGCGCGTTCGAGCGTGTAGGTGGCGTAGCGCAGGCCCTCGACGCGGCGGGCGAAGCCCTCGTCGAGCACTTTGCCGTACTCTTCGAGGCTGCGCAAGCTCTCCTGCAAGCGGGCCAGGTTGACCCGCGCCACCTGGGCCGGCGTCGAGCGTTGGTACTCGCCGGCCGCCTCGACGGCCGTGCCCACGTCGTGGGCCGTGTCGCGCGCCGCCAGCAGCGGCCCGGCCGGCAGGGCGTTGACCGCCTCGACGAGGTCGTGCCGCAGTCGCTTCACCTCGCCGGTCAGCAGCGCGTCGTTCAGGGCGAAGCGGCAGTAGTCGTCGAGCACGCGCAAGCTCTCGCGGGCGCGGTTCGCGTTCACGTCGATGATGCGGGCCGCCTGCACCGCCTCGGTCGGCTCGGGGACGTGGAACTCGGCGGGGGCGAACTCCTCGGCCACCCCGACCGGTGAGGCGGCCGTCAGTAAGCCTTCGACCGCCGCCGCCGTGACGCCGAAGTCGGCCAAGGCGTCAGACGCTTCGAGGCACGCGAGCAAGACGAGGTCGGTCGTGACGGTGGCGTCGGAGCGCAGCAGCAAGCCCTTGTGACGGGCAACAGCGTAGAGGTTCGCGGGCACCGCCGCGGGCGAACGGGGTGCCGCCAGGGAGGCCCGCGCGGCGTCGAGGTCGGCCCCCATCGCGGCGACGAGCAGCGCCGGCTTGGCCTCGTCGTCGTCGAGCAGGGCGAGCAGCCAGTCGGCGAGCGTGGCCGGGCCGTCGCCCCGCCCGGCGGCGAGCGCGGCGGCGTGGGCTTCGGCGCGCTCGACGCCGGGGCTGAGGTCGGACCGCATGGAAACTCCTTCAAAATCGGCGGGCGGCACGACGGTTGCAATCCCGACAGTCCGCGCCGCCGTCGTAGTCCGCGGGCGGGCGCGTTGTCACCGCCGGCACAGCCGGAGCGACCGGCCCCCGAGTTCGCGGCGGAACGGCCCCGCGGAATCTTACTGTTCGAGAGCCTGCGCGGGTTCGGCCGAAAGTGATCGTACCGGGCACCGTTGCAGGACGCGACCCCCCGGACCCCGGCACTCAGGACGAGGCCGCCCGAGGTGGCACGATGACCGCAACCCCGCTCCGACACTGGCGACGCCTCGCCGTCGCGCTGCTCCTTGCCCCCGGCTTCGCCGGCGGTTTGGCCGCCCAGCCCCCGGAACCCGACGCCAAGCCCGACGTGCGGCCGCCGGCCGTCGGCCCGAGCGCGACCGCCAAGCCGCTGACTTTGGGCGAGTGCCTGGCCATCGCCCGCGACCGGCAGCCGACGATCCGCGCCGCCTACCACAGTTACCTGGCGAGCGCCGCCGGGTCGCGCGGGCTGGGCAACCTCGGCTTCGTCGCCGGCCTCGTCACGCCCGACCTGCCGATCCGCAAGCAGCAGGCCGTGCGCGGCCTCACGCTGGGGGCCGCCGAGATCCAGAAGGTCACCCAGGAGTCCACGCAAGACGTGACGGTGCTGTACTACAGTTACGTCTACGCCCGCCAGCAGGAGTTGACGGCCAGCGACATCATCGAGCAGTTGGAGATCTACTACGAGGTCGCCGAGGGGATCGTGAAGTCCGGGGCGCGCGACCCCAAAATGCGACTGAACCAGTTCTCGCTGTACGCCCTTCAAAACGTCATCTCCGAGGTCAAGGCGCAACGCCTGAAGGCCGAAACCGGCCGGCGGCTCGCGCTGGAGGCGTTGCGCGACGCGATGGGGGTCGAGGGCAGTTTCGACTTCCTGCCGGCGACCAAGGAACTTCCGCTGATGCTCAGCGGCGTGCTGACGCAAGAGCAGGTCGTGAGCGAAGCCCTGGCGCGGCGGCCGGAGCTGGCCCAGGCGGCGGCCGGCGTCGATGCCTTCCGGCTGGAAGTCTGCGCCCAGGCGGCCGTGAAGCGCGGCCGGCAGGTGCCGACGCTCGCCAGCGGCAGTGACCTGCACTCGAAGCAGGTGCCGATGGCGGTGCGCAACGGCGAGTACAAGCCCGGCGCGTTGGCCCCCGAGATGCCGACGAGCCTGGTCGGCAAGACCGAGGACCGCGTCGCCCGCGCCACCGAGTTGAGCCTGCGCCAGGACGCCCTGTACGACCGCACGGCGAGCCTGATCCGGCTGGAGGCGTCGAAGGCGTACCTGACCTGGGACGCCGCGACCCGGCGGGTCCAGGAGGCCAAGAAGAAGTACGAGCGCGGCCGGGTGCTGGTCGAGGAGTCCCGCGCCGCGGCGATCGCCAAGCAGGACCCCGAAATCCTCGTGACCAATGAGGCGCTCGCCGGCAAGTCCCAGACCGAGTACGTCGAGGCGGTCTTCGACCACATCAAGTCGCTGGCGGCGCTGGAGCGCATCACGGCCGGCGGCGTCGTGACGCAGTTCCCCGGCCGCTGAGCCTGGGGCGCAATTGGGGCGGGAGTGCGGGCGGTTCGGCAGGCTCACGAAGCGATACCAACTGGGGGATTGAACCCGTGACGATGCGTGTGTTGACGGTGCTGGCGGCGGGCGTGCTGGTCGGCGGGGCGGCCCGCGCGGCCGAGCCGGTCGCGGCCGAGTCGATCCAAATCGGCATGCTCCAGGGCATGTTCCGCGACGCCCAGCCGGCGATGGTCCAGGCGCTCTCGAAGCCGCTGCGGGACATGATCCGCCGGCAGACCGGCCTGACCGGCGAGGTCGAGATCTGTGCCGACGCCGCGGCGCTGGCCGAGAAGATGACGGCCAAGCGGCTGCACCTGGGCGTCTACCACGGCTTCGAGTTCGCCTGGGTCCGTGCGGCCAACCCCGACCTGGTGCCGCTGGTCATCACCATCCCGCCGGCCCGCAAGCTGCAAGCGTGCCTCGTCGTCCACCGCGACAGCAAGGCGGCCGGCGTCGCGGACTTGAAGGACGAGGTCGTGCTGGTGCCCCGCGGCACGAAGGCCCACTGCTTGCTGTACCTCGACAGCCTGCGGGTCGGCCTGCCGGCGACGACGGCCAAGCCGCAGGCTAAATCGACGCTGACCTCCGAGGAGGCGCTCGACGCGGTCCTCAACGGCGACTCGGCCGCGGCGCTCCTCGACGTGTCGGCGATCCTGGGCTACAAGAACCTGCAGCCCGGCGCGTTCCAGCACTTGCGCGTCCTGGCGGAAAGCCCGACCTTCCCGCCGACGGTCCTCGCCTACACTAAGGGCACCTTGAGCGACGAGACGGTCGCCAAGGTGCGCACACTGCTGACCGGGGCGAGCCAGAACGCGGCCGGCAAGCCGCTGCTGATGATGTGGAACGTCAAGGGCTTCGAGGAGATCCCGGCCGACTACGAGGAGTGCCTGACGCGCATCGCCAAGGAGTTCCCCGCGCCGAAGCCGGCCGACGGCGGTGCCCGGACGGTCGGCCGGACGAAGCCGGAGTAATTCTGAGGCGAGCCGGAAAGCGTCAGCGCCCGGAGTTCTTGGCGTCAGTCGCGGCGAAGAACTCCGGGCGCTGACGCTTTCCGGCTCGCCGGGGTCTTGGCTCGCCGCCGCTCGTCGCTATAGTGAACTCGTGTCCAGTCAACTTTCTGTGAGCCACACCGCATGGCGGGCACCGTCCACGTCGTCTCGATCGCCGCGGAGGCCCGCACCCGCTTCCTGCGCTACATGGTGTCGGTCGTCAAAGGACGGGCACTGCCGGACGTGCGCGACGGGCTGAAGCCGGTCCACCGCCGGATTCTGTTCTCGATGTACCACGACGCCCACCTGACCTTCGACCGCAAGGCGACCAAGTGCGCCAAGATCGTCGGCGAAGTGATGGGCAACTACCACCCGCACGGCGACAACGCCCTATACGAAGCCCTCGTGCGCATGGCCCAGTCGTGGGTGCTGCGGCTGCCGCTGATCCACGGCGAGGGCAACTTCGGCAGCGTCGATGGCGACCCGCCCGCGGCGTACCGCTACACCGAGGCCAAGCTCGCCAAGGCCGCCGAAAGCCTGCTGACCGAACTCGACTCGGAGACGGTCGATACCGTCGCCAATTACGACGGCACCCGCCGCGAGCCGGTGGTGCTGCCGGCGCAGTTCCCCAACCTGCTTGTCAACGGCACGTCGGGGATCGCGGTCGGCCTGGCGACGAACATCCCGCCGCACAACTTGGGCGAAGTCCTCAAGGCCTGCGTGCTCTTGATTGACAACCCCGAGGCGACCGTCAAAGACCTGTTCCGCAAGGTCAAGGGGCCGGACTTCCCGCTGGGTGGGAAGATCGTCACCGACAGTGACGCGCTGCTGAGGATTTACGAGACCGGCAGCGGCGGCATCAAGATTCAGGGCGAGTGGAAGCTCGAAGAGATGGGCAAGGGCAAGCAGCAAATCGTCATCACGTCGATCCCCTACAACGTCGAGAAGGCCGCGCTCGAGAACGCCATCGGTGCGCTCATTGAAGACAAGAAGTTGCCGCAACTCCTGGGGTCGCACAACGAGACCAACGAGAAGGAGGGCATGCGGATCGTCCTCGAAATGAAAGCCGGCGCGGACGCCAATCACGTGATGGCCTACCTGTACCGCCACACCGAGATGCAGAAGGGCTTTTCGTACAACGTCACCGCGATCGTTCCCTCGGCCGACGGCACGGCGATGGTCCCCCGCGACGGGTTGAGCCTCAAGGAACTGCTGCGCTACTTCCTCGACTTCCGCCTCGGCGTCGTGCGGCGACGCTTCGAGTACCAGTTGCGTATCTTGCAGAAACGCATCCACTTGCTCAACGGCTTCGCGATCGTCTTCAACGCCCTCGATCGGGCGATTGCGATCATCCGCACCAGCACCGGCAAGCCCGACGCCGCGGCGAAACTCATGGCCGAGTTCGCCCTGGACGACGTGCAGACCGACGCCATCCTCGACTCGCAGCTTTATAAGCTCGCTCAACTGGAGATCCAGAAGATTCGCGACGAACTCGCGATCAAGCAGGCCCAGGCCGACGCCATCGTCAAGACGCTGTCGTCCGAGGCGAGCCTGTGGGGCGTCATCCGCGGCGAGCTGGAGGCCCTGCACGCCGAGCCGTTCGTCACCCGCCGCAAGACGCGCATGGCCTCCGACGAGGACGTGCTGGAGTTCGACGAGAACGCCTACATCGTCCGCGAGAACACCAACGTCGTGCTGACCCGCGACGGCTGGGTCAAGCGCGTCGGCCGGCTGGCGTCGATCGAGAGTACGCGGGTCCGCGACGGCGACGAGGTGGTGGCCGTGGTGCCGGCCTCGACGCTCGACACGGTGGCATTTTTTACCGACGACGGCACGGCCTACACGATGCGCGTCAACGAGGTTCCGGCGTCCAGCGGCTACGGCGAGCCGATCACGAAGTTCTTCAAGATGGCGGACCAAGTCAAGGTGATCGCGGCCGTCAGCGGCGACCCGCGGTTCACGCCGGCGGAGAAGCCCGACGGCACGCCGCACATCGCCGTCGCCCTCACGAACGGCTACGTCTTCCGCATCCCCTTGGCGGCCTACCGCGTCGAGTCGAGCAAGTCGGGCCGCAAGTACGCGCGGCCAGAACCCGGCGACAAGGTCGTCATGGCCCGGCTGGTCGGCGGCGAGTCGGGGGTGATGCTGGCGTCGCGCGGCGGCCACGTCATCCACTTCGCCCTCGACGAGGCCAACGTTCTGGCGGGGGTCGGCAAGGGCGTCATCGGCATCAAGCTCGACGGCGGCGACCAGTGCATCGGCGGCACGCTGGTGTCCGACGGCCGGCGCAACGAACTCAATCGCATCACGCTGGAGATGGACAACGGCAAGGCCGACGACTACACCCCCGAGAAGATCAAGGTCCAATCGCGTGGCGGCAAGGGCGAGAAGGTGCGGCACCGCGTCGAGTTCGTCCGCGTGACCCCGCTGCCGATCGAACTCGTCAACTGGGACGAGGTCGAGGGCCGCCCGGAGCGGAAGCCCAGAGAAGTCGAGCGCAACGGCCACGCCGAGTAGCACACACTCCCGAGATTCGCATGAGCACCGTTGCCGCCAAGTACACCGCCGCCGACTCCATCCAGGTCCTTGAGGGGCTGGAGCCGGTCCGCAAGCGGCCGTCGATGTACATCGGCGGCGTCGATGCGAAGGGGCTGCACCATCTCGCCTGGGAGATCGTCGATAATAGCGTCGATGAGCACCTCAACGGCCACGCCGACGAGATTCGCGTCACCCTGCACAAGCCCGGCGACGCGCTCACCGTCAGCGACAACGGCCGCGGCATCCCGACCGACATCCACCCCAAGCACAAGAAGTCGGGCGTCGAACTGGTGCTGACGGTGCTGCACGCCGGGGGCAAGTTCGGCGACGGCGAGAGCGGCTACTACCACTCCGGCGGCCTGCACGGCGTCGGCGCGTCGGTCGTCAACGCCCTGTCGCGCAAACTGGTTGCCACCGTTCGACGCGACGGCAACGAGTTCGTCCAGAACTTCGCCAAAGGCGTGCCGCTGTCGAAGCTTGAAAAGACCGGCCCGGCCCGCGGCCACGGCACGACGATCTACTTCGAGCCGGACAACAGCATCTTCAAGGTCACCCGCTTCGACGCGGACACCCTGAAGAGCCGCCTCGAAGACATGTCGTTCATCCACTCGGGCTTGAAGATCACGTTCAAGAACGAGTTGACCGGCGAGACGACCGAGTTCAGCCACCCCGGCGGTATTCCGGAGTACCTGGCGAAGCTCGTCAAGCGCACCGAGAAGGCGGCCGTCACCGAGGCGATCTTCGGCGTCAAGCGTGACACCGGCGAGCGGGTCGAGTGCGCCTTGCAGTGGACCGAATCGACCGACGAGTCGATCAGCAGCTACGTCAACGGCATCCGCACCCCCGGCGGCGGCACCCACGAGAACGGCCTGAAGACGGCGATTCGCAAGGCGGTGCAGAACTTCTGCGAGATTCACCCCGAGGCCAAGAAGGCGATCAAGGGGCTGAAAATCTCGGCCGAGGACATCCGCGAGGGGATCGTCGCCGTGCTGTCGGTGTTCGTCCGCGAGCCGATGTTCCAGGGCCAGACCAAGGAGAAGCTGAACAACCCCGAACTCGAAGCGGCCATCGACAACTTCATCCGCCCCGCCCTCGAAACCTGGCTGAACAACAACAAGTCGGCCGCCGACCTGATCGTCGGCCGCATCGTGCTGGCGGCGCAAGCGCGTGAGGCCAGTCGGGCGGCGGCGACCGAGGTCAAGCGTAAGACGACGACGAGCCGGCGGCTGAGCCTGCCGGGGAAGCTCGCCGACTGCAAATCGACCGACCGCGACGACACCGAACTGTTCATCGTCGAGGGCGACTCGGCCGGCGGGTCGGCGAAGCAGGGCCGCAACAACACCTACCAGGCGGTCCTCCCGCTGCGGGGCAAAATCCTCAACGGCGAGGACTTACCCACTCACAAGGTGCTGCAGAACCAAGAACTCGGCGACCTCGTCAACGCCATCGGCACCGGGGCCGGCGACAAGTTCCGCTACGAAGGTTTACGCTACGGCAAGATCATCCTCCTCATGGACGCCGACGCCGACGGCCACCACATCACAACCCTGATGCTCGACTTTTTCTTCCGCCACCTGCCCGAACTGATCAAGCGCGGCCACGTCTACATTGGCCAGCCGCCCCTGTACAGAATCGATGTGGGTAAGGAGACGCACTGGGCGCGCGACGACGACGACAAGGAGCGCATCCTGGCGGGGCTGAAGGCGAACGCGAAGCCCGAGATCACGCGGTTCAAGGGCCTCGGCGAGATGGACTTCAAGGCCCTGTCGATGACGACCCTCGACCCGCGGTCGCGCACGGTGCTCAAGGTCCGCATCGACGAGGTACTCGAAGCGGCGAATACCTTCAAGGACCTGCTCGGCAAGGACGCCCAGCCGCGCTACGACTTCATCATGCAAAAGGCCGACCAGGCGGCGGACGAAGATTTGGACGTGTAGTCACCGAAATCAATTCTCACCGCGGAGGAGCAGAGTAGCGGAGAAATCCAAACCTTGTGTTGGATTTCTCCG
>JAYTUC010000023.1:0-11633 GCA_043744775.1 Fimbriiglobus sp. | reverse complement strand
CTGATTTGGCGTCCAAACCGTGGCCCTCTCAGGCTAAGGGCACGGGATGGGGCTGGTATCTCTACGCAGCCAAGGCAACATGCGTTTCAGCAGTTGATGTTTTGATTGGCTTTTTACGAGGCCAGCCGATCAACCTCGACACGCCGCGCGACCCATCGCGTTGCCCGGTCGATACCAGATCGCCCCCGAGTTCCGAGACACGTTGCGGACGCCAGTATCCTACACACACACGCCCAAAAGGGAAGCCCACCCCGCGGCGGCGAACCCCCACAGGCCGCGCCGCGTCCCTGACACGCGACCAAGCCCCCACCCGACGCGGAGTGACCCCATGACCCACCCCGCGCGGGCGATGCCCTTCGACGAACTCTGGGACGGCCTGCGCCGGGCCGTCGCCGCGGGGCTGGTTCGCGAGAGCGCCGGGGCCGACGGGCTGCGGCTGTACTGCTACACCGAGGCGACCGTCTACGGCCGCGCCTGGGACGCCGTGACGCTGTTAGCCCGCGGGCTGATCCTCGACGCCGACGCCCGGCGGGTCGTGGCGACGCCGTTCCCGAAGTTCTTCAACGTCGGCGAGGCCGGCACCGTGCCCGACCTGCCGTTCGAGGCGTTCGAGAAGCTCGACGGCAGCCTCATCATCCTCTTCCGCCACAACGGCGCGTGGCACTGCGCCACTAAGGGCAGCCTCGTCTCGGACCAAGCGGCGTGGGCCGCACAGTGGGTCGCCGGCTACGACCTGGCGGCACTCGACCCCGGCACGACCTACCTGGCCGAGGCGATCTACCCGGCCAACCGCATCGTCGTCCGCTACGCCGAGAGCGGGCTGTTCCTGCTCGGCGGCTACCGCGGCGACGGCTCCGAACTCGACTACGCCGCGCTGCAAGCGGTGGGGGAGGGCGTCGGCTGGCCGGTCACCCGGCGGCGCGCCTTCGGGGCCGTCTCGGAACTGCTGGCGCTGGCGAAGACGCTGCCGACGACCGAAGAGGGCTTCGTCATCCGCTTCGCCAACGGCCTGCGGCTCAAGGTCAAGGGCGACGAGTATTGCCGCGTCCACCGGCTCGTGTCGGGGCTGAGTCCGCTGTCGATGTGGGAGGCGATGCAGGCCGGCGACGACCTCGACGCGATCCGGCGGCAACTGCCCGAGGAGTTCTGGGCCGACTTCGACGCCATCGTCGCGGCCCTGGAGCGTCAGTTGGTCGCGCTCGTCGCGGACATTGCTGCCGACGCTGCGGCCGTCGCGCACCTCAGCGACAAGGGACTCGGCCTGCGGCTGGCAACGCTGCCGGAGCGGACCCGCCGCTTCGTCTTCCCGTACCGCAAGTCCGGCGGCGACCTGATGACTGGCCCGGCGCGGGTGGCCCTGTTCCGCGTCGTCCGCCCCGACAACAACCGGCTCGACGGCTACGCGCCCTCGTCGGCCGTCGATCGGGTGCGCGACGACTCGGCGTGAACGGCGGAATATCCGGTGGCCCGGCGGGGCTGGTCGCGTAATACTATTGTCGCGTCCATCACACTGAGGCCCTCGCCATGACCCCCCGCCGTCCAGGCTTCACGCTCATCGAACTCCTCGTCGTCATTGCCATCGTTGCCGTGTTGATCGGGCTGCTGCTGCCGGCGGTGCAGAAGGTCCGCGAGGCGGCGGCGCGGGCCAAGTGCCAGAACAACCTGCGGCAAATCGGCCTGGCGGTCCATGGCTACTACGGCGACACCAACGGGCAGTTCTTCCTGCACCACCCCTTCGACGCCGACGTGGCCGCGAACACCGGCAGCACCAACTCGTTCGCCGAGATCTACTGGGAGGACAAGCTGATGCCGTACATCGGCGGCACCCAGGAGGCCGACGAGGGCCTGTCGAAGCGGGGCGTCATCCTCCCGAGCGAGGCGATCTACCGCTGCCCGTCGGACCCGTCGGTCCGCAAGCCGTTCGTCGATCCCGACACCGGGCTGATCGACGGGGTCGAGCACCGGGCCAGCTACCTGATGAACTCGCTGCTGAGCCACAAGTCGCGGCGCTACGGCAAGTGGACACTGATGCGCTTCGTCAACGAGGTCGGCACGAGCTCGTTCATCGGTTTCTCGGAGCGCAACGCCGCGGTCTTCACGCTGGAGAACGACGCCGACCCCCGGCAGGACGACCACGACATCTGGCTCGGCACCGGCATCCTGAAGCCGTGGTTCGCCACGGAGCGGCACGCGACCGTCGCCAACTACCTGTACCTCGACGGCCACGCCGTAAGCCTGAAGTGGGAAGCCGCGGTCGTCGATCTGTACCCGGACAAGGTCGTCCTCACCACCGACGGCACCTACCCGTGACCCAGCTCGCCCGCGCCGGCGTCCTGACGCTGGTGATTTGCGTCGTCGCCGGCTGCGGCGGGAGTTCCGACCCCGCGCCGACGGACACCGGGGCGAGGGACGCCGTGCGCGCGTTCGCCGACGCCGTAGTCCGCCGCGACTGGCCGGCGGCCCAGGCGTTGCTCGCCCCGGACAGCCGCCCGGCGTGGTCGCCGGCCGAGTTCGCCCGTCGCGGCGAGGCGTACCGCCAGAGGTTCGGCTTCGAGCCGACGGCCACGCACTTGCGCACGGTCGAGGAGCGCGGCGACGACGCGACGGCCCACCTCGACTACTCCGGCAGCGGCACAGGCCGTCACCACTTCAAGGAGACGCTCACACTGCGCCGTCGCGACGGCGCGTGGGGCGTCGTCGTGCCGGCGCGCTTCGGGCTAAAGTGACAGGCGTGGCGGCCCTCTCGGCGAGCGGCGGACGTGAGTCCGCTGTTCCAGCCAGGCTTGGGGGTGACAGCCCGCGGGGTGTTTCGGCGCTCGCCCGTCGGAGCCGTCCCCACGCCGGGAACGAACAGCGGACTCACGTCCGCCGCGCGCCGCGCCTGCGGCGGAGTGGCTTCAGTCCGACCCGCCGGCCATCGCCAGTGCGGGCGTCGGGGTGCGAGACAGGTCCGGGGAGGGCACGCCCCGCAGGAAGGCGGCGACCACCGCGGGGTCGAACTGCGTCCCCGCCTGCCGGCGGATCTCGTCGGCCGCGTCCGCCGGCGACCACGCCGCCTTGTACGGCCGCGCGTGCGTCAGCGCGTCGTACACGTCGGCCACGGCCACGACGCGGCCGGCCAGCGGGATCGCCTCGCCCGCCAGGCCGGCCGGGTAGCCGGTGCCGTCCCAGCGCTCGTGGTGCGTCCGGGCGACGGCCTCGGCGGTCAGCAGCAAGGGGAAGCGCGCCCCCGCGAGGATGCGGCCGCCGATCGCCGCGTGCGTCTTCATGACGGCGAACTCGTCGGGCGTTAGCCGGCCGGGCTTCATCAGGATGCTGTCCGGCACGCCGATCTTGCCCACGTCGTGCAGGGGGGCCGCCAGGCGCAGCGTCTCCACCTCGTCGGCGGGCCGGCCCAGCGCCGCCGCGATCCGGGCCGCCAGGTCCCCGACGCGGCGGGTGTGCTGGCCGGTGTCGTCGTCGCGGTACTCGGCCGCCGCGGCCAGCCGCTCCACCACCTCGACGCGGGCCGCCTCGAGGTCGCGGGTCCGCTCGCGCACCTGGCCCTCCAGGCTCTGGGCGAGCTTGCGAACCTGTAACAGGTTGCGCACCCGCAGGGCGACCTCGACCACGTCGAACGGCTTGGTGAGGAAGTCGGTCGCCCCGGACGCCAGGGCGCGCCGCCGCGTGTCGGGGTTGGTGTCGGCGGTCAGCACGATCACCGGCAGGTGGGTGCCGGCGGGGGTCAACGGGGCCAGCCGCCGCATCACCTCGTAGCCGTCGAGGTGCGGCATCATCAGGTCGAGCAGCACCAAGTCGGGCCGCACGGCCGCGAACAGCGGCACCGCCTCGCGCGGGTCGGCCGTGCTGTGGAGGTCGTCGTAGCCGGCCAGCCGCAGCGACTGCAAGAGCACGCGGACGTTGGCCGGCTCGTCGTCGATGACCAGCAGCCGCGCGGCGATGGGGGTCGGGAAGGTCGGGTCGGTCGCGGGGCAATCCCTTGCGTGAGGCGGTGGCGGGCGGGGCGGTCCCCGCCGAGGGCCGCGTCCACGACGCGCAGCAAGTCGCGGAGGTCGAGCGGCTTGGTCAGGTAGTCCGACGCCCCGGCCGCCCGCAGCCGGGCCACCTGCCGCGGCGTGGCGTCGGCGCTGAGCACCACGACGGGCGTGGCGCGGGTGTTCGGGTCGTCGCGCAGCCGCCGCAGCACCTCCTCGCCGCCGAGGTCCGGCAGGTGCAGGTCGAGCAACACGAGGTCGGGGCGGTGCTGGGCGGCGAGGTCGGCCCCGAGGCCCCCCTGCAAGGCCGACATCAGCCGCACGCCCGGCCGGTGGGCCAGCGCCATCTCGACCACCCGCACGTTGGCCGGGTTGTCCTCGACGTACAGCACCAGGTGCGACCCCGGCGGGGCGGCCGCGAGTTCGGACTCGGCCGGCGGGGGTGGACTCTCGGCCGGGGGGGCAGCGGCGGGCAACTCGAACCAGAACGTGCAGCCGTCGCCCGGCGCGCACTCCGCGCCCATCGCCCCGCCCATCGCCTCGACGAGCCGCTTCGAGAGCGACAGCCCTAGCCCAGTCCCCTCGACGCCGGTCGCCTCGGCCCCGAGCCGGTCGAACGGCGTGAACAGCCGGGCCATCTTGTCCGGCGGCAGGCCGGGACCGGTGTCGGCCACCCGCACGCGGACCCGCGCCCCGGCGACGCTGCCCGAGACGCCCACCGAGTCGCCCGGTCGGCTGTACTTCACGGCGTTCGACAGCAGGTTCAGCAGCACCTGGCCGAGCCGCTGGCGGTCGGCCATGACGCAGACCGGCGGCACCGCGGGCGGGTCGCAGTCGAGGCGGATGTTGCGCTTCGCGGCCAGGGGGGCGAGCAGGCTGAGGCTCTCACGCACCACGTCCACCAGCGACACCGACTCCAGCGACAGGCTGACCCCGCCGGCCTCGACGCGCGCGATGTCGAGCACCTCGTTGATCAGCGCGAGTAGCCGCTTGCCGGCGGCGAACATGTCGTCCACGACCGGGCGGTGCGGCGCGGCCGCGGGGTCGAGTTGCAGAATCTGCGCGAAGCCCATGATGGCGTTCAGGGGCGTGCGCAGCTCGTGGCTCATGCGGCTCAGGAACTCGCTCTTGGCGTGGTTCGCCGCCTCCGCCTCGTCCTTGGCCGCCTGCAAGGCCTCGACCGCCCGCCGCCGGTCGGTGATGTCGCGCTGGATCGACACCCAGTGCGTGTAGTAGCCGGTGGCGTCGGCGACCGGCACGATGCTCAACTCGACCCAGAAGGTCGTGCCGTCCTTGCGGTAGTTCAGCAGCTCGACGACGATCGGTCGCCAGCGCTTGAGCGCCTTGCGGATTTTGTCGCGCGGCTCCCGAGCGGTGTCCGGCCCCTGGAGGATGCGCGGGGTCTTGCCCAGTACCTCGTCGAGCGTGTAGCCGGTCGTGCGCAGGAAGGCCGGGTTGGCGTAGAGGATGCAGGGGCCGTCACCGTCGATCGGCTCGGCCTGGGTGATCAGGATGGCGTCGTTGGCGTGGACGGCGACCGACTCGAGCAGCCGCAGCCGCTCGCCTTGGGGCCGCTCCTCGGACACGTCCTGGGCGGTCAGGACCACGCGGGCCGGCCCGAGGCCCTGCGGCAAGTGCTCCAGTGCCGCGCGGAAGTGCCGCCAGGTGCCGTCGCGGTGCCGGCAGCGGCACTCGAACGCCGACCCCGACCCCGGCGTCTCGCGCAACGTGCCGAATGTCCGGGCGACCCGCGGCCGGTCGTCCGGGTGGACGAGCGCCATCAGGCTTGTGCCGACGCGGTCGTCGGGGGCAACGCCGAGCGACTCCTCGACTGGCCCGCTGAGGTAGCGGATCACCCCGTAGGTGTCGAGCAGCGCTACTAAGTCGCGGCCTGGCGGCGCGGGGGAAGGCAAGGACTGGTGGGACACGCATGAACTCCGATCTGTCCCGGTCGGCGACAGGAAGCAGGGGAAAATTACCCTAGGACACGTTGCCGGAGTCGCGACCGGGAAAGCGCTACCAGTCGGCGTAAAAACTGTGCGCGGTATCGTACATATAATACGACGATAATCGTTAAGGCTAACACTGCAAATGTCGGACCACGGCGACACGAGTCGCCTGCGGCGGGGCCACGTGATTCACGCCCGGCGGCGGCAGTGTTGGACATACCCACCCCGACCTGCGAAACTATCCCCACTCTCCCGCTCGTCACTCAGGGGCCGGTATGCGAAGTCTCGCCGCGATTGCGTTCGTCCTGCTCGCGTCCTCACTCGCCGACGCCGGCGAGCCGTCCCGCCCCGACCCCGCGACGGTGCGCCGCCACGGGCCGGGTTACCGCTACCCCCAAGACGGCTGGGTCGTCGTCCACATCGAAGGTCAGCCCTACGAGCGCGGCTACCAGCACGGGATTTTGCTCGCGCCGGAGATCGGCGACTACGTCAAGAACCTCGCCACGCAGCAGAGCAAGGCCGACCCCGCCGGGGCCTGGAAGCTCACCCGCACACTGGTGAGCGCGGCGTTTTTGCGCAAGTTCGACCGCGAACTGCTCGACGAGATGAAGGGCGTCGCCGACGGGGCGGCCGACGGCGGGGCCGCGTTCGACGGCCGGCCGGTGGACCTCCTCGACATCGTGACCGCCAACGTGCAGATGGAGTACGAGACGCTCGACCACGCCCTCGACGCCCTGCCGACTGGCCTCGAAGGAACCCGCTTCCCCCGGCCGGCGGTCAAGCCGAAGCCCGGCCCCGCGAAGGACCACTGCTCCGCCTTCGCCGCCACCGGCCCCGCCACGGTTGACGGCAAGATGGTCATCGGCCACATCACCATGTCCGGGCTGGGCAACGCCCTGGCGACGAACGTCTGGCTCGACGTGAAGCCGGCCAAGGGCCACCGCGTGGTCATGCAGGGCTTCCCCGGCGCGATCTGGTCAGCCCAGGACTACTACGTCAACTCCGCCGGCATCGTCCTCACCGAGACGACGATCGGCCAGACCCGCTTCGACGCCGACGGCCTGCCCCTGGCCGCGCGGTGCCGGCGGGCGATGCAGTACGGCGGCACCATCGACGAGGTCGTCAAGGAGTTGATGACGAAGAACAACGGCCTGTACACCAACGACTGGCTCCTCGGCGACGCCAACACGAACGAGATCGCCACGCTCGAACTCGGCACGACGGCGCACCGGCTGCGGCGTAGCTCGAAGAACGAGTGGGTCACGCCCGGCACGGAGGGCTTCTACTGGGGCTGCAACAACACGAAGGACGCCGGCGTGCGGGCTGACACCCTGCCGGGGCTGCTCGGCCGGCCGCACGACCTGGCGTGGGTGCCGGGCGACCGCGACCGGGCCTGGCTGAAGCTCTACGACAAGCACCGCGGCAAGGTGGACGTGAATTTCGGCAAGTTGGCGTTCGGCCTCGCCCCGCTGGCCGCGCCGCACTCCCTCGACGCCAAGGTCACCAACTCCGAGTCGGCGAAGAAGCTCACCTCGCACGCGATCTTCGGCCCGCCTTACGGCCGCGTCTGGGAGATGAACACCGACGAGAAGTCGCACTACGCCGACGCCCGGTCGCTGGTCCCCAACGACTGGACGCTGCTGACGACGGCCCCCCCGGCCGCCGGCGAGTCGGTCGCGTCTTACGCCGACAAGCCGCCGGAGCCGAGCCACGCGGAGCACACCGCGCCGGCGTGGCACGGCACGCTGTTGCCGGCGACGGCCGAGGCCGAGGCCTGGCTGGCCGCGGGGTTCGCCGCCTACGAGCCGATCGTCGCGCTCGAGGCGGCGCTGCGGCTCAAGTCACCCGACGGGCCGAGTCCGGAGGACCGCGCCGCCGTCGAGTTGGCGCTGCTGAAGCACAAGTCGGGATACCTCGCCGCGAAGGCGCGAGAACCGGCGTGGCGCGAGTCGAGAGCGGGGCGTGTCAGCCCGCTGACCGTCGAACTCGACGGCGCGCGCCGCCACGCCGAGGCGGTCGGCTACGGGGTGCTGAAGCTCGACGCCTTGCGCACGCACGTCGGGGCCGAGGGGTTCGCCAAGGCGATGGATGACTACGGCCGTGGGCACGCCGGCAAGCCGGCGGCGGTCGCCGACTTCGCCGCGGAGGTCGGCCGGGCGACCGGCAAGGACGTGGCCGCGTTCCTCGACCGGTTTTCGCCCCCGAGCCTCGCCCGCCGGCCGGTGAGTGTCACCGGCTGGTCGCGCGACCCTGAGGAGGCGGTCATCGTCTACGGCACGGCGTGCGATGTCGTCGCCAACAAGGCCGCCGCCGAGGCGCTGCAAACCGCCATCCGGCTGGCGCGCAACAACGTCGTCGTGCCGCTGCTGGCCGACTTCGACGCCACCGACGATGCGCTCGGAGGCCGGCACCTGCTACTTGTCGGCCGGCCGGCGGCGAATGCCGTGACCGCGCGAGTCGCCAAGGCGTTGCCGGTGGCGTTCGGCCCCGCGTCGGCGACGGTCAACGGCACGGTGTACGCCCACCCGCGCACGGCGGTCGTCGCGGCCGGGGTCAACCCGCTCGACGCGCGGTACTCGGTCGTCGCGGTTGCCGGGTTCTCGGCCGACGCGACGTACTTCGCCGCGAAGTCGCTCGTCGGTTGCCCCGCCGCCGAGGTCGTGATCCTCCCGCGCGGCGACAAGGCCGTGCCGGTCGTGGTCACGCCGAAAGTCGCGGAGTGAGTCCGATGGCCGACGCCCAAGTTCCGCAGCAGGGCTGGCAACTCTTCGCGCTCGGCTCGGCCGGGTTCGCCGCGCTCACGGCGATCCTCGGCAAGCTCGGCGTCAGCGAGGTGAACTCGAACCTCGCCACGCTGGTCCGTACGGTCGTGGTCCTGGGCGTGACGGCTGCTCTTGTGACGGCCCGCGGCGAGTGGGAGTCGCCCGGCAAACTCTCCCGCTATGGGCTGCTGATGCTGACACTCTCCGGCGTCGCCACCGGCCTGTCGTGGCTGTGCTACTACCGCGCGCTCGCGATGGCCCCGGCGTCGCTCGTCGCCCCGGTCGATAAGCTCAGCGTCGTCCTCGTGATGGTGCTGGCGGTCGTGCTACTCGGCGAGCCGCTGACGTGGAAGCTCGCGTTCGGCGGGGCGTTAATCGCCGCCGGCGTGCTGGTCGTGGCGCGGGCGTGAGGTTCGGGAATTGGCTTGTTGTTTACGCCTCGGCGTCCTGGTAATGTGTACGCCATCGCACGCAACCTAGGGAGTCACGATGTCGAGCGACCCCGCCACCCCGACGCGGTGGACTGAGGCCGGGGGCGAGGCCACGGAGGTCGTCGGCCTGCGGGCGGAGCTTGACCGGGCGACGCGCGAGCTGGCGGCTTCGCGGGACGAGGCGTCCGCCCTGCGTTTGAGCGAAGCCAGGCTGGCCGAGGCGTTCGAGTTCGCGCCGTCGTTCTTGTGCGTGCTCAGTGGGCCGGACCACGTGTTCCAACTCATCAACGGGCAGTTCACTCAGATCGCCGGCACCCGCGACTACGTCGGCAGATCGGTGGCGGAGGCCATGCCGGAGATGGCAGCCCAGGGCTTCCTGAGCCTCCTCGACGGGGTCTACCGCACCGGGGTGCCGTTCGCCGGCACCGACGTGCCGGTCCTGCTGCACCGCACCCCCGGCAGCCCGCCGGAAGAGCGCATCGTCGATTTCACTTACGCGCCGATCCGGCGGCCGGACGGGGCGGTCAGCGGCGTCCTCTGCCAGGGCATCGACGCCACGGAGCGGAAGCGGGCCGAGCGCGAAGTGGCCCGCGTCGCCGCCGAGTCGGAGCGGCTGCGGCGGATGTACGAGACCGTGCTGTCGAACACGGTCGATTACAACTTCGCCCTGGATTGCGACGGCCGGTTCACCTTCGCCGACCGCACCCTGCTGACGCTGTGGGGCAAGGCCAGCCTCGCCGAAATCGCCGGCAAGACGCCGCACGAGTTGGGCTACCCGACCGACCTCGCCGACCGCCTCGTCGCCCATGCCCAGTTCGTCTTCGCGACCCGCACCCCGATCAACGCCGAGACGCCCTACGACGCGGGCGGCGGCCCGCGCCACTACCACTACTACATGGTGCCCGTGGTCGGCGACGACGGCGCGGTCGAGGCCGTCGCCGGCTCGAGCCGGGACGTGACCGAGCGCAAGCGGGCCGAGGACGCCCTGCGCGAGGGCCAGCAGTTCTTCCACTCGTCGATCGACGCCCTGGCCGAGAACATCGCGGTCCTGGACGAGGCCGGCGTCATCCTCGCGGTCAACGACGCCTGGCGGCGCTTCGCCGACGACAACCGCCACGCCGCGCCCGACTACGGCGTCGGCCGCAACTACTTCGAGGACTTCGGCCGCGGGCCTGAACTCGACGCGGAGGCGCGCCTGGTCCGGGAGGGCGTGGACGACGTACTGAGCGGCCGCCAGGAACTCTTCGAGATGGAGTACCCCTGCCACTCGCCGGCCGAGCAGCGCTGGTTCGTCATGCGGGTGACGCGCTTCAAGACGCCGGGGCCGGTGCGGGTCGTCGTGCTGCACGAGAACGTCACACTCCGCAAGAAGTCCGAGATCGCGCTGTGGGAGGCGAACCGCCGCAAGGACGAGTTCCTCGCGACCCTGGCCCACGAGTTGCGTAACCCGCTCGCGCCCATCCGCAACGGCCTGCAAGTGCTCAAGCTCGCCGGCCGCGACCCGGCCGCCGCGGAGGCGACCCGCGCGATGATGGAGCGGCAACTCGGCCAGATGGTCCGCCTCGTGGACGACCTGCTCGACATCAGCCGCATCAACTCCGGCAAGCTCGAACTCCGCCGCGAGCGCGTCGAACTCGCGGCGGTGGTGCGCAACGCCGTCGAGACGAGCCGGCCGCTGATCGACCGCCACGGCCATGAGCTGACCGTCGAGCTACCTGCCGACCCGGTGCCGCTCGACGCCGACCCCGTGCGGCTCGCGCAAGTCTTCGCGAACCTGCTCAACAACGCCGCGAAGTACAGCGAGGACGGCGGCCGCATCACCTTCACAGCAGCCGTCGAGGGCCGCGAGGTCGCCGTCAGCGTGCGCGACGGCGGCATCGGCATCGCGCCCGCACAACTCGCCGGCGTCTTCGAGATGTTCGCGCAGGTGCAGACGGCCCTCGACAAGTCCGAGGGCGGCCTGGGCATCGGCCTGTCGCTCGTGAAGGGACTGACGGCGATGCACGGCGGCACCGTCGCGGTGGCGAGCGCCGGCGTGGGCCACGGCAGCGAGTTCGTCGTCCGCCTGCCGCTCGCCGACGCCGCCCCCGCCGCAGACACCCCGGCGGCCGCGCCGGAGCCGGCGCGACGCGGGGCGGGGCGGCGGGTGCTGATCGTGGACGACAACGTCGATTCCGCGGAGTCGCTGGCCGACTTACTCGGGATCGCGGGCCACGAGGTGCGCACGGCCCACGACGGCCT
Source organism: Fimbriiglobus sp. (assembly GCA_043744775.1). GTDB lineage: Bacteria > Planctomycetota > Planctomycetia > Gemmatales > Gemmataceae > Fimbriiglobus. Next base: position 276 of record JAYTUC010000023.1, on the reverse strand, counting down.
GGCCGGCGTCGCCGCGGCCGAGTCGTTCCGCCCCGACGTGGTCGTGATGGACTTGGGGATGCCGAGGCTCAACGGCTACGAGGCGGCCCGCCGCATCCGCGCCGAGCCGTGGGGCGCGGCCGCGGTGCTAGTCGCGCAGACAGGCTGGGGTTCGGCCGACGACCGCCGCAAGACGCGCGACGCCGGCTTCGACCACCATATGGTGAAGCCCGTAGACCCCGCCGCGATGCTGAAACTGCTGGCCGGCGTGCCGGAAGCGTGAGCGCCCGGAGTTCT
>JAYTUC010000022.1:0-11641 GCA_043744775.1 Fimbriiglobus sp. | reverse complement strand
CGCGGACGGCGTCGCCGACGGCCTCGGCGGGCAGGGAGCCTTCATCGACCAGCCCGGCGGCGAGCGAGATCAGGCCGGGCGTCTCGATGGCCGTCTGGATGAAGTACGAGATCGGCGAGTCGCCGGTGCGGCGGGACTGCTCGGAGAAGCCAATCGGTAGCGTCGGCATACGTCTCTCGGGGGTTCGGGGCCAAAGGTCGGGGGGAAACGAAACTGGCCCCAGGGGTGTTCCCTGGGGCCAGCGTGTCGCGTGCAACGACGGGGTGCCCAGGGTCAGGTTGCGTGCGCGGCCGCAGCCGCGGCGATAGCCGCGACGACTGCAACAACGACATTCACAACGCGAACGCTCATGGACACTCCGGGTATTTGAACGCCCCTACGTTAGCAGCCCTAACCCGGCGGGGCAAGCGGCAAAGCGGGAAATGCCCAGGCGAGCGGGGGACGAAAGTCCCCCGAGTGCCCCCTCACTGCGTTGCGCCTCACATCGGTGGGGTTGACTCGGGGGACTTTCGTCCCCCGCTCGCCGGGACGACGGCATTGCGGACGCCTCATCGCGCTTCCGGCGTGGCGTGCGATTTGTTACACTACGGGGGTGGGGCCGCTTCGGGCTTCGCGGGGAGGGGTTGACGATGCTGTTCGCCGAGGAGGTCCGCCAGCAGCAGGACGTGGTCCAGTCGGTCAACTTCTGGCTCACGATCGGGCTGCTCATGACGATCCTGCTCGGCGGCGCGGTCGTGCTGTCCCTCGTCGAGCGCTGGCGTAAGAGGCAGGCCACGCCCCCGCGCGAGGGCATCGACGGGCTGTCGCTCTACCGCGAGATGTACGACGACGGCGAACTCAACGAGGCGGAGTACCGCGTCATCCGCGACCGCTTCGCCCGGCGTTTGAAGGGCAAGCCGGCCGGACCCGAACCGGCGGCGGGGGGCGAGGCGGGCGGCGCAAAGCGGGACGATTCGCCGGGGCCGCCGCCGGAGCCGCCGGTGCAAGCCCCGCCGATTTCCTGAAGCGTGCGACCGAACCGCCGCGTAGAATCCGCAAGTCGGACGGCGGCGTGGCCGGGATTTGCGGGATTCACTGAAGTTCCCGCCCGCCGCCGCCACCGTCGAAGTTACAGTTGACGAACCTCACCGCGAGCCGCATCCCGAGACTTCCTTCACCCTCTGTTATCGTGTTCGGGGACCCGAATGGCTGAGCGTAGTTCTGGCGGCAACTCTGGCGGACCCGGCGGCGGCTCGGGCGAAGGCCCCGGCTTGGGGGCCCGCAAGCCCAGCGGCACCGGCGGCCGCAACCGCAACGCCTACTGCTCCTTCTGCCGGCGCAGCCACCGCGACGTGGGGCCGCTGGTGGAAGGCCCCGGCGACGTGTACATCTGCGGCGAGTGCATCGACCTGTGCCAGTCGATCATCGAGCAGGAGCGCAAGCGCCGCGGCCCCGGCAAGGCGGTCGGGGCCAACGCCAACACCCCGTCGCCGCGCAGCATCAAGGAGAAGCTCGACCAGTACGTCATCGGCCAACAACGCGCCAAGCGGGTCCTGTCGGTGGCGGTCCACAACCACTACAAGCGCCTGTCGCTCGGCGGAGCGGCGGCCCGCGACGGCGTCGAGATCGAGAAGAGCAACATCCTGCTCATCGGCCCGACCGGCAGCGGCAAGACCCTGCTCGCCAAGACCCTCGCGAAGATCCTCGACGTGCCCTTCGCCATCGGCGACGCGACGACGTTGACCGAGGCCGGCTACGTCGGCGAGGACGTGGAGAACCTGCTACTGAAGCTGCTCCACGCGGCCGACTTCGACGTGGAGGCGGCGCAGCGCGGCATCATCTACATCGACGAGATCGACAAGATCGCCAAGACCAGCCAAAACGTCAGCATCACCCGCGACGTGTCCGGCGAGGGCGTCCAACAGGCGCTCCTGAAGATGCTCGAAGGGACGGTCGCCAACGTGCCGCCGCAGGGGGGCCGCAAGCACCCGGAGCAGCAGTACATTCAAATTGACACGTCGAACATCTTGTTCATCGTCGGCGGCACGTTCGTGGGGCTGGAGACGATCATCTCGCGCCGCACCGGCAAGAAGACGATGGGCTTCGGCTCGACGGCGACCAAGGACAAGGGCACCGCCAACGGCGAACTGTTGGCGCAAGTCGTCGCCGAGGACTTGACCGAGTTCGGCCTGATCCCCGAGTTCATCGGCCGCTTGCCGATGGTCGCCCCGCTCGACTCGCTCGACGAGGAGACGTTCCTGCGCATCCTCACGGAGCCGAAGAACGCCTTGGTGCGGCAGTACCAGAAGCTCTTCGAGATGGAGGGGGCCGAACTCGACTTCGAGCCGGCGGCGTTGCGCGAGATCGCCCGCATGGCGAAGGTCCGCGACACGGGCGCGCGGGGCTTGCGGGCCATCGTCGAGGAGATGATGCTGGACATCATGTACGACCTGCCCGACCAGGAGACGAAAGGCCGGCACACCATCACGCTCGACCACGTCCGGGGCCGGCGCAATCTGTACAACCTGGCCGCGCCGGTGTCGGTGCCGATGCCGCTGCACGAGTCGATGCCGGAGGCGCGGCACGAGCCGAAGGCCGACAAGAAGAGCGCGTGAGATGCCCGCGCCGCCCGAACCGCTGCTCGCCTTCGCCGGCGGTTCGGCGTCGGCTGACGCCCTCCGACGGATCGACGCGCTCGCCGAACGCTACCGCGGTTTGTGCGCGGCCGGCCTCATCTTGCACAACGCCGTCGAGGCGATGCGCGTCGAGTTGACGTACCACTCGAACGCGCTCGAAGGCAGCACGCTGACCCTGCACGACACGGCGCTCGTCGTCGAGGGCCGCGAGCCGAACACCGGCAAGTCGCTGCGGGAAATCGACGAAGCCCGTAACCACGACCGCGCCTTGCGCCTGGTCGAGGATTGGGCGACGACCCGGCCGACTGAGCTGCTGACCGATTGCGACTTGCTCGCCGTCCACCGTGAAGTCCTCGCCGACATCGACCGCGACGGGGACCGCCACTTCCGCGCCGGCCGCGTGCTCATCACCGGCACCCGCTCCGTGCCGCCGAGCAGCGCGAAGTTCCCGCAACTCCTGCCGGCAATGTTAGAGCTGGCCAACCGCCCCGCCGCCCACACGGTGGTGCAAGCCGCGGAGCTGCATTACAACTTCGTCGCGGTCCACCCGTTCGGCGACGGCCGCACGGCCCGACTGTTGATGAACCTGCACCTCTTGCGGCGTGGCTTCCCGCACGCGATCGTCCCCGTCGAGCGCCGCGCCGAGTACCTGGCGGCCCTCGACGAGGCCAACGCCGGGCGCGGCGAGCCGTTCGCGGGGTTCGTCGCGTCGTGCGTCGAGGACTCGACGCGCCGACTCGTCGGCGACTGAGTCGTTTGGCGAGCCGGAAGCGTGAGCGCCCGGAGTTCTGCCAGTCAGGAACTCCGGGCGCTGACGCTTCCGGCTCGCCAGTCGTCGCAACCCCTGCAATTCGCCTCACGCGCGTAACCCGCGCCGCCCGATAACTCCGCCAATGCCGGGTGTCTTGGGCGGGGGTTCGTGATGCGTCGGTTACTGCTGCTGAGTTGTCTCGCGTCCGGGGTCGGCTGTGCCGGCCAGCGAGTCGTTTTGCCGGCGGGTGCCCTCCCGGCCGCGGCGACCACCCGCGACCTCCGCACCGCCGAAGTCCTCGGCACGACCGCCGCGCCGCCGGCGGTGCCGCCGCCCGGCCCGGCGAAGCCGTTCGACCTGCCGCCGGCGCTCACGGGGTCGCAGGTCGCGCCGCCGCCGCTGCCGCGCTTCGAGAAGGACACGCCGGCCGCCGAGCGCGACCGGGTCACCCGCGCCGCCTACCCGACGCTGACGCCGGTGAGTGCCGAACTGCCGGCGAGCGACCGCGTCGTGACACTCGCGGAGCTGCAGGAGTTGGCGCGGACGCAAAGCCCCGTCGTCGCGCGGGCGCAGGCCGACGCCGCGGTGTCGTACGGCCGCGTCGTGCAGGCGGGGCTGTACCCAAACCCGACCGTCGGCTACCAGGCCGACCAGGTCCAGCCGGGGCCGCGGCCCTTGCCGCTGAACAACCCCGGCCAGCAGGGCGGCTTCATCAACCAGCTCATCAAGACGGCCGGCAAGCTGACCCTCGCCCAGCGCGTCGCCGGCTACGACTACGTCAACGCCCTCGTCGCCGTCCGCCGGGCCGAGGTCGATGTCACCCTCGCCGTGCGGACGCAGTACTTCGCGGCCCTCGTCGCCCAGGAGAGTTTGCGGGTGAACGCGGCGCTCGCCAAGGTGGCCGACGAGGTGTACGACTTGCAGTTGCGCAAGGTCGCGGCCGGCGTGGACGAGGCGTACAAGCCGCGGCCGCTCTACGCCCAAGCGATCCAGGCCCGCAACGGCGTGATCCAGGCGCAGGCGACCTACCGCGCCGCCTGGCGGCAACTCGCGGCCGCGGTGGGCCAGCCCGACCTGCCGCAGGGCACGCTCGCCGGCCGCGCCGACGCCCCGGCCCCGGTTTACGACGCCGACGCCGTGCGGCCGCTCTTGGAGAACCACACCGACCTCTTGACCGCGCGCAACACGATCGGCCAAGCCCAGACGAACCTGACCCTGCAACGCCGCCTGCCGATCCCCGACTTGCAGACGAACCAGTACCACCAGTACGACAACGTGGCGCAGAACTACCAGTTCGGCATCCAACTCGGCATCAACTTGCCGATCTCCGACCGCAACCAGGGCAACATCCGCGCGGCGGGGGCACAAATCGCCTCCTCGACGGCGGCGCTGGCGGTCGCGCAGAACAGCCTCGTCGGCCGGCTCGCCGAGGCATTCGCCCGCTACGACGCCAACCGGCAGGTCGCGGCCAACTACCGCGACAAGATCCTGCCCAACTTCATCCAGGCCTACCGGGCGACCGCGTTGCAATTCCAGGCGGAGCCGGACAAGGTCGGCTTCAACGACATCGTCGTCGCCCAGCAGAACGTCGGCGTCGCGCTGCAGGCGTACCTGGCCGCCCTGACGGCGCAGTGGCAGGGCGTCGTCGATGTCGCCGCGGTGCTGCAGCTCGACGAGCTGTACCTCGAAACTCGGACTCCGGGCGCTGACGCTTCCGGCTCGCCGGCGGTCGTCGTGCCGGCCGCGCCGAAGTAGCGACTCGCCCGCAAGATCAAATCTCCGTCCGCGGGCGGCGAAGAAGCTCGTGACGGGGCCGCCACTCCGGCGACCCCACGGTCCCACTCTCGGAGACTCCCATGCCCGCCCTCGACTCGTCGATGGTCACGACTGCCCTCGAACTGCCCGGCTACCGCGTCGCGCGCAACGTCGGCGTCGTGCGGGGGATCGTCGTGCGGTCGCGCGGCGTGGGCGGCAACTTCATCGCCGGCATCCAGACGATGTTCGGCGGCAACATTACGATTTACAGTGACTTGTGTGAGAAGGCCCGCGGCGACGCCTTCGCGCTGTTGCTCAGGCACGCCGCGGACGTGGGCGCGAACGCGGTCGTGGCGATGCGCTACGACGCCAACGAGGTGATGGCCGGCGTGACCGAAGTGCTGGCCTACGGCACCGCCGTCGTCGTCGAGCCGACGCGGGGCTAACGAGGGCGAGCCGGTCGCATCGTCGTCGCGGCTATGGCACCGGCAGGTGATCGAGGACGCGGCGAATCAGGTCGTCGGGTTTCAGGTCCTCGGCCTCCGCCTCGTAGGACACCACGACGCGGTGCCGCAGTACGTCGGGGGCGAGTTGCTTCACGTCGTCCGGCACGACGTAGCCGCGGCCGGCCAGGAAGGCGTGCGCCTTGGCCCCCCGCACCAGCGCCAAACTCGCCCGCGGCGACGCGCCGAACTCGATCAGCCCGGCCAGGTCGAGGCCGTACTCCTTGGGGACGCGCGTCGCCCGCACCACGTCGAGGAGGTAGTCGGTCACCGCCGGGTCGAGGTGCGTCGCGTCTACCACACCCCGCAGCTCCGCCAGCCCGGCGGCGCTCAGCGCGGGCGGGATGTCGGTCTTCGCGTCCACCGACCCCATGCGCCGCAGCATCGCCGCCTCGTCGGCCTTCGTCGGGTAGTCGAGCAGCACCTTGAGCATGAAGCGGTCGAGTTGCGCCTCGGGCAGCGGGTAGGTGCCCTCCTGCTCGATGGGGTTCTGCGTGGCCAGCACGAAGAACGGCCGGGGCAACGCCAGCGTCGCTTCGCCGATAGTGACCTGGCCCTCCTGCATCGCCTCCAGGAGCGCCGACTGCACCTTGGCGGGGGCGCGGTTGATCTCGTCGGCCAGCAGCACGTTCGTAAAGACGGGGCCGCGCTTGACGGTGAAGTCGCCGGTGCGCGGGTTGTAGATCTGCGTGCCGATCACGTCTGCCGGCAGCAGGTCGGGCGTGAACTGGACCCGCTGGAACTGGAGCGTGAGGGCCCGCGCGACCGTCCGCACCGCGAGTGTTTTGGCCAGGCCGGGCACGCCCTCCAGGAGGACGTGGCCGTCGGTGAGCAGGCCAGTGAGAAGGCGCTCGACGAGCGGGCGGCGGCCGACGAGGACCCCGGCGACGGCGTCGAAGAGGGGGTCGAGCTTGGCCCGCATCGCGGGCACGTCGTGCGGCAGGCCGGCCATCGTCGTCCTCGGGGTGCGGAATCGCCTTGCTGGTGTAGGTTGGCGGTTCGCAACGGGCCACCGGTGCGGTAAGGTAATGCCACGGTGCCGGAAGCGTGAGCGCCCGGAGATCTTGAAGCGCACGCTCCGGGCGCTCACGCTTCCGGCTCACCGAACCCAGGAGTTTCGCGCATGACACGGTGGTTGCTCGCGGTCGCGGCGTTGGTCCCGTCCGGCGTCTACGCCCAAGACGCGCCGGCCAAGAAGCCGATCACGCTCGACGTGATGCTCGGCGGCAAACTCGGCACACTCGCCGGCGGCCGCCGGGGCGACGCCGGGCCGGTCCTCGACTGGTCGCCCGACGGCCTGAGCTACCGCAGCGTCAAGGACGGCAAGCCGGTGCTGGTGACGGTCGCCGACGGCGGCGTCCAACCGCTCGAAGGGGCCGACGGCTTCGCCAAGTCCTTGACCCGAGCCGGGCTAAGCGAGGACGCGGTGAAGCGCCTCACCAACCCGCCGCCGCGCGACCTGACGCCTGACCGCACGGTCGCGCTGATCGCCGAGGGCGCGGCGCGCTACGCCGCCTACGCCGACGGCTCGACGGCCAAACCGTTCGCGACCCGTCAGGGTCCGTCTCGGGAGTTTCTCACACTGAGTCCGACGGGAACGTCCGTCGCTTACGTCCAGGGCGGCAACCTCGTCGTCGCCACGGCGGGGGCGAAGGAGGCCGTGCCGGTCACCACCGACGGCGGGGCGAAGGACGTGCTCAACGGCCGGGCCGACTGGGTTTACGAGGAGGAAATCTTCGACCGCAACGGCAAGGCGTACTGGTGGAGCGAGGCCGGCGACAAGCTCGCCTGGCTGCGCTTCGACGACGCGCGGGTGCCGAAGTTCCCCGTCACGGGGCTGCTCAAGACCGGCGCGGACGTTGAGAGCCTCAACTACCCCAAGGCCGGCGACCCCAACCCGCTGGTCAAAATTGGCGTCACGACCGTGGCCACGAACGCGACGGTCTTCCTCGACCTCGGCGACGCCAAGCCGGAGGGTACGGTGGTCGCCCGCGTCGGCTGGCTGGGCGGCGTGCCGTTCGCCTACGTGCAGAACCGCGAGCAGACTTACCTCGACTTCCTGACCTGGCCCAAGCCCAACGGCCCGCCGGTGCGGCTGTTCCGCGACACGACCAAGGCGTGGGTCGAGGACCTCGGCGCGCCGCACCCCCTCAAGGGCGGCGGCTTCCTGGTGCAGAGCGAGCGCAGCGGTTGGAAGCACGTCTACCGCTACGCCGCCGACGGCACTTTGCTCAACGCCGTGACCGCCGGCGACTGGGAGGCGCGGACCGTCGAGCGCGTCGATGAGGGGGCGGGGTTCGTGTACGTCACCGGCACCAAGGACGGTCCCAACCGCACGCACCTGTACCGCGCGAAACTCGACGGCTCCGGCGTCGAGCGCTTGACGCCCGCGGGGTTCAGCCACGTGGTGAAGCTCGCCCCCGCCGGGCCGTACTTCGTGAGCACCTACTCGAACATCGAGACGCCGCCGGTGACCGCAATCTTCAAAGTCGGCAGTACGCAGCCGTTGCGAATCTTGAGCGAGTCGAAGTTGCCGAAGGAGCGCGGCGACTACAGCTTCGGTAAGGTCGAGCGGGTGCAGGTCTCGATGAAGGACGGCTTCGTTCTGGAGGGAATCTTGACGTACCCGCCGGACTTCGATGCGTCGAAGAAGTACCCGCTGTGGGTACTCACGTATGCCGGGCCGCACACGCCGACGGTGAAGGACGCCTGGGCCGGCCGACTGACCGAGCAGGTGATCGCCAACGCCGGCGTCGTCGCCTTCAACGTCGATCCGCGCGCCGCCTCCGGTAAGGGGGCCGTCAGTGCGTGGACCGCGTACAAGCGTCTCGGCGTGCAGGAGTTGCGCGACCTCGAAGAGGCGGTCGCCTGGGTGGGGGCGAAGGGCTGGCTCGACCCGACGCGCGTCGGCTTGCAGGGCCACAGCTACGGCGGGTACATCACCGCTTACGCGCTGACGCACTCGAAGGTCTTCAGCGCCGGCATCTCGGGGGCACCCGTCACCGACTGGGCCTTGTACGACACGATCTACACCGAGCGCTACATGGGCTTGCCCAAGGACAATAAGGACGGCTACGAGGCGTCGTCGGTCGTGAAGGCCGCCGCGAACCTGCACGGCCGGCTGTTACTGATTCACGGCATGGTCGATGACAACGTCCACCTGCAAAATAGCGCGCAACTGATGGCGGCCTTGCAGCGGGCCGACAAGGACTTCGAGGTGATGTTCTACCCCGGCTCGCGCCACGGCATCGCTGGCGGCAAGCACTACCAGCGGCTGATGACCGACTTCGTGTTCAAGACGATGGGCGTCCCGGCGAGCCGGAAGCGTTGACGCGTGGAGCGCAAGGCGAGCCGGAAAGCGTTAGCGCCCGGAGTGCTTCGACTGTGCGTTAACGCGAAGAACTCCGGGCGCTGACGCTTTCCGGCTCGCCTGGACCGACAGCGCTAGCGCCGCCGCGCCGGCGGCGAACGCCAGCCAGTAGGCGAACTCCCCCAGGCCCGCCGACTCCGGTCGCCCGCCCAGCGGCGAGTCGTCGAAGCGGGCGAGTAGGTCGGCGGGGTCGCGGTAAATCGCCATGCAGCCGGCGGCCCGCAGACGGGCCTCGGGGAAGCCGCCGCACAGCAGCCCGACGGTTCGCAGGCCCAGCTTGCCGGCCGCCTCGGCGTCGTAGGGCGAGTCGCCGACGACGACCACGTCTTCGGGCCGCGGCGAGCCGAGTTGCTTCAGGGCGGCCGCGAAAATGTCCGGCTCCGGCTTGCTCTTCTTGGCGTCGTCGCCGGTGGTGTGGTCGCGGTAAAGCTCCGCGATGCCGAGGAGTTCGGCGTAGTGCTCGACCTCCTTGGCCTTACCCGACGAGCCGAGGACCACGTCAACGCCCCGGTCGCGGCAGCGCCGGAACAGCTCGCGCACGCCGGGGAACGGCCGCACCTGGCGGAGGTAGTCGCGCTGGAAAAGGCGGTCGCGGTCGGCGACGACAGTCGTGCGGTATTTCCGGTCGTCGGCCGGCGAGAGCAGTGCCGGGACGAGTTGGTCGCCGCCCTTGCCGATCTGGGGGCGGATGCGGTCGAACGGCAAGTCGAAGCCGGCGTTCTGGAACGCGGCCTGCCAGGCGAGCGTGTGCAAGTCGTTGGAATCGACGAGCGTCCCGTCCACGTCGAAGATCACGGCCTTCGGCATCTGATCCCCCTCACAAGTCCGGGTCAAGCGGTGGCGGAGGGTTAGCAATGTGCGTTCCAAAGCGGCTGCCCCACGCCGCGCCGATCTCGTAGATTAGCCGCCCTCTCACCATGTCTACGCCAGGGGGTCGCGCGATGAGGTTGGCACACGTCGGGGTCTTCGCGGCGGCGCTCGCCGCACTGCCGGTTCTGCTCGCCCAGCCGCCGGCCAAGCGCGGCGAGATCGTCGTCACGGCCGAGGCACTGGCGATCCACAACTCCGCACTCGTCGTCGATGGGCACAACGACTTGCCGTGGGAATTGCGGCAAAAGGCCGGGTCGTCGTTCCGCACCATCGACCTGTCGCGCGACACCGGCAAACTGCACACCGACATCCCGCGCCTGCGGAAGGGCGGCGTCGGCGTGCAGTTCTGGTCGGCGTGGGTGCCGGTAGACACGACCAAGAAGAACGCCGCGGTCCGCACGACGATGGAGCAGATCGACGTGATCCACCGCATGGTGGCGCAATACCCGAACGACTTCGCGATGGCCGGGACCGTGGACGACATCCTGCGCGTGCGCCAGGCGGGCAAGATCGCCTGCCTGATCGGCGTCGAGGGCGGCCACTCGATCGACAACTCGCTGGGCGTCTTGCGCGACTACTACCGCCTCGGCGTGCGCTACATGACCCTGACGCACTCCGAGAACGTCGATTGGGCCGACAGCGCCACCGACACGCCGAAGGCCAAGGGGCTAACGCCGTTCGGCGAGGAGGTCGTCGCCGAGATGAACGCCCTCGGCATGATGGTTGACCTGTCGCACGTCTCGCCGGACACCATGACGGCCGCGATCAAGGCGACGAAGGCCCCGGTGATCTTCTCGCACTCGTCGGCCCGCGCCGTCGCCGACCACCCGCGCAACGTGCCGGACGACGTGCTCAAGCTCGTGAAGGCCAACAACGGCGTCGTGATGGTCAACTTCTTCTCGGGCTTCGTCATGCCGGAGGGGGCGCGGGCCTTGCAGAAAATGTTCGAGGTCGGCCGCGAGTTGCGCAAGAAGTACCCCGACGACGAGGAGAAGTCGAAGGAGGCGATGCGCGAGTGGAACCGGGCCAACGACTACCCGGCCGGCACCGCGCACATCGTCGTCGATCACATCGAGCACGTCATCAAAGTCGCCGGGATCGATCACGTCGGCTTGGGCTCGGACTACGACGGCATCTCGAAGCTGCCCAAGCAACTCGAAGACGTCTCGACGTACCCGATCTTGACGCAGGAGTTGCTGACCCGCGGCTACTCGAAGGCCGACATCCACAAGGTGTTGGGCGGCAACCTGATGCGCGTGATGCGCGACTGCGAGCGCGTGGCGAAGGAACTCGCGGGGGCGAAGCGGTGACGCGCGTCCTGATCGAAGCTGCCGTCGAGACGGTCGAGGACGCCGAGGCCGCGACGCGGGGCGGGGCGGACCGGCTCGAACTGTGCGCGGCGCTCGACCTGGGCGGCCTGACGCCGACACTGGGAATGTTGCACGAAGTGCGGGCGATTAGCGGGCTGCCGGTCGTCGTCATGCTGCGGCCGCGCGGCGGCGACTTCGTTTACGACGAGCGCGAGGTGCGGGTGATGGCCCGCGACCTCGAAGGCTTCTTGCCGCACGACCCCGCGGGGTTCGTGTTGGGCGTGCTCGACGAGTCCGGGCGCGTCCACGAGGAGGCGTGCGCGATGCTCTTGAAGCTCGCCGGCCGGGTGCCGGTCGTCTTCCACCGGGCCTTCGACCGCACGCCCGACCCCCTCGCCGCGCTCGAAACCTGCGTGCAACTCGGCTTCGCGCGCGTCCTCACGAGTGGCCGGGAGGCGACGGGGCTG
>JAYTUC010000021.1:0-38574 GCA_043744775.1 Fimbriiglobus sp. | reverse complement strand
TGCTTGGTGCTCTCGCACTTGTAGTAGACGATGTGGAAGGTCGCCTTCTTCTGCTTGCGGATCGGGTAGAACAGCTTGCGGTCGTCCCACATGCGGCTCACCAGGATCTCGGAGCCGTAGCGCTCCAAGGTGCCGTGCAGTTGGTTCTTGATCGCCTCGCCGTCCGACGCGAAGCGGGTCGAGTCGAGCATGAACAGGGTTTCGTACGTTTCGATCGGCATGGTGGTCCTGATAATCCTGGCTAAGGTGTCACCCTGGTTCGCCCGGCCCTCGCCGCGGCGACCCCCCGACCACGCGCCGGGGGGAGTAACTTCACGGGTCGGTCGTCTCGGTCTCCGGCTTCGGCGGCTCCACTTTCGCAGTCTTCTCCGGTCGCGGCGGCTTCGGCTTCTTCGGCTTGGCGTCGGGGTCGCCGGCGTTGGTGCGATTCATCGCCACGTCGAGGCCCTCTCGCACCCACACCAGCGCCGCCTGCCCGGCCCTCGCGACGGCCTCCTCGGCCGCGGCCCGCTCGCCCGGCTTGAAGCGGGACAGGACGAAATCGACCGCCTCGCCGCTCGACGGCTGGCCGACGCCGATTCTCAACCGGGGGTAGGCGTCGGTGCCGAGGCATTCCTGGATGTTGCGAAGCCCGTTCTGCCCGCCGTGGCTCCCCTGCCCCCTCAGTCGCAACTTGCCCAGCGGCAAGTTGAAGTCGTCGCTGACCGCCAGCACGTCGCCCGGCGTCAGCTTGTAGAAGTCGAAAATCTCACGCACCGCCCGGCCACTGAGGTTCATGAACGTCTGCGGCTTGACCAACAGCACCGGCTCCGGGCCGACTTTCCACTCGGCGACGAGCGACTGGAACTTCGCCCGCGCCACACTGCATCCGGGGTCGGCAGCAAGGTAATCGATCACGTCGAAGCCGACGTTGTGGCGGGTGCCGGCGTACTTGGTGCCGGGGTTGCCGAGGCCGACGATGATCTTCACGCCCCGACTCCCCGCCCGGTCTCGAAACTACTCGGCGTCGTCCTTGGCCTTCTTGGTCGCGACGACTTCCGGCTCCGACCCCTCGGCCGCTTCGGAGGCCTCGGCCGGCTCCGCGCCCGCCATCTTGATCTGGACGACGACCATCTCCGGCGGGTCCAACGCGACGACGCCCTCGGGCAGCGTCAACTCGCGGACGTGGACGGGGCGGCCGAGCGTCAGGCCCAGGATATCGACGCGGACCGCCTCGGGGATGTTGCCGAAGGGGCACTCCACGTTGAGGCGGTGCAGCGGCTGGTCCAAAACACCGCCGCCCATCGTCTTGGGGCTGTTGCGCAACTCGATCGGCACGGCGACCTTGACCTTCTCGGTCATGTCGCGGCGCTCGAAATCGACGTGGACCATCGTGCTGCCGAGGTGGTCCCACTGCAACTCTTTGATGAGCACCGTGTCGGTCTTGCCGTTGATTTCGAGGCGAAAGGTGCGGGCGTGCAGCACGCGGATGGCGCGGTTCAGTTCGACGGCATCGACGGCGATCTGGGCGACCGGCTCCTTGTGGCCGTACACGACGGCGGGGACCAGCCCGCTCTTGCGGAGGCGTTTGGCGGCGCGGGTGCCGGTGGTGGTGCGGGCGTGGACGGTCAGCTTGGCGATCTCGGACATGCGAACCTCTCGGGGCTACTCTCACGCCGCCCCGGTGAAGGGGTGTGGCGTTACCCTCGCACCCCGACCGGGTGTGTGTTGGACCAAGGCGTGATTATGACGGCTTTTCGCCACTTGACAACCCCCCTTTGTCGCGCTCTGCCGTCCGGAGTTTGTATCATCGCCCCATGCCGCCCGACTTCCGTGATGTCGACCCCCGCGAGTTGCGAGTCCCGCCGTCGCGTCGGCAGGGCGCGGACACTGCCAAGCTCGCCCGGCAAATCTCCCGCCACGGCCGATCCGACGCCGGCATGCCAGCCCCGTGGGTTTACGAGGGGTCGGACGGCGTGTTGATGCTGTACACTGGCGTCACTCGGGCCACGCGAATGGCCAAACTTTGCCCCGGAGTATTGATCCGGGTCGAGGTGATCGGCCAGTTGCCGAAGGCGTTCGCGGCCGAGCCGACAATCGGAGACGTGCTCCCGTGACTGAACCCACTCAACAACAGGCCCTGGCGGCGCTCGCCGAAGTCTGGGCGCTCGCCCCAGACGTGCGACTCGGGCAGTTAATGGCCCACCTCGGCTTCCTCGGCGAAGTCCACCTCGGGCGTGGCTTGGGCGACCTCGACGACGACGCGATGGTGGAGATTCTGAGCCGCCACCGGGGCGAGCTGACGGCCAGGCTTCGGCCGGAGCCGAGCGACTCCCTTCAACTCCACTGAGCTTGGCACTGCCGGCAAGGGTTTTTTGATGCGTGTCGGGATCTTCGGCGGGGCGTTCGACCCCATCCACGTCGGCCACTTGGTCCTCGCCGAGCGCGTCCGCGACGAGGCGGGGTTGGACTTGGTGCGCTTCCTGCCGAGTTACAAGCCGCCGCACAAGGCCGACCGCCAGCTCACGCGCTTCGAGACGCGCTGCGACATGGTGACCCTCGCGACCACCGGGCAGCCGGCGTTCGCCCTCGACGCGATCGAGAAGGAACTGCCGCCGCCGAGCTACTCGGTGAATACCCTACGCGAACTCGCCGCGAGGCACCCGGCGGACGAGTTCAGCCTCATCATCGGGGCGGACTCGCTTCACGACCTGCCGACGTGGTACGAGCCGCGCGAACTGCTCAAACTCGCCGAGTTGATCGTCGTGCCGCGGCCGGGGGTCGAACTCGTCAGCGCCGAGGCCCTCGCGGCGAGCCTGGGCGTTGAGGTCGGCGCAGTGCGGCTGCGGGTCGTCGCCTGCCCCCTGATGGAGATCGCCAGCCGCGACTTGCGGCGGCGCGTCGGCGAGGGCAAGAGCGTGCGCTACCTGCTGCCGCGGGCCGTCGAGGAGTTCGTCCGCGAGCGGGGGCTGTACCTGCCGCGGACCGAATAGCCGCGCGGCGATTGCCGGCGGGGGCGCGCGGCTTCATAATGGTGTGGACACCTCTCCCCCGTGAACCCCCGAGTTGCCCGCATGGCCATCGAGATGCAGTGCCCGGCTTGCAAGAAGGCGTACCGGCTCAAGGACGAACTCGCCGGCAAGAAGGTGACGTGCGCGAACGCCGCGTGCCGCACCGTCTTCGCCGTCCCCGTCAAGCCCGGCACCGGCACCGCCCCGACGCTGGCCGCGCTCAAGGCCACGGTCGCCAAGTCGCCCGCCAAGCCGGCGGCGAAAGCCCCCGTTCGCGCGGCCGCCGCCCCGCCGGCGTTCGACGTGGAGACCGCGGCCCTCACTGCGTTGAATGACGACCCCGACGAGGTCGCCGCCGAGACACGCGTCATCGGCGTCAAGTGCTCCAACTGCGAACACCAGTGGTCGGAGCCGTGGGAGAAGCAGGGCAAGAACGTGCTCTGCCCCGAGTGCCGCTCCCGCCAGCGCGTCCCCGTGCCCGACGCCAAGGGCGGCAAGACCGACTGGCGCAAAGACGGCATGCCGGCCGGCCGCAAGATCGAGAAGCTCGAAGGGGTCACGTCGTCCGCCGACGCCGGCTACGTCACCGGCGAGTCGCTGCGGGCCGCGGGGCTGGGCCGCGCGGAGTTGGAGCCGCGGCCGCTGTGGCAGAAGCTCGCCGCCGTCGGCGTGCCCTTGGCGCTCGTCGCGCTGCTGGGCCTGGGCGTAGCCGCCTACCGAGGCTCGCGCGCCGACTCCAAGGAACTCGAGGGGATGAGCCTCGCGCTCAAGGACCTACCGGCCGACGACTCGCCGCTGCCGAGGGGCGAGTCGCCGCTGTTCCGCGCGGGCATCTTCCTCGCGGCCGGCGAGTACGCGGCGCGGCGGGAGGACAAGACGCCGAAGCAACTCGCCGAGGCCCTGACGCACTTCGGCCGCGCCCGGCAGGAACTCGAGGACCAGCCGAGTTCCTTCGGCCGGGACGCCCTGTTCGTGGAACTCGCCGCGGCGCAGTTGGCCCTCGGCGGCACGCCGGAGCAGGCCGACGCCGGGCAGCGGCTGCGCTACGTCCCGCCGGCGGTGGGGGCGAGCCGGGCGCGCATCAGCGAGAAGTCGCACGACGTGCAGGGCGAGTTGAAGCAGACCTTCACGGCGATGCTCAACCGCGAGCGCCCCGTCGCCCTGGAGGCCCGCTACGGGGCCGTCCGCCGGCTGGCGCGCGAGCTGGCGAAGGCCCAGCAGCCCGACCTGATGGAGCGGCTCGTGCCGACGCTGTTCAACGACGTCGACCACCCCGAGGCCACGGCCCTGGCGGTCTACGAGGCGGCCAAGGCCAGCCCCGACGCGGCGCGGACCGGGGCGTCCGTCGCCGCGCTGCTGCCGACGTTCGCGGCCGGCCGCGCCCCCCCTGCCCCGCTGTCGGCCGTGGCGCAGACGCTCGACCCGGTCCCCGCGGCGCTCAAGCAGGCGGCGTACACGCCCGGCCCCGGCCCCATTGATGAAACCCCGCGGGCCGCCCACGGCATGGCGATGGTGTTGCAGAACAAGCCGGGCGAGGCGATCGAGTTGGCCAAGCGCCCCGGCCGCACCGACGGCCGCCTGAAGCTGCTCGCGCTCGTCGCGGAGTTGTCGCCGGAGCCTGGCCCGGCGGTGGCCGCGGCCGGCGAGATCTTGACCGCCGACGGCCGCAAGCGCGAGGCCGGCGAGGTGCCCGACGCGTTGCTCGTGCGGCTGGCGTTCCAGGCCGGCCGCGCCAACCAGCCGTCACTCGTCGAGCAGTTCGCCAAGGCCACGGCCCGCGACGACGCCCGCGCCTGGGCGCGGGCCGAGGGCTTGCGCGGCCAGTTCACGACCGGCGTCCCGAAGCCCGCCGCCGACACGCTGATCGACTTGCCGCCCGACTCGAAGGACGCCCGCGTCGGAATCGCCTGGGGCCGCCTGTGGGTAGCGCGCAACAACGCCGCGGCCGGCGAGCGCCGCCCGGACGGCTTCGAGCCGTGGGGCCGCGGCACCTTCCGCCCCTACGGCCTCGCCGGCCACGCGCTCGGCCTGCAAGACCGCAAGTAGGCTCCGCCGCAGGCGCGGCGAGCGGCGGACGTCAGTCCGCTGTTCCAGCCCGAACGGGGAGACACGGCCCGCGGGAAGTTGCCGCGCTCGCACATGGTGGTCACCCCCACGCCGGGGGAAACGGCGGACTCACGTCCGCCGCTCGCCGCGCCTGCGGCGGGGCCGTCAGACCCCCAGGTGGCCCAGTGCCAGCAGGCCGTAGTACGTGTACTCGCAGTCGATCGCGTCGTCGGCCCAGTGGCCGTGGAACGCGCCCTTCGCGGTCCACAGCGTGTCGAGGAAGTCGAGGCACGGCTCGCGGATGCCGTCGATGTCGGCGTGCAGGCCACTCAGCGCGTGTAGGGCGGTTGCGGTGGAGAGCAGGTCGGGCAGCGGGGCCATCGGCGTCGCGAAGAAGCCGCCCTCGGGGCGACACCGCGCGAACAGCCAGGCGGCGAGTTCCGGGTGCGCCGGGCCGTCGAGCGTGCGGAACAGCGTCACCGCCGCGGCCGTGCTCGGCGTCAAGCCCTGCGGCACGTCGAGCTGATTCGCGTACCCGCCGTCGGCCGCCCGCAACCGGGTCGCGCAGGCCAGCATCCCGGCGGGGTCGGGCAGGCTGCGGCCGAGGTCCTGGTAGGTGCCCAGGGCCAGGAAGCAGCCGTAGAGGGTGCCGTCGGCCTGCCCGGCCGTGACCGCGTAACCGCCGTCGCCGCTGCGGTAGGTCTCGACGTGGCCGAGGATCGCGTCGGCGGGGACGGTAGCGCGCAACTCTTTGGGCAGCGCGGCCCAACTGCGGGCGAGGCAGGCGAGGTGAACGAAATCGAGGTCGCGGCCGTCGCCGAAGCCGGTCAGGTACGCGGCGGTGGCCGTGATTGGCAAGTCGGCGCGCAGCGCCAAAAGCCCTTCGAGGCCGAAGACGGTGTAGTAGAGGTCGGGTTCGCCGGCGCGGTCGGTGAAGCCGCCGCCGGGGTGCTGCTGGCTCAGCAGGAAGCCGCGGACGAGGTCGGCCGAGTCACCCAACAGCTTCGGGGCCAGCCGGGCGACTTGCAGCATTTCGAGTCTCAAACTCACGGCACCAGCTCCGAATCTCGACGCTGAAGATTTTGCCCACGACCCGCCGTAACAGGCCCTTCAAACTCGGGTTCTGCACGTCGAGCAGCACGCGGACGGCCTGCTCCTTGTAGCTGTCGAGCATTTGTTCCGCCCGCTCGCCGGCCCCGAGGCGGTCGATGACTTCGCGCAACGTCGGGGCGTCCGGGGCGTCGGCGGCGCGCCGCCAGGCGCGTTCGAGCAGTTCGCGGTCCTCGCCCTTAGCGCGCTCGTAAGCGGCGGCGAGCGGGAAGGCCGGGCGGGTCAGGGTCAGGTCGTCGCCGTCGGGGTTCGTCAGGTCGTCGATGTCGTCGCGGATTTGGTAGGCGATGCCCAGCGCCTCGCTGTAGGCGGTCAGCGTGGCGTGCAAGTCGGGGTCGGCCCCGCCGAACGCGGCACCGATGCGCAGCGCGACCTCGAAGGCGGGGGCGGTCTTCTGCCGGTGGATGCCGACGACTTCCAGCGGCGTGAGCGGCGTCGGCTCGTTGGCCCACGTCAACTCGTTGCCCTGCCCCAAGCAGAGCGTCCGGTGCCCCTCGGCGGCGATGCGCAGCATTTGCGCCCGCACGGCGGCCGGGGCGTCGGTTTCGGCGATCAGCCGGTAGCCGTCGCCCAAGAGCAGGTCGCCGACGTTGAGCGCGACGGGGACGCCGTGCTGGGCGTGCAGCGTCTTCTCGCCGTAGCGCAGCTCGTCGGAGTCCTCGATGTCGTCGTGGACCAGCGACGCCTTGTGGAAGCACTCGACCGCGACGGCCAGCTTCTTCAAGTCCTCGGGGAACGGCGTCGTCGGGTCGTCTTGCAGGGCCTTCCAGACGCACGCGACCAGGAACGGCCGCCAGCGCTTGCCGGCGCGGGCCAGCCAGTCGCGGGCGATGCGCTCGCTCGGCGTGTCGCCGTCGGCCAAGATGTCGTGCAGCGCTTCGGGCGTGAACCAGGTATCGACTTCGCTGCGCACGCCGTCGAGGTCGAGGCGGAAGGTGCGGTCGTCGCTGCTCAGGTGGATGAAGTCCCAGACCCACTCGACGTCGATGGCCGTGTCCTTGCAGTCGTCTTGCAGCAGCGGGATGGCGACGCCGGGGATGGCCGCGGCCTCCATGTACGGGAAGGCCTTTTCGAGCACCGACAGGCAGCTCACGCCGATGATCGCGTCGATCTTGCCCGTCTGGATGATCGCCATGACCAGCGCCGACCCCTCGGCCACCAGCACCGCGTAACCGAGCTTCTCGGCCTCGGCTTGCAGGTCCTGGATGGTGCAAAGCCCACACTGCTTGCACAGCAGGCCGAACTCGTCGAAGGGCGCGGGGCAGCGGTCCTCGACCCGCAAACATTTAGGCAACAGCAGCAGTCGCCGCTCGAACGGCACCCCGGCGAGGGCCTCCCGGTTGGCCTCGCTGTTGATGACGACGCCGACGTAATTCTGGAACGCCTCATTCAGCCCCTCGGTGGCGGTCAACTTCTCGGCGTGCGTGCGCAACTCTTCGAGCGAGATCGGGATGACCGGCTTGACGACGGCGACGTAGCGGGCGGCCAAGGTACGGACGCGCTCGCGGTCCTCGCGCGTCGGCGGCACGCCGGATTGGGTCGGGCGCTTCGAGGCGACGGGCATCGCCCGCGGGAGCGTAAGCAGCGGCAACAACATCAAGGGGACTCCAAGGGCCGAAAAACTACGCTCACAACTCAAGAACTAAAAGTAAGAGTTTTGCCGCGGAGACGCAGAGGCGCGGAGAATACCAAATTCAAGTTTAAGAAAGCCTCGGGCCATGCTGCTGAAACTTCATCAAGCGAAGCAACATTGGTTTTGGTATTCTCCGCGTCTCTGCGTCTCCGCGGCAAAGTTCATCTCTCCACCAAGGTTAAGAGTACGCGCCGAAGCCGAAGAACCAGTTGCGCTTCGCAAGGCGGTAGGCCCAGTTCTCCTCGGGGATTTCGTTCCCCGGATTGTGCTGGCTCGTCCGCGGCGTCATCCGGTCGAGCTCCTCCAGGGCCGTCTGCCGGCTCGTCGTGTCGTAGGCGGCGTGCTTCAACACGATCGCCTTCACGAGGTCGGGGCGTTCGAGGACCACGCAACCGCGGGTTGCTTGGGCCGACGCCTCGCGGAAGTCCTTGAGGAACGCCGACTGCGTGAGCAGGTTATAAATCCCGCGGTCGTCGTGGATCGACTCCTTGGCGAACTGGATGATCGGGCACGGCTCGATGTCGCCCGACGGCCCGATGTGGTGGCTCACGCCGGTCGCCATCGGGCACAGCGCCTCGCCGTTGTGGTCCCAGTACGGGTCCACAATGGCGATGGGGAGTTTACTGCGCATCGTCACCACGAAGCGGCGAACCTGCAAAATCTGCTCCGGCGAGAGTGCCAAGCCCTCGGCCGGCTGCGGGCCGACGGGGCGGTAGGTGTGGAACCAGGCGTAGTGGATGCCGAGGTCGATGAGCCGGCGCAGCCACGCCTCGCTGAGCAGGTCGTCGATGTTGGTGCGGCAAACGCTCGTGGCGACGCCGGTGATGAGGCCGGCGCGCTTGCACGCTTCGAGGCCCGCCATCGTGCGGTTCAGCACGTTCAACTTGCCACGCCGCTCGTCACTGACGGTCGAAGAGCCTTCGACCGAGATCAGCGGGGTGACGTTGCCGGCGTCGCGCAGCCGGCGGGCGACCGTGTCGGTGATGAGCTGGCCGTTGGTGAAGACCTGGAAGTAGCAGTCGGGGTGGGCGTCGAACACATCCAAGAGGTCGGGGTGCAGGAACGGCTCGCCGCCGAGGATGCCGAAGTACGAGTTGCCGCGGCGCTTGGCCTCGCGGATGACGCGGTTCAAGGTCGCCTTGTCAATCATCTTGCGGGGGCTTTGCACGTCCACCCAACAACCCTGACACTTCAAGTTGCAACTGTTGATGACCGAGATGTACAAGAACGGCGGGAAGTGGACGCCCTGCTTGAGCCGGCGCTTGAAGCGCTCGACGGAGACCATGCCCTTGAGGCCGAAGTTGAAGGCGAACTTCCACAGCAGTCGCGGCTCGACCTCCGAGAGCATCCGGCGGGCCAGGGTGAAGATCATGGGTGGCCTCGGTTGGGGTTGAGAGAAGAACTTTGCCGCTGAGACGCAGAGTCGCGGAGAAAACCGAATTCGAGTTTAAGGAAATATGGCGTGTGCCGTTTGGCTGTCATCCGGCGAAGCAACACTGGTATTCGGTCTTCTCCGCGACTCTGCGTCTCAGCGGCAAAACGTTTTCTCTTATCGGTCAGCCAGGGCTGCCGTGGCCCGCGCGGCGGCTTGGTCGGCTTTCGTGCGGATTTCGTCGATGCTCGGCAAACTGGCGAACACTTCGGGCGGGATTTCGAGCGCCTTGCCCAGGGCGACGAGGCACTTCTGCCGCTCTTCGAGGGCGCGGTCCTCGTCACGCTCCTTGGCGAAGCGCGACTTCGACTTCGCACTGCGGTCGCGCAACGCCTGGTAGATGTCGCCGCCGAGTAGCGCGGAGATATCGACCTTCATCACCTCGCGGCGCACGTCGTCGGCCCCAATCACATCCCCGTTGATGGGGCCGTGGCGGTACTTGGGGAACAGGATCGCCACTTCCGGGCAGACGCGCGAGCAGGCGGGGCAGTCGGTCTTGCACTTGGTCTGGTTCTGGACCTGAATCTTTTTGTCCGCGCTCACGGCGTACACGTCGAACAGGCAGAACGACAAACACTGCATACAGTTCGTACAACGGTCGTAGTCGATGACGGGGAACCACGGCTTCCACGCGCCGGGCTTGTTCAGGTTCTCGCCGCCACGCAGGCCATCGACGACCTCGACCGCTTGCGCGGCGGTCAGGGCGGCCACGTCGCGGAAGTGGATCGCCACGGGGCCGTCGGCGGCTTCGAGCGGCTTCGCCTCGGTGAAGCGGCCCAGGACGACGAGCGTGCCGGCGGTGAAGCGGGCCAGGGTCGCGCCGGGGCGGACGACCGTCACCGCGTAGCCCTTCGACAGCAGCGCCGCCACGAGGTCGCCGCGCACGCCGGCGTCGAGCGGCTCGGCCCCGGTCGATTCGTACACGGCCACGCGGAAGCGGGTGACCGTCGCCGCCTTGGCGTCCGCCATCGGGAGAGCACTCACGCCGTCACCTCCGCGCGGGGCGTGCCGAGAACGTCTGCGAGGATCGCGTCGGCGGCGTCGGTGCGCATGTTCAGGACCTCAATGTTCTGCGACAACTCGACCCCCGCGGCGTGGAACAGCCACTTGACCGCGCGGGGGTAGCACGCCACCAGCTTCGTCGGCCCGTCGCCGGTCAGGTCGGCCAACATGGGGTCGCGCCGCGCCGACAGCTCGCACAGGTCGGGCACGGCGTCGAAAGCGATGCCGGCGTCGGTCAGCCCGCGCAGCACGGCCTCCTTGGTCGCCTTGGGCACAACCGCAGCGTAGGCGCAGTGGCAGTACAGCACCCGCGGCGGGACCACGTCAAGCGGCGTCGTCATGCGGGGAAACCTCCGAGGCGACTCGTGTAATCACTCAGCGGCCGGCGAGCCAGAAGCGTGAGCGCCCGGAGTCTGCGTTTCGAGTGAACGAAAGACTCCGAGCGCTCACGCTTCCGGCTCGCCGGTCACCCTTGAACCATGCGGTGCGTCGGCACCGGGCGGCCGGGGCGGAACGCCTCGACGTGCGTCACCGTCGCCGGCACGCTCAGCGACTTCAGCGCGTCGGCCAGCACGCCCTTGAGTGTCTCCGGGTCGCCTTCGGCCCGCAGGTTGACGACGCACTCGCCGGCGGTCACCGGCTCGTTCAGCATGTGCGACGCCTCGACTCGGCCGCCGTTGCGCACGAGGTTCACGACGGCCAAGTCGGTGCCGGCGTCGGGGGTCAACGTCATCTTCAGGTGCGCGACTTCAATGTCCAAGTCGGCGAGCCGACGGTGGACGGCGTCGGCCAGGTTAACCAAGTAGTCATTGCCGTCGAACTCGGCGGGGCTGTCGAGGGCGACCGTCGCGTTCAGCCAGCCGAGCAGCGCTTCGCCCTCGGCGTAGGTGTCGTAGTCGATCTCCATCGCGTCCCCGCCCGGCAGGTCGTCGGCCCGCAACGCGGCCAGCCACCCGGCCATGTTGGTGCCGTCTCGCGCCGAAATCGTGAGAACCTTTGCGTCGGGGAAGCGCTCGCCCAACTTCGCCGTGAGGGCGGCGAGGCGGTCGGGCGTCAGCGTGTCGAGCTTGTTGACGACGATGAGGTCGGCCTCTTCGAGCTGCTTGGCGTAGATGTACGCGACCTTCGGCGAGAAGGCGTTGCCGGCGGCCAGGCCCAGGATGCGCTCGGCCCGCACGGGGTCCACCAGCACCGAGTACGGCGCGATCGAGAAGGCGTCGCCGTAGAGCCGGCGCAGCGGGTAGCTGACGGTCGCGGTCAGGTCGGTGCAACTGCCGACCGGCTCGGCGAGGAACACGTCGGGCCGCTCGACTTCGCTCAGCTTGTCGGCGGCGTCGGTCAGCGAGTCGAAGCGGCAGCAGAAGCAGCCGCCGGTGATCTCCTCGACGGGGAAGCCGTGGGCCGCGAGCATCGCCGTGTCAACGAGGTTCACGCTCTGGTCGTTGGTAATCAGGCCGACGCGCTCGCCGGCGTCGCGCAGCATCTCCGCGAGGCGGAGGATCGCGGTCGTCTTGCCGGCCCCGAGGAAGCCGCCGACCATGATGTACCGGGCCTGCGTCACGACTCGTCTCCGTGGGGTTTGCCCATGATCTTATCGATCGCCAGGTCAAGTTGCCGGACGTAGCCCGCCACGTCGGTCGCGCCGGGGTCGGGTTCGCCGCGGAACGCGTACAGCCAGCCGCGGCCGTAGGGGTCGCTGTCGAAGAGCGTCGGGTCGGTCTCCAGCGCGGTGTTCATCTCCAGAAAGGTGCCGGTGCCGGGGCAGTAGAGGTCGGTCGTCGCCTTGAACGCCTCGACCCAGCCGACCGTGTCGCCGAGGCTCACGGCCGCGCCCGGCTTGACCTCGAAGCCGTGCTCGACGAGGTCGCCGAGCATCCGCGTGGCGAACTGCGTGAAGCCGACGCGGTAGACGCCCTCGCCGGCCGGCAGCAGCCAGAAGTGCGACGCGGTGTAAACACGGTCGTCGGGGAGGCGCGTGGAGAACCGCGAGCGGCGGTAGGAGACTTTGCAGACCGGCGGGTTCGTCATCGCACCCCTCGCGGCGGGTCACGGAACTGTGGAGCATGATAGTAAGGGCAGGTGGAGGGAGTCGTCGAGAAAGAATTTTGCCGCGGAGACGCAGAGTCGCGGAGAAGACCAAGACAAGCACTTGACCGCAGAGTGCGCAGAGAGCACAGGAGAAAGGCTAAATCGAGAAAGGCAATGAACCGTGCTAAAACCCTTTGGCGGCAGGCTGTCACCGCGACGAGCAGGCCGCACGGGAGCCGACTCGGTTTTAGCTCTCCACGGTTTTGGCCTTTCTCCGCGCCCTCATGTGCTCTCTGCGGTGATTCGTTTTGTCTGAGCTTTCTCCGCGACTCTGCGTCTCCGCGGCAAAAATGCCTTTCCGACCTCCCTCGCTACAATTCCCCACGCCCATGACCCCGAGAGTCCCCCGCCATGCCGACACTGGCCGAGCGCTACACTGCCGAGTTCCCCGTGTCGCGGCAACGCTTCGAGCGGGCCAAGACGCTCTTTCCGACGGGGGTCACGCACGACACCCGCATGATGGAGCCGTTCCCCGTGTCGGTCGATCGCTGCTGCGGCGCTCACAAGACCGACGCCGACGGGCACGACCTCATCGACTACTTCGTCGGCCACGGCTCGCACATCCTGGGGCACTCCGCGCCGGAAGTCGTCGCCGCGGTGCAGGAGCAGATGGCCAAGGGGACGCACCCCGGCGCGTGCCACGAACTCGAACTGGAGTGGGCGACGCTCGTCGTCGAGATGGTGCCGAGTGCGGAGCGGGTCCGCTTCACCGGCAGCGGCACCGAGGCGACGATGATGGCCCTGCGGCTCGCGCGGCTGGCGAGCGGCAAGCCGAAGTTCCTCAAGTTCCAGGGCCACTTCCACGGCTGGCACGACGCCGTCACCGTGTCGAGTGACCCGCCCTACGACGCGGTCACGGTGCCGGGGGTGCCGGAGGGGATGGCCCACGTCTGCGTCGCGGTGCCGCCCAACGACTTGAACCTCGTCGAGGCGGCGCTGACCCGCGACCCGGAGATCGGCGCGGTCATCCTGGAGCCGACCGGCGGCCACTGGGGGGCGGTGCCGGTCCGCGGAGAGTTCCTCAAGGGCTTGCGCGAACTCTGCTCCCGCCGCGACGTCGTGCTGATCTTCGACGAGGTCATTACCGGCTTCCGCGTCTCGCCCGGCGGCGCGCAGCAGTTCTACGGCGTCACACCCGACCTGACGGCGCTGGCGAAAATCCTCGCCGGCGGCCTGCCCGGCGGGTGCGTCGCCGGCCGCGCCGACATCTTGGCGTTCATCGAGCCGCGGCCGGGCAAGCCGAAGATGAAGCACCCCGGCACCTACAACGCCAACCCGCTCTCCGCATCCGCCGGCATCGCCACGCTGAATCGCATCCGGGCCGGCGGCGTGTGCGAGGCGGCCAACGAGTCGGCCCGGATGTTGCGCAACCAGATCAACGCCCGCTTCAACGCCTCGGGCGCGAAGTGGCTCGCCTATTGCGACTTCAGCATGGTCCGCGTGCTGCCCAACTACGACGGCCCGCGCCCGCTGCCGGAGATGGCCGACAACGAGGCCCCCGTGCCGTTCGGCGGCGACGTGAATCGCCTCGACGGCCCCAAGAACGCGAAGCAAGTCCACGCCCTGCGGCAAGCGATGCTGCTGCAAGGCATCGACTGGTGGGGCACGGCCGCGATGACGAGTTGCGTCCACAGCACCGCCGACGTGTCGGTCACGAGCGGGGCGATGCAAACGGCGATCGAGTGGCTGGCGGCCGAGGGGCTGGCGTGAAAAAGGAGAATTTAGCCGCGGAGACGCAGAGTCGCAAAGAGAACCAAAACTGAAATTTGGTTCTCTTTGCGACTCTGCGTCTCCGCGGCTAAATTCTGACTCGAAGTGTGACTTACTTGACCCCGCTAGCCACAGCACTGCTCGCCGGCGTGCCGGGCATCGACAGCACGTAGTTCAGCAAGTCGTCGAGTTGCCCTGGGGTCAGTGTCGTGCCGGCGGGCATCGGCGTACCGGGGATGCCGATCATCAGCCGGGCGTAGAGGCTCGCCTTGTCGCCGCCGCCCTTATAGACGCCCGCGGTCAGGTTGCGCGGGATCGCCTTGGTGCCGTTGTCGTTGACGAACTTGGGGTCGGTCGTCTGCGGGCCGTCGCCGCGGCCGTTGGGGCCGTGGCACGACGCGCACGACGCCGCGAACACCAACTTGCCGGCCGCGACCGACTCGGGCGACGTGGGCTTGAAGCCGGCCGGCAGCGACAGCGGCGTGCCGACGCGGACGTGGGCGTCGGCCTTGGCGGTCAGCTTCACGGCGTCGATTTCGTCGCCGCCGTCGTCGAAGTCCTTCTGGGCCTTGCGCGTGAGTTGGGCGTAAGCCCCCTGGCGCGTCAGCACCCGGACGTGGGCGACGACCGCGGCCAACTCGTCGTCGCGGAGTTGGGCGAAACTCGGCATCGACGAACCGAGGATGCCTCGCTTCAACGTCGCCACGAGGTCGGCGTCGGTGGGGATGCGCGTGCCGGTGGTGGTCGTGAACTTGAACGGCTCGGCCCCGAAGTAGCGGGCCTTCGTGGTCAGTTGCGCGACGCCGTTGCCCTCACCCTGCGGCCCGTGACACTGCGCGCAGTGCTGGGCGAACAGCCGGCCCCCGTCGGCCGGCGGGTGCCCGGCCGCCACGGCCCTCGGCTCGCCGCCCCAATTCTCGGCGAGCTTGTCGGCCCACTCGGCGAAGCTGGTCGGGACCGAGCCTTGAGGCTGCGAGCGGCTCCAGCGGGCGAAGTGCGTCGGCGCGCCCCAAGCGAACGCCGCCAGTGTCACGGGAATGACGACCAGCACGACGCGGCCGACGAAGCCGAGCCGGCGGGCGGTGTGCGCGGAGACGGGGGGGAGTTCCGGGAGGAGTGACATGGGCGTGAACTCTCAGACTCGGAGCGGGAGGGTGCCCGAAGGTCGTCGTGCGTCATTATACCGTCGTCGTGCAAGGTTTGCACGGGCGAGTCACGACGACAACCGTGCGAACTCGCGGCGGCGTAACGGGGTCAGTCCGGCCCGCGGACGTGGGGGGCGACCTCGGCGCGGTAGAAGTCTTCGAGCATCACTTCGAGGTCGGCCGGCAGCCCCGGCAAGTCGCTGACCGCCGCGTTGCCGCGGGCCTGCTCCGGGTTCCGTGCCCCCGGAATGATCACCGTGACCGCGGGGAACCCCAGGCACCACTTCAACGCGAACTGGGGCATCGTGTACTCGACCGGCACGAACGGCCGCAACTTCTCGGTGACCGCGACGCCGGTCTCGAAGCCTAACCCGGCGAAGGTTTCGCCGACGTTGAACTTCTCGCCGTTGCGGTTGAAGCTGCGGTGGTCGTTGGCCGCGAAGGTGGTGCCGGGGTGGTACTTGCCGGCGAGCAGCCCCGACGCCAGCGGTAGGCGCACGATCACCGCGACGCCCTTGGCTCGGCACTCGTCGAAGATCGCGTGGATCGGCGTCTGGCGGTAGACGTTGAAGATGATTTGCAGCGACGCCAGCCCCGGTTGCGCCAGGCACAGCTTGGCCTCGGCCGTCGATTCGACGCTCGCGCCCCAGCGGCGAATCTTGCCCTCGCCTTGCAGCGTGCGTAGGGTCTCGAAGACCTCGCCGCGCTCAAGAATCGGTTGCGGTACGCAGTGGAGTTGCGTCAGGTCGAGCGTCTCGACGCCGAGCCGCTGCAAACTCGCCTCGGTGTGGGTGCGCATGTTGGCCGGCGTGGCGTTGTCGGGCAGCCCCGGCACGCCGAAGCGGCCGAGCTTCGTGGCGACGAACAAGTCCTGACGGCCCGACTCCTTGAGGAACCGCCCGACGAGGGTTTCGCTGCGGCCCGCGCCGTAAACGTCGGCGGTGTCGAGGAAGGTCGTCCCCGCTTCAACCGCGGCGTGCAGGGTGGCCAACGCGTCGTCGTCGGACACGTCGCCCCACTGGTCGCCGCCGAGTTGCCAGCAGCCGAGGCCCACTTCACTCACGTCGATCGCGGCGTTGCCGAAGGCACGGTGTTTCATGGCCTTACAGTTACGACCGCGGCGGGGCGGGTCAAGGCAGCCGCCGGCCGAAAACTCGCGCGGCGCGGTTGGGGTTGACTTTCGGTTTTTCCCGATCAAAATAGGCCTCAGTTGACCCGGCCTCTTCTCTGTTCCGGCCCCGGTGTGCGACGGCTTCGGCCAGCGCCCACCGGGGTTTTTCGCGCGCCCGCTTGCGACGTGTCGATCGGCTTAGTCCCGGCAATCCTTGTCGCGGAAGCGGCTGTCGTTGTCGCGGCAGGAGTGCCTGTGGCAGGCGTTCGTCCCGGTCAACAGCGCGGCGAGGAAGAACATCAACGCGAGGCGTCGGAAGGTGGTCATGGGCGTCGCCGTGGGGTGTTCGACAGGTGCGATACCCCACGGTAGGTTGCGTCCGGCCTACTTGCGGCCCGACTTGAGGGAATGCCCCCGAGCAGCGACCGATTTCTGGCAAGCTGTTGCGGTCGCGCCGGTTCAGTCGGTTTCGACGCCGGACATCGGCACCTCGACCGCCGGCAGTTCGGTCAGGCCGATGTGCTTCCGGGCCGACAAGACCTGATTCATCAGGAAGAACCGCGTCTGGATGTGGTCCGCCAGCAACTCCGGCGGCACGACCACCGGCCCCGACACGCCGACGGTCACCGGCCGGCGGAAGTCGCGCGGCTTGTTCGTCGTCGGCGGGCCGTTGAAGTGCGAGAAGTAGCTGCCCCACGTCCCCTCGATCCAGAGCGCCAGCACCGGCGTCTTAGGCCGCGCGGCCAGCACCTGCCAGACGCCGCGGCCGAAGCGGCGGATGACCTGCTCTTCGTTGCGGCGCAGGAAGCCCTCCGGGAAGATCACGACCATCTTGCCGTGGTCGAGGGCGTCGATCGCCTCTTGCAGCTCCGGCGCGGCCCGCCGCGCGCCGACCTCCGAGACGCGGATGACGTGGAAGACCCGCCGCATCAGGAAGCGGATCCCCGGCTTGTCGTAGACGTTCGCGGTCATCATCGGCGTGACCGGCCGCGGCAAGACTTCGGCGACGAAGAAGGGGTCGAAGAAGGCGGCGTGGTTGGCGATCACCAGCAGCGGCCCGTCCATCGGGATCGACTTCAGCCCCGGCCCGTCGGCCCGCACGGCGTAGCTGAACTGCATCATCGGCTCGACAAACAGCTCGACCATCGGCCGGGCGAACATCGGCACCGACACGACGGCGAGTAGCCCCGTGACGGCGAGCAGCAGGAGCGTGGCGTTGGCCCGCGCGGCGTCGGAGGCTTCGCCGAGCGACTCGAAGCCCCAGACAGCGGCCGCGACGGCGACGAAGGCGGCGACCCCCGCCAGCGCGTGGCCGAGCCGCCCCTGGCTGGCGCGGCTACGGTAGCGCAACACCGACCCTAGCGTGAAGCCCTCGAAGAAGGCGAACAGCCCGACGGCCCCCGGCACCCAGCCGTCGGCGGCGGTCGCCAGCGCCGCGGTGACGAAGGCCAGGCCGCAAGCGACCGGCACCCAGCCGAGGACGCGGAAGCGGTGGTGGTAGAGGCGCGGGGCGACCATGCCGAGCAGCCAGCCGCCGAAGACCGCGGGGGCCATCGGCACGCCCTCGACGCCGCGGCCCCAGAGGAACGCGGCGAGGGTCAGCCCGAGGACCAGGCCGGTCGCGGGCATCATCAGGTCGGCGGCGGTGTGGGTCCGGTCGGGCCGCTGCGGCACGGCGGGGACGGCGTCGTACTTCTTCATGGCGACGTTATAGAAGTGCGGCGCGGGCCGCTGAGGATTTGGGGGGAATCCCGCCCGCGGGCGTTGTCGCGGAGGGCACCCACGAGGGGTGCCCCTACAAGAATTCGGCTGCGCCGGCCCCGCCGCGGTCGAGGTTTTCGGCTCCGCTGCAGGCGACCTGTAGGGGCACCCCTGGTGGGTGCCCTCCGCGACAACGCCCGCGTCAGGTGCTTTTTGTTGACGGGTCAACTGTAACGTTGGACCCTACATTGCTACGGACATCGGAACTCAACGAGGTCACCCCCGTGGACGACTCCGGTGAACACAAGCGGCGATCGATTCGGCTCGTCGGGTACGACTACTCGCAAGGCGGTTGCTACTACTTCACAGTTTGCACCCAGGACCGCATCCACAGGTTCGGCGAAGTCGCCGACGCGACCATGCGCCTCAATGCCGTCGGGCATTTGGTCGTGGCGGTCTGGGACTCCTTGCCCGCGCGGTTCCCGTCGCTTGACCTCGACGCCTTCGTCGTGATGCCCGATCACCTGCACGGCATCCTCCGGATTCGGTCACCCGAAGTTACGGGAGGCCGAGCCGTTACCACTTCGCTGGGGGACGTAGTCGGGGCCTTCAAGTCGCTCGTCACGACCGGGTACCTGCCGGGCGTTGGCAACGCTTCAGCGGCAAACTGCTTCAGCGAAATTACCACGAACACGTCGTGCGTAGCGACGAGTCACTGGAATTGATCCGCGAGTACATCCTGACAAACCCTGCCCGGTGGGGTCAGCGGCTGGAGGGTGGCCCCCTCCGGTGATGGCCCCAGTCAACGCCGGGCACCCACGAGGGGTGCCCCTACAGTCGCCTGCGGCGGAGCCGAAACCACTCAGTTGCCCGCGGCGAGCGCGTCACGGACTTGGGTCAAGGCCTGCCCGAGCAGGTTGAGGCCGCGCCACTGCGACCGGTCGGACGCCCGCACGTCGTCCGCGGCCAGCCCGATGCCCCACACCCGGTCGTGCGGCGACGCCTCGACCAGGGTCGTGCCCCGCGTAGCGAGCAGCAGCGCCCGTTGGTCGGGGTTCTGCGAGAAGCGGGCGTAGTTGGCCTGGTAAACGATCCCCTCGCGGAACAGCACCCAGGTCGCCTCCTCGAAGCCCCGCACGATCCGCCCGATGGCTTGCTGTTCTCGGGGCGTCGGGGCGCGCAGGATCGACTCGGCCGCGTCGCGGTCGCCGAACAGCAACGCCTTGGCGTACATCATGAATTGCTCGGCGTGCGAGAACGTGACGCCGCCGACAACGAACGGCGACCGCTGCCATTGGCTCAGGGGGCTTTTCCAGAAGAACGTAAACGCCTCCGCCACCGGATGCCCCTCTTTTTGTGGCCCGCCGCAGGCGCGTTAGCCCGAAGCGCTAGCAAGGGTCGAAGCGGGCGGGGACAATGTTTGAGGTCGGTGACCGTGCGGCCGTTGCCTGCCCACGTTGTCACCGCCCGCCGCGACCCTCGCTAGCGCTTCGGGCTAACCAGACGCGCCGTCACTTCTTTTGCGCCCGCCGCACGGTCGAGTACGCCGCGACGGTCGCCGGGAAGCCGACCGTGCCGGCGGCCAGCGCGAGCACCTGGTCGATCTCCTCGGCCGTGACTCCGCTCGCCAGTCCCTTGCGCACGGCCGAGCTGATCGCCCCGTCGCGGCCCGTGCCGACGGCGATGGCGAGTTTCACGAGGCGTTGCGCCTTGGCGTCGAGTGGCCCCTGCTCGCCGGCGACTCGGATCAGGGCCCACGCCTCCGTGAGGGCGGGGAACTCGCGGGAGAACTCGCTGAACGTGTCCGGCGGCTTCGGCAACGACATCGGGCGAACTCCTCGGGCGGCGAAGGAGTTGGGATTGTACCCGACGGCCGTCAGACCGGGCTAGACCGCCCGCGCCGCCGCGGGTATCCGGCCGGGCGGTTCCGGGACGGCGTGGGGGGCGTGGACTGATGCTCGGCCGGCGGTGGCTCATCCTGGCGGCGCTGCTGGCACTCGGCCGGGCCGCGCCCGCCGACGCGCCGCCGACGCCGCCCGACCTGCCCCGCTACGACCTCAGCCTCGACATCGACCCCGCCGCGCACCTGACCCAGTTCCGCACCAAGGTCACCTGGACGAACACTTCGACCCGGCCGACGCGCGAACTCGTCTTCAACTTCTACCCGATGTTCCGCGTCCCCGCCGGCGACTCGCTGCTCTTCGCCAAGACCCTCGAACTGCTGCGGCTCGAACCGTCCTACGGCCTCGACAAGCGCGGGGGCCACGGCCGCATCGTCAAGGTGAGTGCCGCCGACGGCCGGCCGCTGAGCTTCGCCCGCCGCTCCGACAACCAGACGGCGTTCACCGTCGAGCTGCCCGACGAGGTGCCCCCCGGCGGCAGCGTGACCGTCACGCTCGACGGCCAAATCCGCCTGCCCGAGACGCAAGGCCGCTGGGGCACCTGGGACGGCGTGACGTATCTCGTCAACGCCATGCCGGTGCTCGCGTACTACAACCACCGCGGCTGGCACGACATGCCGTTCGTGCCGTGGCACCAGCCGTTCTGGAACGAGGCGGGTGTGTACACCGCGAGTGTGACCGTACCTGCCGACCACGCGCTGGGCTGCTCCGCCGACGTGGCGTCGGAGCGTGTCAGCGGCGGCCGCAAGACGCTGACGATGAAGCCGTTCGTCGGCCGCGACTTCGCGCTCTTCGCGTCGGCGAAGTACCAGGAGTTCAAGGCCGACTGCCCGATGCCCGACGGACGAACGGTGAAGCTGCGCGTGCTGGCGCTGAAGCGGCACGAGTTCTACGCCCGCGAGATGTTGAAGATGGCGGCGGTCGCGCTGCCGGTCTACGCGACGTGGTTCGGGCCGTTCCCCTACGAGCACTTCACGATCGCCGAGAGCTACTTCGGCTGGAACGGTAACGAGTGCGGCGGCATCGTCATGGTCGATGAGCGCGTCTTCGACATGCCGCACCTCGCCCGCGGCTACGTCGAGTACCTGGTGTCGCACGAGATTTGCCACCAGTGGTGGTACAACCTCGTCGGGACCAACGGCTACAGCGAGACCTTCATGGACGAGGGGGCGGCGACCTACTTCACGCACCGCCTGCTCGACGCGAAGGTCGGCCGCAACAACGAGTTCCTGACCTGGCCCGAGGGCGGCGGCTGGCTGCCGAACATCAAG
This sequence comes from Fimbriiglobus sp., assembly GCA_043744775.1. Lineage (GTDB taxonomy): Bacteria > Planctomycetota > Planctomycetia > Gemmatales > Gemmataceae > Fimbriiglobus. Next base: position 17,434 of record JAYTUC010000021.1, on the reverse strand, counting down.
CGCGACAACTACCGCAACGCGAGTTTGTACGGGGCGATCCGCCGCCGCGACGCCCCCGCCGCCGCCGGGCCGCTGCCGGAGTTCGGCCACCTCGTCGGCCTCTTCAGCGGGGCCTACGACCGCGGCTCGAAGGTCTTCGCGCTCATCGAGGCCCGCCTCGGCGAGGCGGCGTTCCTCGACTTCACGCGCGAACTCGTCCACAAGTACAGCTTCAAACTCCTCTCCGCCGAGACGCTCAAAACCGAGCTGACGGCCTACGCCGGCCCCGCGACCGCCCCGCAGTGGGCCGAGCTGTTCGACCGCTGGGTCTACGACAAGGGCCTGACCGACTGGTCGGTCGATCGCGTCAAGGTGTCGGCCGCCCCGACCGTCGTGCCCCGCATGGCCGGCGAGAAGCCGGTGCGCGTCGAGGTGACCGTGTCGCAGCACCGCGAGTACGACGAGCCGACGAGCCTCGGCTTCCAGTTCGCCGCCGGCGACGGCTACCCCGTGCGCGTGCCGGTCGGCGGCGTGCCGAACCCGGCCGACGTGGAGCGCTACAACCTCGAAGTCGTGCCCGACGCCACGGGCCGCGTCGTGACCGTGCGCCTGAACCTGCCCGCCGCGCCGACGCAAGTGAAGATCGACCCCGACGCGGTGCTACTCGACGCCGACCCCAGCAACAACGCCTGGCACGACCGGCCGAACGTGAAGGCCGTGCCGTTCTACTCGTTCCTGCACGACACCGACTTGACGAACGACTGGGACTGCTGGAACGTGACCGCCGGGCCGTGGCTGTTCGGGCAGTTCTCGCCCGACCCGTGGTACACCCGCGGCAGCCTCTTGGGCCTGCGCGTCGGGGCGTACCGCACGCAGACCTTCGCCGGCGGGGCGTACGCGGCGTTCCGGCCCGACTACCGCGACGTGGTCGTCGGCGTCGATGGGCTGATCGACCACTGGCCGCTGCCGCGCGCGCAGGTCGGCTTCAACGCCGAGCAGCGCGTCGCCGGGCCGATCGGCAGCAACGACGGCGAGCGCACCGCGACCCGCGCGACGCTCTTCGGCCGCTACGTCTTGCAGTACGGCAGTAGCCTGTACCTGCCGCCGATCAGCTACGCCGAGGGCTTCACGAGCTACTCGGACAACTTCCTGCCGTTCGCCCGCGAAACCGGGCCGGGGTCGCAGCGGCCGCAGTGGACGTGGCTCAACGGCCTGCACTACCGGCTGAACCTGTACACGCCGTACTGGAACCCCGAGCGCGGCTTCTGGTTCGACGTGACCTACGCCGGCGGCGTCACCGACCTCGAAGGTCCTGAGGGCGGCCGCACAGGCACGCATCAGGTGAAGGCGGAGTTCGCCGTCGCCCGCAAGCTCCCGGACGGCCTCGGCTACCTGTCGGACGTGACCGTCGTCGGCCGCGCCGTGGGGCAGGCCGCCTTCCCGCAGCGCGGCGACTTCTTCGCGCTCGGCGGCAGCACGCTGTTCCGCGGCTTCGACCTGGCGCAGCGGCAGGGCAGCCTGTTGTGGGTGGCCAACGCCGAGGCCCGCCTGCCGATCTTGCGCCACCTGCACTGGAATTTCGCCGACGCGATCGTCGGCGTGCGGCACATCGACCTGGCCCCGTTCTACGACGTGGGCGCGGTCTACAACGACGGCCGGCGCGTCGGCAACGTCGCCCACACCGTCGGGGCCGGCCTGCGCATCGACCTGTCGTTCTTCGGCTTCATCGAGCGCGCCACGGTCCGCTTCGACGTGGCGAAGTCGGTCAACAATGCGACGCCGGTCCAGTTCTGGTTCGGCGTCCAGCACCCGTTCTGACGACCAGGGCGGGCCGGGCTTCTGTAGCTGGCCGCTGTGAGGCCGGTCTTCTGTAGCTGGCCTCTGTGAGGCCGGTCTTACCCCCTGAGGCGAGAATCTGACCCAGGGAGTAAGACCGGCCTCACAGAGGCCAGCTACAGAACAGGCGCTTCTGGTTCGCCGGTCGCTACGATACTCCCGTCACACGGGGGTCCACGCCGATGCGTCTGCTCGCGCTCGTACTCCTCGCCGCGTTCGGCTGCCAGTCGCGGCCGGCCCCGACGCTGGTCGTCCTCGTCGCGGCGAGCCTGCGGCCCGTCGCCGAGGCGGCCGCCGCGGACTACGGCGGCGTCGAGCTGCGCTTCGGCGGCTCCGAGGAACTCGTCACGCAAATCACGTTAACGCGCGAAGTCGCCCCCGCCGACGTGTTCCTGCCGGCCGACGCTAGCTACCTCGACGCCTGCGGCCCGCACGCCGCCGTCTCCGCGCCGCTGACGACGATGCGCGCCGTCGCCCTGACCCGCCCCGACCGCGTGCCGGCCGACCTCGCCGCGCTGACGGCCCCCGGCGTGCGACTCGGCCTGGCGTCGCCGCTGACGGCCGCAATCGGCAAGCTGACGAAACTGCGTCTGACGGAATCCGGCCTGTGGAACACGCTGAACGCACGGCTCACCGTGACGACCGACACCGTGACGCAGTCGGCCAACGGCGTCAAGCTCGGCACGCTCGACGCCGCGATCGTCTGGGACGCGACGGCGCGGCAGTTCGCCCCGGACCTCGTCGGCACGCCGCTGCCCGAACTCGCCGGCGTCCGCGCCGAGGTCCGCGCCGCCGTCCTGAGTAGCTCGCGCCGCCCCGAGGCGGCCGCGGCGTTCCTGGCGTTCCTGGCCGGCGACGGCGGCCGCCGCGCCTTCGCCGCCCACGGCTTCGCGCCCCCCGGCGGGCCGCCGCCGTGAGCGTGCGCGGTTTCCACCTCACGCTCGGCCTCATCGGCGGCGGCTACGTCGCCCTGGTCGCGGCGATGCTCCTGGCCGACGTGTGCGCCACGTCGCCGGGGCACCTCCTCGATGCCTTCCGCGCCCCGGAGATCCGCGCCGCGCTCGCGCTGAGCCTGATCTCCTCGGCCGTCACGACGGTGCTGGCTGTGGCCACCGGCGTGCCGCTGGGCTACCTGCTGGCGCGGTCGCGCTTCCCCGGCCGCGGCCTCGTCGAACTCCTCGTCGATGTCCCACTGGTGCTGCCGCCGCTGGTCGTCGGCGTCAGCCTGCTGCTAGTGATGCGCGGGCCGCTCGGCCGGGCGGTGCAAGACGTGATCCCGCTGGCCTACGAGCCAGCCGGCGTGGTGCTCGCGCAGTTCGCCGTCTGCGGGGCGTTCGCCACGCGCAGCCTGCGCGCGACCTTCGCGCAACTCTCACCACGCACGGAGCAAGTCGCGCGGACGCTCGGCTGCACCCCGTGGCAGGCGTTCCGACTCGTCACGCTCCCGGAGGCGTCGCGCGGCATCTTGGCGGCGGCGACGCTGACGTGGGCGCGGGCCTTCGGCGAGTTCGGCCCCGTGCTCGTGTTCGCCGGCGTGACCCGCTCGAAGACCGAGGTCCTGCCCACGACGATCTACCTCGAACTCAGTGTCGGCCACCTCGAAACCGCGTTGGCCGTGTCGCTCGTCATGGTCGGCGTGGCCTTCGCCGTGCTGCTCACCCTGCGCCGAATCGCCCCCGAGACGCCGCCGTGATCGAGCTGCGCGACATCGCCGTGCGGCAAGGGGCGTTCGCGCTCGTTGGCGTCAACCTCCGCGTCGAAACCGGGGCGCACGCGGTCGTGATGGGGCCGACCGGCTGCGGCAAGACGACGCTGCTCGAAGTCATCGCCGGCCTGCGCGACCCGGCGTCGGGCCGCGTGCTGCTCAACGGCACCGACGTGACGGGCACCGACCCGGCCTGCCGTCGCGTCGCCTACGTCCCGCAGGAGGCCGCGGTGTTCCGCACGATGACGGTGCGCGCCAACCTCGCCTTCGGCCTCGCGATCCGCCGGCGCGAGTCGGACGCCGTCGTCACTGCCCTGGCCGAGCGCTTGAAGTTGGCGCACCTGCTGGACCGCCGCGCCGTCGGCCTGAGCGGCGGCGAGGCGCAGCGGGTCGCCTTCGGCCGGGCGCTGGCGTTCGGCCCGTGCGTGCTGCTACTCGACGAGCCGTTCAACGCCGCCGACGCCGCGACCCGCGCCGACCTGATCTCGCTCTTGAAGGACGAGCGCGAGCGGCGGCCGCTGACGGTCCTGCACGTCACCCACGACCGCGGCGACGCCGCCGGGGCCGACGCGGTGCTCGAAGGGCTTTTCCCGGCGGGCTGACGCGGTTCGTGTCCTACGCTTGGCGGGTGTTTCCCTCCCGCGAGGCGTGCCGCGCCATGCTCAAGCCGTTCTTCGTCGTCGCCATGCAGGCCCCCGGCCGGCAACTCGCCTTCCGCCAGGTCGTCGTCGGGCACGTCGCCGTGACCGGTCTGCTCGCCTTCCTCGTCGCCCAGGCGCGCTCGCCCGAGACGCTCGCGGCCGCCGGGTACGCCCTGCTGTGCCTCGGACTCGTCGAGGGCGCGGCGCTGGTCGGCTGGCGGCTCACGCAGATGCCCAAGAGCCTCGCGCTCGAGTTCCTGCTGACCTCGCCGGTGCAGCCGCGGCGCGTGTTCCTCGCCGAGGCGCTCGTCGGCGTCTGCCGCTTCACGATGGTCCAACTCGCCGGCCTGCCGCTGCTGGGCGGGCTGACGTTCACGGGCCTGGTCGGGCCGGAGGACTTGACGCCGCTGCTGGTGATGCCGTGGGCTTGGGGGCTGCTCGCCGGGCTGTGCCTCACCGCGTGGATTTACGAGCCGCGCCCCGTGCAGCGCGCCGGCGAGGTGTTCGGACTACTCGCCATCCTGACGTACCTGGTCGTCGGCGTCGTCGCGGCCGAGAACCTCGTGCTGTGGCTGCAACAACTGCCGCCGGCGCTGGGCGAATTCCTCTACGACGGCGTGCGGCTGGGCCTCGACTGGAACCCGTTCGGCGTCTTACGCTACTGGTTCACGCCCGACCGCGTCGAGCGCTTCGCCTGGCAGCGCCTCGGCGGCGTGACGCTGTTCGCGCTGGCCGTCGCGCTGGCCGCCGGGGTCCGCGGCGCGTTCCGGCTGCGCGGGCACTTCCACGACCGGCACTACGGCGCGATCGACTCCGGCCGGCCGACGCAGGCCGAGCGCATCGGCGACACCCCACTCTCGTGGTGGGCCGTGCGGCGGGTCATGGTCTACTCGGGCAAGATCAACCTGTGGCTGGCCGGCGGCTTCTCGCTGGTCTACGCGACGTACATCCTGGCCGGCGACGCCTGGCCGCCGTGGATGGGCCGGCTGGTGTTCGAGCTGTTCGAGAAGTGGGGCGGTGCCCCCGCCGTCGCCACGGCGATGGTGGTACTTGCCGGCGTCCCCGCGGTCTTCCAGGCCGGCCTCTGGGACACGACGACGCAGGACCGCTGTCGTCGCCTCGAACTGCTGCTGCTTACCGAGCTGGAGGCGCGCGACTATTGGCGCGCCTCGCTCGCGGCGTCTTGGAAGCGGGGCCGCGGTTACCTAATTTCCGCCGCCGTGCTGTGGCTCGCGCTGGGCGTCTCGGGCCGGGCCGGGGTCGCGGAGACCCTCGCGGCCGCGGCCGGCGGGGCGGTGCTGTGGTGCTTCTTCTTCGCCGTCGGCTTCCGCGGCTTCTCGACCGGCAACCAGGCCAGCGGCCTGGCGTCGCTGCTGGTGCTGGGCGCGCCGCTGCTGCTCATGGCGCTGCTGAAGGTCGGCCACCGCGATGCGGCGAGCTTCGTCCCCACCGGCCTGGCCTACCTGCCCCTCGACGGCGGCCTGAACCCGGCCTGGTACGCCTCGTACTTCGCGTACAGCGCCGCGACCGTGGGGCTGGCGCGCTACGGCCTGGCCCGCTGCGACGGCAGCCTGCGCCGCTGGTACGACTTGAACCAGGGGCTAAAAACCGCCGGCTGACGGCGTCACGCACACGGGCACGGGAAGTCTCGGGGGACTTTCGTCCCCCGCTCGCCTAGAACGACGGCCCCCTCTCACGGAGTCCGCCATGAAGCCGTTCCTCGCCCTGTTCGCGCTCGCCCTCGGGGGCGTCGCCGCCGCCCAAGAGGCGAAGCCGCACGACTTCGCCCGGTGGGAAAAGGAGGTCGCCGCCTACGAGGCCGCCGACCGCGCCAGCCCCCCGCCCAAGGGCGGCGTGCTGTTCATCGGCTCCTCGACGGTGCGGCTCTGGAAGACGCTCGCGGCCGACTTCCCCGACCACGCCGTGATCAACCGGGGTGTGGGCGGCTGCGAGATCGCCGACTGCACTCACTTCGCCGACCGCCTTGTTTTTCCGCACGCCCCGAAGCAAGTCTTCCTCCGCGCCGGCGGCAACGACATCCACGCCGGGCGGTCGCCGGCCGAGGTCGCGGCCGACTTCGCCGCGTTCGTCGAGGCGGTCCGCGCGAAGCTCCCGAAGGCCGAGATCGTCTTCGTGGCGGTGAACCCGGCCCCGTCGCGCGAGAACGAGACGCCGAAGTACCGCGAGTTGAACGGCCTGATCCGCGCCGCCGCGGCCAAGTTGACGGGCGTCACGGTCTGCGACGGCTTCAGCTTCGCCCTCGACTCGAAGGGCCTGGCGCGGCCGGAACTTTTCGTCGCCGACCGGCTGCACTTCAACCCCGCCGGCTACAAGCTGCTTGCCGCGCAGGTGCGGCCGCACCTGATCGCCGCCCCGGCCGCGCACGGCTTCCTCGCCTGCGGCTCCGAGACGTACATCCTCGACGCTGCCGGCAAGGTCACCTGGCAGTACCCGCACGCCACGCGCGACGGCTGGGTGCTGCCCGGCGGCAACGTGCTGCTCGCTCTCTCGAAAGACGCCACGCACCCCGGCGGCGCGGCCGTCGAGGTGGACATCGCCGGCAAGACCGTGTTCGAGTTCCAGGGCACGCAGAGCGAAGTCAACACCGTGCAGCCGCTCGCCAACGGGTCGGTGCTGCTCACCGAGGCCGGGGCCAAGCCGCGGCTGCTCGAAGTCAGCCGCGAGGGCAAAGTGCTGGTCGAAGTCGCGTTACAGGCCCAGACGAAGGACCACCACTTGCAGACGCGCATGAGCCGCAAGCTGGCCAACGGCAACTACCTGGTGCCGCAGCTGCTCGACCGCGTCGTGCGCGAGTACGACCCCGCCGGCAAGGTCGTGTGGGAGGCCAAGACGCCGCACATGCCGTTCACGGCGATCCGCCTGCCCGACGGCAACACGCTCGTCGGCTGCACGCTCGGCAACTACGTGATCGAACTCGACCCGGCCGGCAAGGAAGTTTGGCGCGTGAGCAACGAAGACTTGCCGGGCAAGCCGATCAACGACGCCTGCGGGGTGCAGCGGCTCGCCAACGGCAACACCGTCATCACGAGCCACCACGCGACATCGGGGCAGGTGAAGTTGACCGAGGTGACGCGGGCTAAAGCCGTCGTCTGGACGCACACCGACGCGCGGAAGGGCGGCATCCACCACTTCCAGATCCTCGACGGCGGAACGCTGCGGTAATTCCCGGCGGTCAATTCCCGGCGAGCGGCGTGGCGTCAGCCCGCTGTTGACCGCCCGGACTGGCGGCCGCGGAAACTTCCCGCAGGTTGCGTCCCCCAGTCCGGGCGGTCAACAGCGGGCTGACGCCACGCCGCTCGCCGGGAATTCCCTACGGCTGCGCCGCCTTCACCGCCAGCTCTTGCAGCGTCTGGCGGTACACCGAGGCGTCGGCGTTGGGCACGCCGACGCGCTGGATTAGCAGGATCATGAACAGGTTCTGTGTCGGGTCAGCCCAACTCTGGGTGGCGAACGCGCCGCCGTGGCCGAACGCGCCGGGACTCAGCATGGCCGTCACGCCCTTCGGCTCCTTGACGACCGCGAAGCCGAAGCCGAACGACATGCCGTCGGTGAACCCGGTCTTGATGTCGGCGGTCTGCGTCTTCGTCATCAGCGCGAGCGTCTCCTTGCCGATGACGCGCCGCCCGCCGAGTTCCCCGCCGCCGAGCAGGCACTGGTACAACTTCGCCAAGTCGGGGCCGGTCGAGCAGAGGCCGCCGGCGGGGATCGGGTGCCGTGCGACGCCGACGATGCCGATGAGCTGCATCGGCACCGCCACGAGTTTGCCGTCCTTGGGGCCGTAGGTCAGCGCCAGCCGCTTCACCTGCGTGGGCGTGGGGGCGAAGGTCGTGTCGGTCATGCCCAGCGGGCCGAACAGCCTGGCTTGTAGGAAGCCTTCGTAGGAGACGCCGCTGACGACTTCGACGACGCGGCCGAGGATGTCGATGCCGGCGTTGCAGTAGCTCCACTTGCTACCCGGCTCGAAGTCCAGCGGCTGCTGCGAGATCACCAGCGTCGTGTCGGCGAGGGTGCGGCTGCGAGTACCGTACACGTCGCCGAGGCCCGCCGGGTAGCCGCCGGGTAGGCCCGAGGTGTGCGTCAGCAGGTCGCGCAGGGTGATCGGCCGCTTCGGCTTGCCGAGCGTCAGCGCGCCGGCGTCCTTCGACGTGACGAGCCGCTGCCCGGTGAACTCCGGCAGGTACTTCTCGACGGGGTCCTCGACGTTCAGCTTGCCGTCCTCTTGCAGCATCAACACGGCGAGTGCGGTGATCGGCTTGGTCATCGACGCGATGCGGAACAGCGTGTCTTTGGTCATCGGCGTCTGGGCTTCGAGGTTGGCGTAGCCGACGGCCTCGAAGCTCTTGACGCCGGCGCTCGTGCCGACGACGGTGACGGCCCCGGCGAGTTCGCCCTTATCGACGAAGGCCTGCATGGCGGGCTTGATCGCGGCGAACTTGTCGGGCGACTGCGCCGCCAGCGGCGTGGCGAGCAGCATTAGGCAGAGGAGCGGACGCATGGGGGACCTCGGAGAGAAGGCGAGCCGGAAGCGTTAGCGCCCGGAGTGCTTGACGCACACGAGTTGTCTACGCACTGACGGCGTGGGCGACTCGAGTTCGCGTGAAGAACTCCTAGCGCTAACGCTTCCGGCTCGCCAGGTTCAGTCCGCACCGGCCGACTTCAGCTTGTTCTTCGCGGCCCCGGCCGCCTTCGACCGCGGCGACGCCTTGACTACCAGCCGCAAGACGCCCGCGCCGAACTCCTTCTCGGTGCCGAGCCGCTCGACGAAGTGGAAGCCGACGTAGAACAAATCCGCCTCGTCGAGCCACTTGGCCGCCTCGACGGCCCCCAGCGTCTCGGCCGCGTGGTGGCCCAGCGTCTGCTCGAAGAGCCGCAGGCACGGGTCGTTGCCGCGCGAGTCGGCGGCGATCTCCTTAACCGACTTCTTCAGGCCGCACAGGGCCGCCTCGAGGCGGATCGGGTAGCCGGCCGACGGGTCGCGGGTCAGCACCTTGAGGTACTTCAACGCCGTGTCGTAGTCCTTCTTCTTACGCAACTCGACGGCCCGCTCGAACAGCCGGTCGCGCAGCTTCGCACTATCGACTTCGCGCAACAGGAACAGCAGGGCATCGACGCGGGGGTCGCCGGCCTCGACGTACTTGCAGCCGCGGGCGAAGATCGACTCGCGCAGCTTGTCGGGGAACTCCCCGGCGAACGCCGAGACCGAGCGGGCGAGTTGCCACGCCTCGTCGGCCGTCTTGGCGTCGAGCAGCGCCCCGCCGAGGCGCTCGCGGCCGTGCTCCAGTTTCGAGAGCTTCTTGCGGGCAAGTTCGCCGATGTTGCGGTCGTGGTGGTCGAGCTGCGCCATGATCGCGTCGGCGACTTCGGGCGTGTCGCGGTCGCCGAGCTTTTCGAGGGCGAGCTTGCGCGCGGCCATGTCCGGGGCGGTGAACAGCCTCGACCACTCCGGCAGCATCTTGTCCGTCACGGCGACCTTGTTCAACGCCAGCAGCGCCGGCGCGACGATGTTGAACCCGGTCTCCGAGGCGCACAAGAACAGCCGGCGGAACTGCTCCTTGGTGGGGTCGGCCGGCATCCAGTTGGCCACAACCGCGAGCGCGGCGGCCCGCACCTCCGGCGGGTACGGCGGCACCGTGCGGTCCCAAACCACGTCGGCCGCGGCCGGGTCGTTGAGCGCCGCGAGCACCTTCATCAGCGACAGCTCCGACGCTGTCGGCAGCTTCGCCTTCTTGTCGGCGAGCAGCGCCACGAGTTCCTCGACGAGCCGCGCCTTCTGCTCCGCCGGCATCGTCGGCACGCGGCCGACCATCGCCGACGCGCTGGCCGCGGCGACGTTGGGGTCGCGGTCGAGCAGCACCTGCACCCCCGCCTCGACGCCCGCGCCGCCGGCCCCGGTGAGGGCGACCGCGATGACCCGGCGCAGCCCCGGCGCGACGCTGTTCATGAGGTCTTGCAGCTTGCGCACCGCCTCCGCGCCGAGCTTGGCCGCCGCCTCCGCCGAGAGCTTCGCCTCCTCGCCGCCGAGGGTGATGCGCTCCAGCAGGATCGGCAGCGACTTCGTGAGCTTGAGCCGGCCGGCCGCCTTGATCGCCTGGATGCGCACGGCGTCGGACTCGTCGGAGAGGCGTTCGAGCAGTTCGGCGTTGATCTCCGCGTCCTTGACGCCGAGTTCCGACGCGACGACCACGGCCGAGCCGCGGACCTCGATCGGCTGGTCGGCGCGCATGAGCCGGGCGAGCTTCTTCGCGGAGATGTCCATGCGGGGCGGGCTTTCACGGCGGGCGAACGGGAGTAGATACTATTCAAGATACGACGCGCGGCAGCGCGGCGTGACAAAAGGCGGGCGACCTCTTGTTATCCCGACGCGCGAGCGAAGGGAGTGACCGGCGAGCCGGAAAGCGTAAGGGCCCGGAGTTCTTCGCGTCAGCGCCTGGAATCTGCGTGCGCGAAGAACTCCGGGCGCTTACGCTTTCCGGCTCGCCGGGGTCAGAGCCACCCCGCCCGCCGCGCCGTCTCGGCGATCTCGCGGAACCGCAGCGGCAAGCCGTCGGCCGTCGTCAGCCCTGGGAAGAAGTCGCCGAAGGCGTTCACTTCGAGGACCGCGTGCTTGCGGTGGCCCGGCTCGAAGATCAGATCGACCCCGCAGACCGCGGAGTCGAACGCCTCGGTCGCGTCGGAGGCGTGGTCGAGGCCGTCGAGCCAGTCGCGCGGCGGGATTGTCGCCTTGCACGCCGCGAAGTCGCCGCGGCTGCCGCCGAGGTGCAGGTTCGTAATCGGCCCGTCGCTGAGCCGGAAAATCGACGCCACCGGCTTGCCGTAGTAGCACACCACCCGCACGTCGAACTTGCGTCCGCCGATCCGCGCCGCCGGGACTTCGGCCTGGACGATCGCTCCTTCGCTGACAATCCAATCGAGGACGGGCCACGCCTCGCAGCCGGCGTAGCGCTGGAGCCGCCGCGAGTTATAGAACGCGCCGTCGCGGTGCAACACCGTCGTTGTGAGCTTGAGGAGTTGGTTATCGCGGGTCGCCACGGCGATGCCGACGGCCGACGAGCCGGCGTTGAGTTTGACGTAGAGCGGCGCGCGCTCGGACATCGCCGCGAAGGTGTCGGACCACGCCTCGAAGCGTGGTGGCAACTCCGGCGGCACCGGCACGCCGACGGCGCGCAGCCGCGCAGCCGCGACGGTCTTGTCGAACATCTGTGCCACGGCGGCGGGGTCGGCGGTCGGCGTGAGGTGCGGGCGGGCGGCGAACGAGGCTTTCAGCCCGCGCAGGACGCGGCGGAAGCCTGCGAAGTGCAGGCCGGGCCGCACGAGCAAGCCCTTCGGCAAGTCGAGGTTGGCCCAACTGCGGCGGGCTTCCCCCGGCGTCTCGCGACTGCCGGCGTCAAGCAGCAGGCGGTACACGGCGTCGCACTTGCCGGGCGACTCCAGTTTGACGACCGCCGGCCGGTCGAGCGCCGACAGTCCGTCGAGGCAGCCATCGACGGGGACGATGTCCGCCCACGGCACGACGACGACTTCGGGCGTGACCCCGTGCGCCGCCCAGAAGTCGCGCAGCTCCGCGGGGTAGGCCCGGCCGCGCGGCGTGTCGGGGTTGCAGACGACGACGTAGCGCGGCGTCACTCCATATCGCCGTCAGAGAGGTAGTCGATCTCGTCACCGAACGGCGGCACTTGGTCGTGCTGGGAGTCCAGTTTCACAGCGGGGAATGCGGTCTTCAGCACTGACACCCCCACGCCGTGGATCGCGTTCGAGTTCAGGCTGAGCACCTTGAGCCCCTTCAAGTCGGGGCTTGCGGCCAGCGCTGCGGCCCCCACTTCGGTGATGCAGCCGGAGTCGAGGTCGAGATGCCTCAAGCTCCTGAGGACGCCCGACACGGCGATCTCCTTGGCCCCCGCGTCGCCAAAGTCGGTCAGCCTGAGCCGTAGGAATTCGAGCGGCCAGCCGGCCCGGCAGACGGCCCGGAGGTGCTTCATGCGGATGTACGCCATCGCCCCGGACTCGCCGTCGTCGTCGTCGGCGTCGTAGTCGGTGCCGTGCGGGTGGGCGATGAGGTGCGTCAGCTTGGTGACCGTCTTGTTCTCGGCGAGCTTGTCGAACGGGTAGCGCTTGAGGTGGTCCAGCACCAAGACGCGTAACTCCGGCATCGGCAGGGCGAAGAGCTTCGCGGTCTCGACGCGGTGCGCCCTCAAGACGACCCGCTCGACGTTGGGCATCTGTTTGACGAGGTGGTGGGCGAACGTGCCGTCCGTGTGGCACTGGTCCTCGTCCGTGAACGGCTCGCCCTTGTCGCGGTCCGCGCCGCCCAGCCGGAAGCCGCGCACCGAGGCGAAGTGGGGGAAGCGCGCCAGGGCGTGGTAAGCGGCCGTCTGTTCGTCGGCGTCCGCGGGGACATCCGGCCCCGGCTCGTAGGTGCCGTCGGCGTGCTCCTGCACTCGCGGCCCCGCGGGGAACTCGCAACACTCGGTGATGATGGAGAGTTCCTGAAGGAAGCACAACCCCGGCGACCGCACGAGCGCCCGCGCCAAGTTCACGCCCAACTGCGGGATGTTTAACCCCGTGACCCACCCCCGGCGAAACGTGTGCGTCACTTGGGCGTCGCTGCTGTACGCCTTTGCGTCTCTGACGTAATCGATCGTGAACGCCGCCAGTGGCCCCAGCCAGTCGCGCTCGTGTTGCTTGAGTAGTGCCGCCTCGGTCTTCTTGAGGGCGGCCCGCTCGGCCTTCGGCAGCGACTCGTCTTCGAGCGCGATCTGCACCGCCATGAATTCGCCGCGGGGGTCGCCGCGCTCGCTCAGGTAGTCGGCGTAGGCGCTCCAGGCGGCGCGGTCGTCCGGCCGCGCGATCAGCGTCTTGGTGAACGCCTCGTCGTCGGACACGCTCGCCTTGGGCGTCGTCTCGACGTAGCCCTTGCCGGTCTTCTCGCGCACGAGCTTGTCGGCCTCGGCCTGGCACTTCTCGGCCGTGGCGAACGCCTTCGCGGCCGTTTGCCCCGCCGTGCCGATCTTGCCGTAGGTGACGGCGAAGCCAGTGCCCTGCACGTCGATCGTCCAGAACTTGTGCGACTTGGCGTCCGAGTAACTGAAGGTCCGCATCGGGGGTCTCGGGGTTAAAGGCGAGCCGGAAGCGTCAGCGCCCGGAGCTCCTCGCGTATCGGGGAACTCCGGGCGCTGACGCTTCCGGCTCGCCTAGTTTACTCGGAGTCGCCCTGCGTCAGGTAGTTGCCGGTGCCGTAAGCGTACTCGGCAGCGGCGTCGAGGGACGCCAAGTTTAACCGACGCAGGGCTTGGATGCCAGCGTCGGTCAGCGCGAGAAACTCGAGCCGCAGTGCTTCGAGCATGTGCGGCGTGCCATTGAGGGCCTCGAACAGCGCGAACGCCCCGGCGTCAGTGACGTGGCCGTGTCGCAGGTCGAGGAACTTGAGCCGGTGGAGAAGGCCGGAGTTGATCAAGCAGCCGATCCCCCGGTCCCCGGCCGTCGCGCACGGCAGGGTCAGCCGTTCGAGACGGGGCGTCGTCGCGAAGAGCGCGTTCAACCCTTTGAAGTCGCCGGCGATCGAATTCTCATCCGGGTCGCAGTACAGGTCGCGCAGGTTGCCGGCGAACGAGACTCCCGCGAAAGGGGTTTTACTGTCGCCCAGTTCGAGCGTGTGGAGCCAGCGCCAGCACGGCTGTCGAAGTTCGCCCTTCGGGAACTTTCGCGTGCCGCGAAGATCGGCCGCCCAAAGCCAGCCGCGGCGGAACGTGAACTTCGGGCACCCCTTCTTGGGCTTGGGCCGGCCCTCGGCGTCGAAGGAACTTGCCGCGACCGCCGGGCCGACCAGCGTTCCCAAGTTCGCCACCCGCAGCTCTTCTTCCTCCTCGTGCAACGCCCGCCGCTCCGCCTTCGGCAGCGACTCGTCTTCGAGGGCGAGCTGCACGCGCATGAAGTCGCCGCGGGGTTCGCCCTGCTCGGTCAGGTAGTCGGCGTAGGCGCTCCACGCCGCGCGGTCGTCGAGGTGGTCGAGCAGGTGACGCTCGAACGCGGCCACGGTCTCGGTCAAGGTGTCTCCCCGTTAGCGGGCCAGCAGGTCGTCGTAGAGCCGCGCGAGGCGGGCCATGCGCGTCGGGAAGCTGTAGCGCGTCTCGATTGTGTTGCGGGCGGCGCGGCGGAACAGGTCGCGCAAGTTCGCGTTCTCCAACAGGCCGGCCAGCGAGCGGTCGAGGGCCGCCTGGTCGCCGGCGTCGATCAGGAAGCCGTTGCGGCCGTCCTGGATCAGCCGCGGGATGCCGGCGATGCGCGTCGCCACGCACGGCACTTCGAGCGCCATCGCCTCCAGCAAGACGTTCGGCAGCCCCTCGCGCAGGCTGCTGAGCGCGAACAGGTCCATCGCCTCGAACGTGGCCCGCACGTCGGACTGCCAGCCGGGTAACGACACGCGGTCGGCGACGTTCAACTCGCGTGCCAGGGCTTCGAGCCGCGGCCGGTCGCCGCCCTCGCCGACGACGACGAGCCGCACGTCGAGGCCGCGCGCCAGGAGTGTCGGGAGGGCGCGAATTTGGGCGTCGAACGCTTTTTCGGGCGACAGCCGGCCGACGCCGCCGATCAGCAGGCACCCGGCCGGGTAACCGAGCGCCGCCTTGGCCTCGGCGACGGTGCGACGCCGGCGGTACTCGTCGCCGTCAATGGCGTTCTCGATCAGCACGCAGTTCTGCGCCGGGACGCCGGCCGAGAGGGCCGCCTCGAAGAGGTCTTCGCTGACGCAAATCACCTTCTCGTACTTCGGCAGGCACAGCTTGTCGATGCGGTAGTACAGCGGCGTGCGGTCGGTCATCTCGACCCAGCCGTGCAGCGTCGTCACCAGCCGCATCGGCCACAGCCGCTTCAAGAGTAGGCCCAGGGCGTTGGTCTTGTAGTCGTGGCCGTGCCACACCGCAACGTTCTCCTCGCGGCAGACGCGCACCAGCTTCGCGACCACACGCCAGTCGAACGGGCCGCGGTCGGGCACCGAGATCAAGGGGGCGCGGTAGCGCTCGGCCTGACGCTGAATCTGCGCGTAGCCGGGGTCGCCGGGGGGGTACAGATAGCCGCAAATCATGCGGTACCCCAGGCCGGTGAGAAATCGCGGCGAGTTCAGGATGGTCTTGTCCGGGCCGCCGCCGGAGCCGCTCACCACGCGGGTGTCGAAGACGACGGGCAACGCCGACGCGGGGGCGGTGGCGGTCGGCGGGGTGCGTTCGTCGAGTGAAGTCAGGGCGCACCGGCACTTTCGACGGCGGTTCGGGTCACGAGGTCCAGCAGCGGTTCCAGGCAACGGCTCCAGTGGTGGTGCCGCTCGACGAAGGCGCGGGCGTTCGCGCCCAACTCGCGGCGGCGCGCCGGGTCGGCGAGCAGGCCGGCGACGGCCTCGGCCCACTCCGCGGGGGCGTCGGCGCACAGCAGGTCGCGGCCGGGGGCGGCGGCCAGCGCCGCTAGCGCCGGTGGCGCGGCCACGACCGCCTTGGCCATCGCCATCGCCTCGAGCACCTTGTTTTGCAGGCCGCGCGACAGCCGCATCGGCACGACGACGACCGCGGCGCGGGCGACGTAGGGCCGCACGTCCGGCACTTGGCCGACGACGACGACGCCCGGCAACGCGCCCAACCGCACGACCTCGGGCGTCGGCTTGCGGCCGACGACGTGGAACTCGGCGTCGGGGACCCGCGCCCGCACCGCCGGCCAGACCTCGCGGGCGAAACTCACCGCCGCATCAACGTTGGGCAGGTAGTCGAGCGCCCCGACGAACACACACGCCGGCACCGTCGGGGCTTCGGGCGGCACGGCGGCGAAGTAGTCGAGGTCTACCCCGTTGGTGGCGACGGTCACGGTGCCGGCCCCGGCGAACGACTCGTACAGCCGTGCCTCGGCGGGGCTGACCAGCGACACCGCCGCCGCCCAGCCGGGCAGTTCGCACTCGAGCTTGCGGATTCGGCCCGCCTCGAAGCGGTAGAGCCGACGCTTGAAGCCGCCGACGGCCGCGGCGAAGTCGAGCCACTTCTGGCTATCGACATCGACCAGATCGACGAAGCCGGGCAGGTCGCGCAACCCGCCGCGGCGCAGGGACGGGGCCAGCCCGGACGCGGAGACGAGCACGGCGTCGAAGCGGGCCTCCCGCAGAAAGCCGGCGACGACCCCATCGACGGCCGGCTCGCGAAACGCCCCCTCGGTGAGGCTGCGCCCGGCCAGCGCCGACAGCCCGGCGCGCAGCTTCCGCAAGCGGGCGTTGACCGGCACGACGGCGACGCGCACGCAGTGCTTGTGCAGCGCGGCGAGGGTTTCGGGCGGCACCGGCTCGTCGGCGAGCGCGACCAGCCAGACCTCGGCGCGGGCGGCGAGCTGCCGCAGGACGTGGTAGTTGCGGATGCGGTCCCCCTTGTCCGGGGGGAACGGCACGCGGTGCGTGAGGTACAAAACGCGCGGGCGGAGGGCGGTCATGGCCGGGCTAGACCGCCTGGAACTGCGTGGCACTCTCGCCCGCCGGCGGGTCGGCCTGCGGCGTCAGCGTGCGGAAGAACTGCCCGACCCGCTCCCGCCGCGCCAGCAGGAACAGCCGCCGCAGCCAGGGCATCGACACCCCGGCCGTCTTGGCGACGGTCGCCAGGATCAGCCGCGCGTCGAGCAGCAGCGACCGGTTGGCGATGTAGTACAGGTCGTAGGCGACCTTGTGCCGGACACTCGTGAGGTCGCTGTCGGCGGGGAGCTGCAGTTGGGCGAAGCCGGTCACGCCGGGCTTCACGTCGAGGCGGCGGGCGTAGCCGGGCACCTGTCGCGCTAACCCCTTGGCGGCGATCACCTCGGGCCGCTCCGGGCGCGGGCCGACCAAACTCATCTCGCCGGTGAGCACATTCCAGAACTGCGGCACTTCGTCTATGTTGCACTTCCGCATGAAGGCCCCGCACTTGAGCAGCCGCTTGTCGCCTTTGACCGTCCAGCCGACTCCATGGGCCTCACTGTTGCGCTTCATGCTGCGGATTTTCCAGATGCGGAAGGCCTTGCCATCGCGTCCGATGCGGGTCTGTCCGTAGAAGACAGGGCCTCGATCTTCGAGCCACACCATGAGACCGAAGACGGCGATGACGGGCGCGCTCAGGAGCAGGCCGGTGAGTGCGCCGCAGATGTCCACAGTGCGCTTGAGATACTGATTGAATGAGGAGTGCAGCGGCAGCCGGCTCACCCCGAGCACGGGCACCCCGCTGATGTTTTCCAGGCTGAGGCCGCTCAGTAAAATCTGAAA
>JAYTUC010000020.1:0-2970 GCA_043744775.1 Fimbriiglobus sp. | reverse complement strand
TAGATGTGGGGGCCGCCTCGAAATGTGACCGAGGATCTCCTGCCGAAATTCTTCGTGCTACGCCACCCAATCCGGCGGCAGAACAACCGAGGTCCCATCAAACGAAGCCGCCGGGAGGGACGGCCCACCCGGCGACGCGGTTTGCGGTGTGATTGTGCGAAAGCGACTTACTGCTCGCGGAACGGCATGCCGAGGAGTTTCAGCATCTCGCGGGCCTCTTCGTCGTTCTTGGCCGACGTGCAAATCGTGATGTCCATGCCCTGCGTGAAGTTCACCTTGTCCGGGTCAATCTCCGCGAACGCGAGTTGCTCGTTGAGGCCCATGTTGTAGTTGCCGTTGCCGTCGAACGACTTCGGCGACACCCCGCGGAAGTCCCGGATGCGGGGTAGCGTGAGGTGGATGAAGCGGTCGAGGAACTCGAACATGCGGTTGCCCCGCAGCGTCACGCGGCAGCCGATCTCCTGGCCCTCGCGCAGGCGGAACGCCGACACCGACTTCTTGGCCTTGGTGATCTGCGGCCGCTGCCCGGCGATCAGGCCGAGGTGCTCGACCGCCTCGCCGATGCGGTTCTTGTCTTGCAGCGCCTTGCCGACGCCCATGTTCAAGACGATCTTGGTGATCTTCGGCAAGCTCAGCGCGTTGTCGCGGCCAGTCTTGGCCTTGAGCGCCGGCACCACGTCTTTGTTGTACTTCTCCAGCATCCGGCTCATCAATCGACTCCATCAAGTGCCGTGGAGCGTGACCCATCCCGACGGGCGACGCGAGGCAAAGGAAAAATTGCGGTCAGTCCAAACGTCAACGGCGGGGACAAGCCCCGCCGTCGTTGCGATTCGCGAAGTTACGCCGGCTTGGCGAACTTGGGCTTGGGCTTGCTCAGCGAGCGGATGCGGGCACCGCTCTTCTTGGCGTACAGTTCCTTGGTCCCGTCGGCCGCGTAACGGACGCCGACCTTGGTGCGGGTGCCGGTCGAGGGGTCGATGAGCGACACGTTCGACACGGCGACCGGCATCTCCTTCGACAGACGGCCGCCCTGCTGGTTGCCGCGGCTCGGCTTCATGTGCTTGTAGACGCGGTTGACCCCCTCGACGACGACCTTCTCGTCGGCGCGGACCACCCGCAGCACCTTGCCGCGCTTGCCCTTGTCGTCGCCGCAGGTGACTTCAACCAGGTCGTCTTTGCGAATGAACATCACAACACCCTGAGTAACAAACCCAACAAATCGCAAGCTACATCTTCAACTACACGACTTCGGCGGCGAGGCTGATGATCTTGTTGAACTTGGCCCGCAACTCCCGCGGCACCGCGCCGAAGATGCGGGTGCCACGCGGGTTGTTGTCGTTGTCGAGCAACACCAGGGCGTTGCGGTCGAAGCGGACGTAGCTTCCGTCTTCGCGGCGGGTCGCCACGCGGGTGCGGACGACGACGCCCTTGATCACGTCACCCGGCTTGACATCGCCGCCCGGCAACGCCTTCTTGACACTCGCGCGGATCAGGTCGCCCAGGTACGCCACGCGGCGCTTGTTGCCGCCGAGGACCTGGATACACATGACTTCCTTGGCACCGGTGTTGTCGGCGACATCAAGGTAGGTATACATCTGAATCATGGTCACATCCCGTAAGCGGCCGCGGACGGCCTGGTCATTTGGCCGTTACGATTTAACGCCCGTGGCTTCGTCAACCTGGCTGCCGGCGAGGCTCTTCGACCCCTCGATGTTCGAGAGGGTGCGGCTCGGGGCGAGCTTGACGACTCGCGTTAGCCGCCAGTGCTTCGTGCGCGACAGCGGCCGCGACTCCATCGCCTCGATCGTGTCGCCGAGGGCCGACTCGTTCTTCTCGTCGTGGACGTACAGCACGGTGCGCTGCTTGATGTACTTGCCGTACTTGGGGTGCTTGACCAGCGTCTGAATCTCGACGCGGCGCGTCTTAAGGTTCTTGTCGCGGGTGACGATCCCGGTCACGATGCGACGGACGCCCCGGACTAGGGGGGCTGCGGCTTCCGTGGTGGCGGGAGGGGTGGTCGTGTCGGCCATGAGTTACTTTCCCTTCCCGGTCGTGGCGGGAATCGCTGCGGCCGTCGCCGGGGTGGGGGTCGGGTTGGAAGCGAGCTTGATGGCCCGCACGGTCTGGATGACGGTCAGCCGCTGGTAGGTCCGCAGGGCGCGCCGCTTGCCGGGGGCGCGGGCTTCGACCTTGGCCGACTCGCTGGCGATCGCGGCGTTCAACGCGCCGTCCGGCATCGCGGCCATCTTGACGAGTTCGCGGCGGCGCTGTTCCGACTTGACGCGGGCGATGTCCTTCTTCGACTTCTTCACTTCGCTCGACGTGTTCTTCTTGTCGGTCGAGGCGAGGAAGCGCAAGTTGAAGATCGACTTCTCGGTGTCCGAGAGCGTGAGGGCGAGCACGTCGTCGCTCATCCCGTGCAGTTCACTCGAGTTCATGGTCCCACCAAGTCGCCAGGTCTCAAACGGTCACTCGGGGCGAACGCCGCCCCGAGGTAGTTGTCGGTCCCGTCCATGCTATCACTAAATCGCCGGGCGTCGCGGGACGAACCGGCACTTGAACGGCATCTTGTACGCCACGCGGGCCAGGCAGCCCTTGGCCTGGGCCTCGGGGATACCGCCCACCTCGAACAGGATCTGGCCCGGCTTCACGACCGACGCCCAGTACTCCGGCTCGCCCTTGCCCTTGCCCATCCGCGTCTCGGCGGGGATGGCGGTGATGCTCTTGTGGGGGAAGACGCGGATGTAGTACCGGCCCTCGCCCGACACGAACCGCGTCATCGTGATGCGGCCCGACTCGATGCACTCCGCGCTCAGCCAGCCGCCTTCGAGGGCTTGTAGCCCGAAGTCGCCGTACGAGACGTAGTTGCCTCGGGTCGCGTTACCCCTTACGACGCCGCGCTGGCTTTTTCGAAACTTGACCCGCTTGGGCATCAGTGGCATCGTTGATATCTCCGCTCAAGTAGTCGCC
>JAYTUC010000019.1:0-2975 GCA_043744775.1 Fimbriiglobus sp. | reverse complement strand
TGCCGGGCGGCGTTGAGGTAGTCGATGCCCTTGGCCGCCCCGAGCATGTAGTTGAGGAGTTCCGCGGGCGGGATGCCGACCGTGGCCGGCTCCTCGTCGTCCGCCGCGTTGTCGCTTGTACGGTTGACCTCCTTGAGCCTCGCACTCAGGCTCCGCTCGCCGAGGCCCATGAGGATCAGCAGCTGACTCAGCTTGCCCTTCTGGCGTACCAGATCGACGGTGTGCAGGTCGAGCGACTGGCCGTGCTTGTCCTTCAGCCACGCCTTCGTGATCGGCACCAAGTTCGGGTGGTTCAGGTCCATCACTAGCTTGAGCGCCCGCAGCTCCTTGAGCGCGCTGCTGCTGTACGAGAGGTCGATGATCTTCAGCGCGAAGTGCCGGCCGGTCGCCACGTCCATCGTCTTCCAGACTTCGCCGAAAGTGCCGCCGCCGAGGTAGTCGGTCAGGCGGTAGCCGGGGACCGGCTCGACGCCCTTGTCGTAGACGTGGCTGCGCGGCGGCATGGCGGCTCCGGTGAGGGGGTTCGACGCCTACTTCACGTACTTGCCGAACCACGCCAGGTCGAACTCCATCTTCGCCCGGCGGTTGCTCATCTTCGTCAGCCCGTGCGGCTCGCCGGTGTACACGACCAGCTCCGTCGGCACCTTGCGGTACTCCCGCAGCGCCCGGTACAGCATCCGGCTGTGGCCCGGCGGGCAACGCTCGTCCGCCCCGCCGACGTGCACGATCGTCGGCGTGGTGACGTTGCCGATGCCGTAGGTCGGCGAGGTCGCGCGGTAGACTTCGGGCGTCTCCCACGGGGCACCCTTCTTGAACACCACCGGGTACGCCGGCTCGTCGTTGAAGCCCCACTCGGCCACCGTGTCGAGAATGCCCGCCCCGCTGCTGGCCGCCTTGAACTTCACCGGCGAGTCCTTCAGCGTGATTAAACAGTTGGTCAGGTAGCCGCCGTTGCTCCAGCCCATGCAGGCCACGCGGTCGGGGTCGGCGATGCCCTCCTTCACGAGGAGGGCGATGCCGGCGAGGATGTCCTTGACCTCGATGTCGTTCTCGCGGCCGATCAGGTCGGTGAGGAACTTGTCGCCGTAGCCGGTGCTGCCGCGGTAGTTGACTTGCAGCACCGCGTAGCCGGCGGCGGCGAAGTAGAGCCGGCCGTTGTGCGGGTCGAAGGCGAGGTCGGCCTTCGACGAGGTCGTCGGCCCGCCGTGAATCCCCACCACCAGCGGCAGTTTCGTCCCCGGCATGTGGCCGTAGGGCAGTTCGAGCACGCCGCTGACCTCGGTCCCGTCGGGGGCCTTCCAGGTGACGTGCGTCACCGACGGCAGTTGCCAACTCTTGACCTGCGGGTTCAGGTTCGTGAGGGCGTTGCCGTTCTCGGTGAGGAGTTCCGGGAACGTCGTCGCGGTCGAGTTCAGGCAGACGCTCAGGTCGCGGGCGACGCCGGTGACGTTGCCCGAAGTCGCCCTCGGCTTCATGCGATTTTGCGACAGGTCGTACAGCCCGTAACCCACGAGGCCGCGGGCCTCGGTCTGGATCACGAGTTCGTCGTTGCCGTCTTGGAACTGCACCGGCGGCCCGACGGCGCGGCCGTAGCCGACGACCTGCCAGCCGTCGCGCTTCACCTTGGTGACGCCCCAATCGTTACCGTCCACGCCGAGCGTGCCGACGATGACTTCGGCCGGGTAGGCGTCGTGGACCGCCACGAAGGCGAACTGCCTACTCTGCGGCGCCCACGTCAAGCCTTCGAGCCACGCGTAAGGCGACGCGGCCTTGGCCCGGTAGACTTCCGTCGGCGGCGTGACGGTCCTGCCGCCCTCCCAGACGTCGACGCGGCTCTCGCCCTCGCTCTTGACGACGCTGTCGTCCGACGCGGTGACCATCGCCACGCGAGTCCCGTCGGGACTGACGGCGAACTCGCGGATGTAACGCTTGGCGGTCGGGAGCTTCTCGTCGATCCAGGTTTGCAGGTCGAGCCTGTGCAGCTCGCTCACCTTGCGGACGCCGTGGCCGTACTCGTTCTTGGCGTACTTGGCCCGCAGCTTGGCGAAGTCGTCGTCGTCGGTGGTTTCGGCGTCCACGGTGTAGAACAGTGCGCCGCTCGCGGCCGCCAAGTCGTAGCCGGTGACGCCGCCCTGAACGCGGGTGACGGCCTGCGGGACGCCGCCGGTGCGGACGCTCCAGACCTGGGTCTTGCCGTCGTAGGGCGGCTTCGTCTCGCCCTCCCGCTTGCGGTTGCCCAGGAAGAGGAGTTTACTCGGATCTTCCGTAGTCCAGCGGAGGTGGCGGTCGTTGGCGCGGTCGAAGGTCAGCCGCGTGTTCGTCCCGTCGCCGCTGGCCAGCCAGACGTCGGACTTGCGGACATCGTCGGCGGCGTCCCAGGTGGCGAGCGCGAAGGCGACGCCGTGGCCGTGTGGCGACTCCGTGAACTCCGTGACCGTGCGCAGCGTGAAGTAGTCGTCCGGGGTGACCGGCCGCTTCACGGCCTGGGCCGAGAGCGTCGGGGCGGCGGTGGCGACGAGGAGCAGCGCGAGGAGCGTCCGCATGGCAGTCTCCGGGGGGGGCGTGGGGCGGTTACAAATAGCCGGGGGCGCGGCCGGACGCCAGCGGGCGGGGCGATTCTCAACGTCGATGGGGCTTTTGACGGTGCCCGGCGGCCGGCGTTCGGGTACCCTGGCACCGCCGGCCCCGCGACGCCGGCGGCCCGACCCCGGAGTGAGCATGTCCGAGACCCGCACCTTCGACCATGACGACGGCGACGCCACCCGCGACCACGAGCCGCCGGCCGCGGCGACGCGCGGGCTGCCGTCGGCCCCGCCGGGGTACGCGATCGTCGGCGAGCTGGGCCGCGGCGGCATGGGCGTCGTCTACGACGCCGTGCAGACGAGCCTGAACCGGCCGTGCGCGCTCAAGATGGTCCTGGGCAGCGGCCACGCCGGGACGGTCGCGCTGATCCGCTTCCTTGCGGAGGCCGAGGC
>JAYTUC010000018.1:0-2989 GCA_043744775.1 Fimbriiglobus sp. | reverse complement strand
ATGTTGGTGCCCGCGGGGGGCGGGATGTCCGACCCGATGGCGGTGGCCGGGGACGTGTACGAGTTGTTGCTGTAGGACACGTTGTACTCGGTCGTGCCGGAGCCGCCGCCGAAGAGCGGCAACGAGTACGACCACGTGCCACCGTCCGAGGCGGTGAGGACGTACGAGTTGTTGCCGGTGGAGGTGTAGCCGAACGGCCCCGTGCCGATGCCGGTCAGGGGGTCGCCGACGCCGGAACTCCCCACGCCGGTGTACGAGTTGTTGCCGAACAAGCCCGAATCGTAGGACGCCGTGCCGGTGGACGGCGACGTGTACGAGTTGTTGCCCGTGGAGCCAGAGTCGTAGGACGCTCCGCCGGACGGCGCGGTGTACGCGTTGTTGCCTGTGGAGCCGTAGTCGTAGGACGCCGTGCCACTGGATGGGGACGTGTACGAGTTGTTGCCGGACGAACCGGACCCCGAGCCGCTGTCGAAGAGCAGCGAGTACGACCCGGACCCGCTGACCGAAGCGGAGGCGGAGTCGTAGGACGCCAGGCCGGTGGACGGCGCGGTGTACGAGTTGTTGCCGGACGAGCCGTAATCGTAGGACGCCGTGCCGGACGGGGCGGTGTAGGAGTTGTTGCCGTAGGAGCCGTAGTCGTAGGACCCCAGGCCGGTGGACGGCGTGGAGTACGACGCCTGGCCGGTGGCGGGGCCGCTAAACGTGCCGTCGGGCAGGTTCGGCAGCGGGGTGGCGTCCGGCACGATGCGGTCGTCGAGGGTTTGCAGCGTCGGGCGGGACTTGGAGAGGGCCATCGACTTGCTCCTGGGTTAGCCTACGGGCACGTCACCGGAGCAGGTGACGTGCCCGTAGGCTAACCCAGGAGCAAGGGGCGTTGCAAGGATAATCCGCACATTTCTCCGATTCGGACTTCGGCTGTCGCGGCGGCGGGTTGCCGGAATTCGATCGCGGCGGTTGAAACGTCGCGGCGGCTTGCAACACTAGAGCGTAGCCGCTTTCCCGCGTGAGACGCCGCCATGACCTCGGTCGCCGAAGACACCCTCGCCGCGATTTCGCACGTCCCCAACGCGCTCGGGCGGTTCGGCCGCTACGGCGGGCGGTTCGTCCCCGAAACACTGATGTTCGCCCTCGACGAACTCGACGCGGCCTACCGCAGCGCCATCGAAGACCCGGCATTCATGGCCGAGTTCCACGACATCCTCACCGAGTACGTCGGCCGGCCGTCACGCCTCTACTTCGCCCAACGCCTGACCGCCGCGGCCGGCGGGGCACGCATCTACCTCAAGCGCGAGGACCTGAACCACACCGGGGCGCACAAGATCAACAACGCCATCGGCCAGGCGTTGCTCACCAAGCGCATGGGCAAGCAGCGCATCATCGCCGAGACGGGGGCCGGCCAGCACGGGGTCGCCTCGGCCACGGCGGCCGCGCTGTTCGGGCTGACTTGCAAGGTCTACATGGGCGTCGAGGACATCCGCCGGCAGGAGTTGAACGTCTTCCGCATGCAGGCGATGGGGACGGAGGTCTACGGCGTCACGTCGGGCAGCCGGACGCTCAAGGACGCGACCAACGAGGCGATGCGCGAGTGGATGTCGAGCGTCGAGCACACCCACTACATCATCGGCAGCGTCGTCGGCCCGCACCCGTTCCCGCGCATGACCCGCGACTTCCAGTCGGTCATCGGCGTCGAGACGCGCCAGCAGTGCCTCGACCAGATCGGCCGACTACCGGACGTGGTGACGGCGTGTGTGGGCGGCGGCTCGAACGCGGCGGGGATGTTCTACCCGTTCGTCGACGACGCCGAAGTCGAACTCGTGGGTGTGGAGGCCGGCGGCCGCAGCCTGAAGGCCGGGGACCACGCCGCGACGCTGACCTACGGGGCACCGGGGGTGCTGCACGGCAGCTACAGCTACGTGCTGCAAGACCCCGACGGCCAGACGGCGGACGTTCACTCGGTGAGTGCGGGCCTCGACTACCCCGGCGTCGGCCCGGAGCACAGTTACTGGAAGGACGCCAAGCGGGTGCGCTACTGCAACGTCAGCGACGACGACGCGCTCGACGCTTTCCACGAGTGCGGCCGGCTCGAAGGAGTCCTGCCCGCCCTCGAAACGGCCCACGCGCTGGTCGAAACGATGCGGATCGCCTCGAAGCGCGACAAGGACGACGTCGTCGTGCTCTGCTTCAGTGGCCGCGGCGACAAGGACTGCGCCGAGGTGGCCCGCGTGATGGCCGCCAAGCAGGCCAAGTGATCGTCGCCCGCCCCCGGTTCGCCGTCCGCGTCGCCCGCGAGTTGAACGCCTACGGCACGATCGCCGCGG
The DNA here is from genome assembly GCA_043744775.1 of Fimbriiglobus sp. Lineage (GTDB taxonomy): Bacteria > Planctomycetota > Planctomycetia > Gemmatales > Gemmataceae > Fimbriiglobus. Next base: position 671 of record JAYTUC010000018.1, on the reverse strand, counting down.
GGGTCGCCCTGGCGTCGCTCGGCATCGGGAGTTTCCTGCTGCCGGCGCACTTCATCGACGGCGGCTGCACCGGCGTGTCGATGCTGCTGGCCAACCTCCTCGACCTGCCGCTGCCGCTGCTCTTGGTGGTCATCAACGGCCCGTTCGTCGTCGTCGGTTACCGCCACGTCGGCGGCCGCTTCGCCCTGCGCAGCACGGTCGCCATCGTGGCGATTGCCCTGGCCCTGGCGTTCGTGCCGTTCCCCGTGGCGACGACCGACAAGCTGCTCGCGGCGACCTTCGGCGGCTTCTTCGTGGGGGCCGGCGTCGGCCTGGCGATCCGCGGCGGCGGCGTACTCGACGGCACCGAAATCCTCGCGGTGTTGCTGAGCAAGAAGTCCCCGGCGACCGTCGGCGAAGTCGTGCTGGGGCTGAACGTCGTGATCTTCGGCACCGCGGCGTTCTTCCTGGGCGTCGAGCCGGCTTTGTACTCCGGGCTGACGTACTTCGCCGGCTCGAAGACGATCGACTTCCTGCTGCACGGCCTCGAGGCGTACAACGCGGTGCTGGTGGTGTCGCAGAAGAGCGACGACGTGCGGGCGGCGATCCTGAGCGAACTCGGCCGCGGCGTGACGATCCTGAGCGGCAAGGGCGGCTACACCAAGGCCGAGCAGGAGGTGCTGTTCTGCGTG
>JAYTUC010000017.1:0-11758 GCA_043744775.1 Fimbriiglobus sp. | reverse complement strand
GCCGGACCCCGCCGACCACGCGTCGCTGTTCGCGTCGAGTGACGACCTGGTGTCACTGGCCGTCGGCACGCTCGTGTCGGCGGTCGTCGGCTACTTCGCCGTGGCGTGGCTCATGCACTTCCTCAAGCGCTACAGCCTCGGCGTCTTCGTGGCGTACCGCCTAGTTTTCGGGGCGCTCTTGCTCGCCTACGCCCACGGCCGGGCGGTGTCGCCGTGACCGACGTGACCGACGTGACCGTCGCCATCTGCACCTGGAACCGCGCGACGCTGCTCGACCAGACGCTGACGCGGCTGGCGGGTTCGCGCGTGCCGGCGGGGCTGACCTGGGAGGTCGTCGTCGTCGATAACAACTCGGCCGACGCCACCGCATCGGTGCTGGCGCGGCACGCCGGGCGGCTGCCGCTCGTGCCGCTCACCGAATCGAAGCAGGGCCACTCGCACGCCCGCAACCGCGCCCTGACCGTGGCCCGCGGCCGGCTCATCCTCTGGACCGACGACGACGTGCTCGCCGACCCCGAGTGGCTCGCCCGCATGGCGGCGGCGGCGGCGGCGCACCCCGACGCCGACTTCTTCGGTGGCCCCGTGCGGCCGTGGTTCGAGGCCCCGCCGCCGGCCTGGCTCGCGGACAACCTCGACGTGCTCGGCATCTGCTTCGCGCTCGTCGATTACGGCCCCGCGTCGCGCCGACTCGCGCCGGCGGAGCGGGTCGTCGGGGCGAACGTCGCCTTCCGCAAGGCGGCGATGGACCGCTTCCCGTTCGACCCCGACTTCGGCCGCGTCGGCGCGCAACTCACCAGCGGCGACGACACGCGCGTGCAGGAGCAGGTCGTCGCGGCGGGCGGCCACGGCGTCTGGGTTGGCGACGCCGGCGTCGATCACTTCCTGCCGTCGGCCCGCGTCACGACGGAGTACGTCCGGGGCATCTTCTACTGGGGCGGCTACCAAGCCCGCGCCGCATTTGACGGCCTCGCGCCGACGCTCCGAGGCGTGCCGCGCTGGATTCTGCAAAGCTGGCTGAACGCGGCGGTGAGGCGTCGGCTCGGCAACTCGAAGCGCGGGAAGGCCTGGGCGCGGACGCTGCGCGACGAGGCCAAGTTCGCCGGGCTGATCGCGCGCTTCCGCGACGACCGGCGGGCCTCGTGACCCGACCCCTGACCATCGCCATCGACGGCCGCACGGTCTTCGACGAGCCGCGGCGCGGCATCGCCAAGACGACCGTCGCGCAGTACCGCGCCCTCGCCGCGATCCGCCCGGCGTGGCGCTTCCGCTTCTTCTACGCCGAGGGCACGCAGCCCGACCCGTTCGCCGACCTGCCGAACGTGAGTTGCGAGCGACTGCGCATGAAGGGCGACCGCCTCAACCTGTGGCCCCGGCTGCGGCTGCCGCTCGCCGTCGCGTGGGCGCGGCCCGACCTGTTCCACGCCGCCGCCGGCGTCGCCCCGGCGTTCCCCGGCGCGCCGGTGGTGGCGACGCTCAACGACTTGATCCCGCTGGAGTCGGGCCGCACCGACGCGGCGGCGTTGGCGTGGGTGGCGAACGTCCGGCGGACCGCCCGCCGCGCCCGCGCGATCTTGACGCCGAGCGAGTTCACGAGGGCCCGCATCGTCGCGCACCTGGGCGTGTCCCCGGCGAAGGTCCACGTCGTGCCGTGGGCTTCCACGTCGCCGCCGGCGCGGCCGTCGCCCGAGCAACTCGCCGAGGTGCGGGCGCGCTTCGGGGTGCCGCCGGGGGACCGCTACGTCTTGCACTTCGGCATGGCCGACCCGCGGAAGAACACGGCGGGGCTGTTGACGGCCTGGGCGCGGGTGCCGGCCGAGGTGCGGCGTGGCGTGCGGCTCGTCGTTGTCGGACTTTCGGACACCGGGCGGGCCGACTTGGCGGCCCAGTTCGCGCCGGAACTCAGTCTTGGCAACGGCGTCGGAATTTCGGGCTACGTTTCTGAGCAAGATGTCGGCGTGCTCCTCGCCGGGGCCGAGGTCTTGGCGTATCCCACGCTGTACGAGGGGTTCGGCCTGCCGATTCTCGACGGCTTCGCGGCGGGCGTGCCGGTCCTCACCGGCCGCACGACGAGCCTGCCCGAGGTGGCCGGCGACGCGGCGCTCGTCGTCGATGCGGCCGACCCCGACGCGCTGGCCGGCGGGCTGGCGCGGCTGCTGCGCGACACGGACTGTCGCGCGGAGTACGCCGCCCGCGGGGCCAGGAGGGCCGCGCGGTTCACCTGGCCGCGCGCGGCCGAACTCACGGCGAGGGCTTGGGAATGGACTTCCGTAGGCGCGACCCCGGCAGCGACAGCCACCTCACCCTGGCGCGACTCGCCGCCCGGCCGCCGCACATGACCCTACCAGGACGGCGGGACCGCATGCGCATCGCCGTGGACGCCCGGCAGGTGTTTCGCGCCCAGCCGCGCGGCATCGGCAAGACGCTGATCGACCTGTACGCCAAGTTGGCCGAGCGCCGGCCGGACTGGTCGTTCACGATGCTGCACCAGCAGGACGAGGCGGTGCCGCGCCTGGCCGCGATCGCCAACGTGTCGCGGTCGCGCATCGACTTCGCCGGGCTGAGCCGCCTGGGCCTCTGGGAGCAGGCGGTGCTGCCGGTCGCCGCGCTCGCCGCGCGGGCCGACGTGCTGCACTCGCCGGCCAACACCGGCCCGCGCCGCAGCGGCGTGCCGGTGGTGGTGAACATCCACGACCTGATCCCGCTCGACATGGCCCCCGACGCCGCCGAGACGCGCGACTGGCTGCGGCGCGTCAAGCTCGTCGCCGGGCGGGCGCGGCACATCCTCACCGGCAGCGAGTACACCAAGGCCCGCCTCGTCGAGGTGCTCGGCGTGCCGGCCGACAAGGTGACGGTCAACTACTGGGCCCCGGACCAGGCGGTGCGGCGCGTCGAGGACCCGGCGGTGCTCGACGCCGCCCGCGGCCGCTACGGCCTCGCGGCGGGGGAGCCTTACGCCTTCGGCTTCGGCGCGGCCGACGCCCGCAAGAACACGGCCGGCCTGGTGCGCGCCTACGCCCGGCTGCCGGCAGGCCTGCGCCGCGAGTTCCGCCTGCTCTTGGTCGGCATCCAGCCCGAGGCGCTGGCCGGCTTCCGCGAGCTGGCCGCCGGCCTGGGGCTGGGCGGCCGCGCGCTCTTCCACGGCTACATGCCCGAGGCCGACATCCCCGCCCTGTTGAGCGGCGCGGCGGTGCTCGGCTTCCCGTCGCGCAGCGAGGGCTTCGGCCTGCCGATCCTCGACGCCTTCGTCTGCGGCGCGCCGGTGCTGACGGGCAACCGCACGAGCCTGCCGGAGGTCGCCGGCGACGCCGCGGTGCTGATCGACCCCGACGACGCCGACGCCCTGGCCGACGGCCTGTGCCGCGTGCTCTCCGACGAGTCGCTGCGCCGCGACCTGCGGGCGCGCGGCTTCGCGCGCAGCAAGCTGTTCACCTGGGAGCGCACCGCCGACACGGTCGCCGGCGTCTTCGAGCGCGCCGCGGGGGGCCGCACCCGATGAGCCGCCCGCCCCCGGCGATCGTCCTCGTGGACTACAACGGCCTCGACGACACCCGCAAGTGCCTCGCCTCGCTGGCCGGCCTCGCGGGGGCCGCGCGCGTCGTCGTGGTCGATAACGCCTCGCGCGTGGACGTGGCCACGGCGCTCTCCGGCGCGTTCCCCTGGGCGACGTTCCTGCGGGCGGAGCGCAACGGCGGCTGGGCCGGCGGCAACAACCTGGGCCTGAAGTTCGCCCTCGACACCGGCGCGGACCTCGTCATCCTGCTGAACAACGACACGGTCGTCGGCCCGGACTTCGCCTGCCGCATGGTCGCCGCGGCCGACGCCCACCCGGAGTTCGGCATCCTCGGCCCGGTGATCCGCTTCCTGGCCCCGCCGCACGAGGTGCAGACCGACGGCGTGGTGTTCAACGGCCCCGCGCGGCCCGGCTTCTTCCAGCGCCTCGCCGTGCCGCTGCCCCCCGCGGGCACGACTCCGGGCGCGGCCCAGGGCGAGCCGCCGGGCGGGGCGTCGGCGGTCGCGGAGGTCGATATCGTCAACGGCTGCTGCTTGATGGTGCGCCGGGCGGTCGTGGAGCGCGTCGGCCTGATCGACGAGGCGTACTTTCTGGTCCACGAGGAGAGCGACTTCTGCCTGCGCGCCCAGGAGGCGGGCTTCAAGAACGGCGTCGTCGCCGAGTCGCTGGTCTGGCACAAGGGCAGCAGCAGCTTCCAGCGCGAGGGCAAGCGGCTGCAGCGCTACTTCGACACGCGCAACCTGGCGCGGCTGCTGCGCCGGCACCGCGGCCGGCCGACGGCGCGCGGCCCGTGGGCGTCGCGACGGCACTACCTGCGTTACGCTTACGACCGCTACAGTATCGAGCGCGAGGGCGGCTTCCGCGACAGCGCTGACGCCATCCTCGAAGGCCTCTACGACGCGCTGACGGGCCGCTGGGGGCCGTACAGTGCCCGGCGCCGGCCGGGCCTCGCGCTGCTGCGTCTGGCCTTCGGGTCGGCCTGGCGCGTCGCCGGCGGCCACGCCCCGCCCCCGCCCGCCGCCGACCCCGCGAGGCTCCGCCATGCCCGACCCGGTTGACCTGTCGCGCGTCCGCACGGTGCCCCTGGCGGCGCGGCCGAACAAGGTCGATGCCGCCGCTTTCGCCAGGCCGCCGGTGAGGGGCCAGTCGGCCGCCGACTTCCTGGCCGGCCTGCCACGCCTGCTCGCCGGCGACGACTTCCGCGCGCTCGTGGCCGCCATCGTGTCCGCCCGCCGCGCCGGCCGCCCGGTGGTCGTCGGCTTCGGCGCGCACGTCATCAAGTGCGGCCTGTCGCCGGTGCTGATCGACCTGATGCGCCGCGGCATCGTCACGGCACTCGCGACCAACGGCAGCGGCGGCATCCACGACTTCGAGCTGGCGCTGATCGGCGCGACCTCCGAGGACGTGGCCGCGGGCCTCAAGGACGGGACGTTCGGCATGGTCCGCGAGACGGGCGAGTTGATGCACGCCGCCATCGCCGGCGTGACGGCGCGGCCCGACGCCGGCCTGGGCTTGCTCTTCGGCGAGTTCCTCGACGCGCTGCCGGCCCCGAACGCCGACCTGAGCCTGGCGGTCGCGGCCAAGCGGCTCGGCCTGCCGTTCACGGTCCACGTCGCCATCGGCACCGACATCATCCACATGCACCCCGGTGCCGACGGCGCGGCGATCGGCCGGTCGAGCTTCAACGACTTCAAGCTGTTCTGCGGCGTCGTGACCGAACTGTCCGGCGGCGTCTACCTGAACGTCGGCAGCGCGGTGATCATGCCCGAGGTGTTCCTGAAAGCCTTCACGGTGGCCCAAAACCTGGGGGCGAACTTGAGCGGCTACACGACGGCGAACCTCGACATGGTGTCGCACTACCGCAGCGGCGAGAACGTGGTACGCCGCCCCGCCGCGGTGGCCGGCAAGGGCTACACGCTTATCGGCCGCCACGAGTTCCTAGTGCCGCTGCTGGCGCAAGCCGTGGTCGAGGAGTTGGGGTAAGCGTCTGGCGAGCCGGAAGCGTGAGCGCCCGGAGTTCTTGACTGACAGACTCCGGGCGCTAACGCTTCCGGCTCGCCGGGTGCGCTGTTACGCCCTGCGCCGCAAGTACCGGCGCACCAACAATGCGAACGCCGCCAGGCCCGCGACTAACGTCGCGACGGTGCCGACGCCGGCGGCGAACAGGAACAGCGTCAGTCGGTCGCGGGGGTCCATCGGGTCGCGCACGTCCAGGCCGGTGACCTCCGGCTCCGCGGCGTACAGCTTGTCGAACTCGGCCTCGGGGTCGGGGCTGTCGCGGAGCCACGCCAGCTCGCGCTCGCGCAGGGCGGCGTACCAGGCGCGGCCCTCGTCGAGTTCGCGGCCGAAGTCCGCCTCGACTTGCGCCAGGGTGATCTGTTGTTCCGCCGGGGGGTGGGCCGCGGTTTGCGTCATGAGGGCGCGGCGCGCCAGGCCGCGGTAGGCGGCGCGGGCCGGGCCGTCGGGCACCCCGTAGGACGCCTTCAGGTAGGCCCGCGCCGCCAGCAACTTCGCGTCGGCCTCGGCGTTCTGCGGCCCCTGCGTCAGGCACGCGCCGAGGGCCTCGAGCAGCACCGGCGAGTCGTGCGTGCCGAACGCCATCATGCCGAGGACGCCCTTGACCGCCGCCGCCGACTCCGCCGGGGCGAGCACGCCGTGGGTGTCGGGGCTGAGGAAGTGGGCGAAGGTGTTCGTCACCGTCACGTCGTGAACGAACGGGTCGTCGCCGGCGTCCGGCGGCCCGAGCGTCACGTCGGCCAGCGGTAGCGCGCCGGCCTTGTTGCGGGCGACGACGTACTCGACGAGCCGCTTCTGGACCCGCTCGCGGCCGAAGTGGGCGTCGGGGTTGATCGCCAGCGCCCGACCGACATGCGGCAAGCCCTGGGCGAACTGGCCGGCGTGGAAGTGGAAGGTGCCGAGGTTCGCCGCCGTCTCGTAGCGGCCGGGACGCAGCAGTTCGGTGCGCCGGGCGGTCGCGATGGCCTCGTCGTGCCGGCCGGTTTTGTCGTAGGCGACGGCGAGGTCGTCGAGCAGCGCGACGTTCGCCGGGTCGGCCGCCAGCCGCCGGGTGCGGTCGGCGACACGCCACGCGTAGAACTCGGGCGAGTGCCGCAGGAATTTGCCCGTGAGGAGTTCGAGCGTGCCGGGGAAGCGGGTCCGCTCGCGCTTGATCGTGTCGTAGTCCCACAGGCAGGCCGCCGCGACCGACGGCACGAGCAGCGCGGCGAAGACGGCGGCAGTCCGCAACCGGAAGGGCATGGCGATCTCCAGTCCGCGGCGGGGAGGTACGACCGCCCCATCGTCGCGGGTCGGGCCGGTTGACGCCAGCGGAAACCCGCCGGGCGTCACCGTCGCCGGGTGTCACGCCGACGGCACCGCGAGTTCGGGCGGCACCGCGGCGGGGCGGGCGAAGTAGTAGCCCTGCACGAAGTCGGCCCCGTGGCGGCGGACCCAGTCCCACTCGCCCGCCGTCTCGATGCCTTCGGCCACCGTTTTGAGGCCCAACTCCTGGCACGCCTCCAGCAGCTTCCGCGCGAGGACCGCCTTGTGCGGCTCCCGATCGACATCGCGGACCAGGCTCATGTCCAGCTTCACGTAGTCGGGCTTCAGGCCCAACAGCACTTGCAGCGACGCGTAGCCGGCCCCCACGTCGTCGAGCGCGACCCCGAAGCCGTGGCCGCGGTAGTAATCGACGATCCGCTGCAGGTGCGGCAGGTCGGGCAGCCGCTCGGCCTCGGTCACCTCGAAGACGACCCGCCCGCGCTCCAGCCCGCCGTCATCGACCATGCGCACCGTGCTGTCGAGGCAGTGCGTCGGGTCGTAGATCGCGTTGGGCGTGAAGTTGATGAAGACCTTGTGCGCCGTGACCTTCTGGGCGACGGCGGCCACGACCGCGGCCTTACGCCCCGCCTGATCGACCTGGAAGACGAGGTCGGAGCGCCGGGCCGCGTCGAGGATCGCGCCGGGCATCACGACCCCCGCGGGGCCGCGGCCGCGCATCAGGCACTCGTAGGCGTAGACCGCCCGGCCGTCGGCGGTGACGATCGGCTGGAAGTGCGAGGTCAGCCGGTCCTCGCGTAGCATGTCGAGTAGCCAGCGGCTCGACTCCTTGGCGAGCATCGTCGTGAGCGACTCGATGCGGAAGTAGTCGGCCGCCTGCAACAACTCGCCGGCCGGCTGGAACAGCGCGCGGGAGTCGCGCCGCTCCGTCGAGGCGAGCACCCCGGCGACCCCGGCGAGCGTGTCGCCCGGCCCCGCCTCGCCGACATCGACGACGACGGTGCCGTCGCGGCGCGTGTACTTGGCCCCCGCGTGCGTCAGCCAGACGAGGACCTTGCCGAGGGTGTGCGTGTGCGGCATGTTCAGGTGCAGCGACCCCCGGCCCGCCATCGGCCGCGGGAAGACCTCGCAGCGCTGGCACAGGGCGCAGCCGGGGGCGTGGTCTTCCTCGTGGGGCAGTGTCGCGGCGTGGGCCATCGACTCCATCGCCTCGGCCTGCTCGCCCGGCGTCCCGGTGACGGAGTCGATGAGCGCCTGCGCCAGCGTGTCAGGCTCGGACACGTCGCCGCGGACGCGCGCCGGCGTCTCGAGGGTCGAGAGTAAGTGTTCGAGCGGGCTGTCGAGTTCGTCCATCGTCGCCTCCAACTTTTGACGCCAGTGATGGCCCGCCGACTGCAAAAATGGAGACGGTTCGGCGGCGTGTCAAGCCGGAGGCGAGCCAACTGTCATGTCGGTACGGGGGCGTACGCAATCGGGTCGAACCGCCTCGGAGCGCTTCGCCCGGATGTCGGCGGCAACGCACCTTCGCGCCGGGCGGCGGCGGCTTACAGTGGGTCGATGCCAAGTGTCCGGAACCCGCTGCGCACGCCGCGGGTCGTGTGGGGGGTCGATTACAGCGGGGCCGCGCTCTCGGGCCGCACCGCCTGGTTCGCCGTGGCCCGGCCCACGCGCGGCCGCCTCCGCCTCGACGAACTCGGCACGCTCGGCGAGCTGGCCGGCGGCCTCGACCGCGCGACGGTCAACGCCGGCCTCGTCGCCGCGGTCCGGGCGAGCCGCCACGCGCTGTGGGCCATCAACTTCCCTTTCGGCTTGCCGTGCGAAGCGCTGCCCGACGGCGTGGCGACCTGGCCGAGCCAGTTCCGCCACCTCGCCACCTGGGGCGACGCCGCCTACGCCTGGGGCCTCGCCTGCGTCGCCCGGTCGCAGTCGCGCGGCCTCGGGATGCACGTCCGCCGGGTGACCGACGCCACCCAACGCACGCCCTTCGACGCCTACCACTACCGCATCGTCTACCAGACGTTCCACGGCATGCGCGAAGTCCTCGACCCGCTGCGGCACGACCCGGCGACGTGCGTCCTGCCGTTCCAGCCGCGCAAGTTGGCGGCGGCGACGCGGGTCGTCGTCGAGTCGTGCCCGACGATCACGCTGCGGCGGCTGGGGCTGCCGGCGCGCAACTTCAAGCAGCCGGCCGGCGGGCCGCTGACGCCGCTGCGCCGCCGGACCCGCCGGGCGATTCTCGACGGCCTCGCGCCGTACATCGACGTGCCGCCGGCGCTGGCCCGCCGGGCGATGCGTGACCCCGGCGCGGACGGCCTCGACGCGATCGTCTCGGCCGTCGGGGCGTGGACCGTGCGCCGGGCGGGCGTCGCGTTCAGTGGCCGCGTCCGCCGCGAGGGCTGGCACTACGCGTGACGCCGGTTCGTTGCGCGGGCCACCTGCTATCATTCCCCTCGGGCACCACCGGGGGTTCGGGCACATGGGCGACGCGCGGAAGTTTGTCGGGCTGGACGTGGGCGGCACCACCATGAAGGCCGCGGTCGTGGACGGCGACGGCCGCGCCGCCCCCGCCATCAGCCTGCCGACGCGGCCCGAACTCGGCCAGGACGCCGGCCTCGCCACGATGGCCGAGGCGATCCGCCGGGCCGCCGCCGCCGCCGGGGTCGCGCTGGCCGACATCACCGCGATCGGCGTCGCCACGCCGGGCATGATGGACATCGAGCGCGGGCTGATCCTGAACCCGCCCAACCTCAAGCCGTGGCGAAACCTCGAAGTCCCGCACCACATCTCGGCGATGTTCGGCGGCAAGCCGGTCGCCTTCCAGAACGACGCCAACGCCGCGGCGCTCGGCGAATTCTGGGTCGGCGCGGGCCGCGAGTTCGCCAGCATGGTGCTGTTCACCCTCGGCACCGGCGTCGGCGGCGGCATCGTCCTCGGCGGCGAGGTCCTCGAAGGCGCGCACAGCCACGGCGGCGAGATCGGCCACCTGCGCATCGAACTGCCCGACCGCGGCCGACTCTGCGGCTGCGGCCGGCGCGGCTGCCTCGAGGCCTACGCCAGCGCCACCGCGGTCGTCGCCCGCACCCGCGAGGCGCTCGAGAGCGCCGCCACGCCGTCAGGGTTGCGCCAACTGCTGCACGCCGACGGCGGCCGGGGGATGACCGCCGAGGCCGTGTTCGACGCCGCCGCGGCCGGGGACGCCTTGGCCCAAACGGTCGTCGCCGACACCGCGTACTACCTCGGCCTCGGGGCGTCCGCGCTGATCGCCACCGTGGACCCCGAGGCGGTTGTTTTTGCCGGCGGCATGGTCGCGGCCGGCCCGCCGTTCCTGGCGGCGATCCGCGCGAACGTCCACAAGTACGCCCTCGACTACCCCGCCGAGCGGGTGCAGATCCGCTACGCGACCTTGGGCAGCGACGCCGGCTTCATCGGCGCGGCCGCCACGGCCAAGGCCCTAGCCGACGCTCAGGCCGACCCCGCCTGAAAAAGTCCCCTCCAGTCGGGCTGGCACGGCGACGGGCGCGGCGGTATGCCGCGGCCGACGACCCGACTCCCGGAGGGGAATTCGCCCATGCGCCGCTTACCGCTCGCCGCCCTGCTCTGCTGGCTCGCCGCCCCGAACCCCGCCGCCGCCCAGCGCTTCGGCGAGGACCGCGCCGCCCCCAAGGCCCCGGCCGCCGCGCCCGCCCCGACGCCGGCCGCGCCCCCGGCGTTGCCGGACTTCCCGACCGGCGTCCCGTCCACGCCGACGCGCACGCCGACGCGGGCGGCCGTTGCCCCGGTCGCGGCCGTCGCCCCGGAGCCGCCGCACGAGTGGGCCGTGCGTGCTGAGCACGGCGAGTGGCTGATCTGTGTGAAGAGTTACGTCGGCGACCTGGCCAAGGCGCAGGCGGTCGAACTCGCCGGGCTGGTCCGCACGCAGCACAAGGCCGCCGCGTACCTCTTCGAGCGCAACGCCGAGGACCGGCAACGCGAGGAGCAGCGGCGGGCCGACTTCCGCGCCGGCAAGGCGGCCGAACTCGCGCCGTTCTTGCAACTCCAGGGGCAGATGAAGGCCGAGGCGGCGGCGCGGGGCGTCGAGTACGCCGACGCCCCGACGGTCTACCGCATGCCCAAAGTCACCGTCGAGCCGCAGTGGGCGGTCCTCGTCGGCGGCTTCAAGGACGCCGACGCCGCCCGCAAGGCGCTCAACGCCGTGCGCGAGTGGCCGGTGCCGGCCAACGAGAGGCTCATGGACCGCGCCGTCACGTCCCGGCCCGGCGACGACGGCAAGGTCGTCACCGAGGGCAAGTACATCAACCCCTACCGCAGCGCCATGGTCGTGCCCAACCCGACGGCCCGCCGCGCCCCGTCGCAGGCCAACGCCGTCGATCCGGCGCTGTTCACCCTGAACGCCGAGGAGCCGCTGAGCCTGCTGCGCTGCGAGAAGAACTGGACGCTGATCGTCAAGGACTTCACGGTGCCCGCGACGGTCCAGGGCAAGGACCAGGAGTCGAGCGTGATGAAGCGGCTGTTCAACGGCGACGAGGCGGACAAGCTGCTGCACTCGACCGCGCGGCAGGCCTTCGTGTTGGCGACGGCGTTGCGCAGCGAGTCGATGGAGCGCGCCGCCCGCGCCGCCGCGGCCCACGCCGGCCTGACCCCGCGGCCGCTGGATAGCTACGTCTTGCACCACCGCACCGGCAGCCGCGTCACGGTCGGCCAGTTCGACGCCCCGGACGACCCGGCCTTGCTGGAGATGCAGCGGCTGCTGTCGAACATGTACTTCCAGGTGTCGGACAAGACGGCCGGCGGCGTGCGGAGCGAGGACCGCCGCCTCTTCGACGGCATCACGCCGATGCCGATCCCGCGCAAGCCGTAACGGCCGGAGGGGCAGGGCCGTTTCCTAAAGTTGGTTAGGTGCTCATCAGCTTGATCGCCTCGCCGACGTGGCAGGCCATCCGCCTGGTCGCCGCGGCCAGGCTCGACGCC
>JAYTUC010000016.1:0-3002 GCA_043744775.1 Fimbriiglobus sp. | reverse complement strand
AAGTTGCGGCGATTGGATTTGAACCAATGACCTCCAGGTTATGAGCCTGGCGAGCTGACCGGGCTGCTCCACGCCGCGTTCTGTACCCACATACTACGTCGGCCGATCCGCAGGGGAAGGGCAATACTTGCCGGCCGCGAAAATGTCCGCGGTCACTTTTACGCACGTCGCCCGCGGGATCGGTAACAACTACCCAGACCGCGCCATTTCCCGCCCGGCACGCCGAGTGCTTTCCTTCCGTTCGCCTCGCCCGGCGGGTCCGGGAACAGAGAACTTGCCCCGTCGGGCGGGGCACCCCCTTCACCGTAACGGTTCGCCGCGGTGGACGCAGTCACTTCGCCCTCGCTATGCATCAGGGACCCCCCCCGACGCCCCGGCGAGACCCCCCCGTGATCCCCCAACACCTCGTCGCCTCGCTGTTCGCCCTCGCGCTGACCTCGCTCGGGGCGGCCGTCGCCGGGCTGTACGCCGGGCCGCGCGAGTCGCTTCGCGGCTTCTGGTTCATGTGCGGCATCTGGGGCGTCATCGACGGCGTCATCGCTTGGTCGTCGTTCGTCCAGGAGCCGCTGCCGCTCGACGAGTTGCGTGGCGTCCTGGCGATCAACCTCGGCCTGCAAGCGATCTACCTGCCGCTGGGGCTGGTCATGGCGACGCGGCCGAAGCCGGCGCTGAAGGGCTTGGGCTGGGGCATCCTCGTACAAGCCGTCGCGCTCGGCGTGATCGACGCGTACTTCTACGTCCGGTGCGGCGGGTTGTAGTGAACGCCCCTCGGGACCCACGTTGCCAACGCCGGGCACCCACGAGGGGTGCCCCTACCGTTCGCCTGCGGCGGAGCCGAAATCCTGCGACGGGGGCGGCGGAGCCGAATTCTGGTAGGGGCACCCCTCGTGGGTGCCCGGCGTTGACAACGACTCCGCCGGAGGTGCCCGGCGTGCCACCGCCGACCTAGCTCACTTCACTGACTCGGCGATCAGCGTGTTGACGCGCTTGGCGAACGCGACAGGGTCGGCGATCCGCGAGCCTTCGGCGATCACCGCCTGCTCGTACAGCAGCCGCGCGTAGACCGGCAGCCGGGCGTCGTCGGGCGTCCGGGCGTGCAGTTCTTTGAGCGCCACGACGGCGGGGTTGTCGGGGTTCAGTTCGAGCACGCGGTGGCCGCCCGCCGCCTCGGCCCCCTGGCCGGCGCGCTTCAGGATGCGCTCCATGTGCGCCGACATGCCGCCGTCCACCACTAGGCAGGCGGCGCTCTCGGTCAGCCGCCGGGTCAGCCGCACCTCGGTCACCTCGGGGAGCTGGCCCTTGAAGGCCGTGAGAAGGCTGGCGTAGCCGACTTGGACTTCGGGGGCGATGTCGCCCTCGCTCGACTTGACCTCGCCGCGGTCGGCCGCCTGGAGCTTCTTGCCCTTGTAGTCGCTCAGGTGCGGCAGCGTGAACTCGTCGATCGAGTCGGTCAGCAGCAGCACGTCGAAGCCCTTGGCGCGGAACGACTCGAGGTACGGCGAGTGCCGCAACTGCTCCGCGTTCTCACCGGCGAGGTAGTAAATCTGGTCCTGGCCCGCCGGCATCTTCTCGGCGTAGTCGGCGAGAGTGGTGAACGCGCCCGGCTCGCCGGTGGCGTGCTCGAACAGCAGCAGGTCGGCGACCTTCTCCTTGTTCTCCCAGTCGCGGGCCAGCCCCTCCTTGAGCACCGGCCCCAGGCCGCGGTAGAAGGCGACGTACTTCTCGTACTCGGTGTTCTTGAGGCCGTCGAGGCCCGAGAGGATGTTGCGGACGACGTTCTTGCGGATCGTGTCGAGGTGCGGGTTCTGCTGCAACAGCTCGCGCGACACGTTCAGCGGCAGGTCGGCCGAGTCGATGACGCCCTTGACGAACCGCAGGTACGGCGGCAACACCTCCTCGCAATTCTCCATGATGAGGACGCGCTGGACGTACAGTTTCAAGCCCGCCTTCTGCTCCTCGTAGTCGAAGTTCATCGGCTTCTTGGCCGGGATGAACAGGAGTGCCCGGAACTCGGACTTGCCCTCGATGCTGAAGTGCAGCGTCTTCGCGGGCGCCTCGTAGTCGGGGGCGATCGACTTGTAGAACTCGGCGTACTCCTCCGGCGTGACCTCGTTCTTGGCTCGCAGCCAGATCGCCTTGCGGCTGTTGATGACCTCTTGTTTGGTACTCGCCGGCGTCGCCTCCTCGTCGCCCTCGGCCTCCTCGGCGGGGGTGACCGTGACGAGTTCGACGGGGTGCTCGATGAAGTCGGAGAACTTCTTGACGACCCCGCGCAGCTTCCACTCGTTGAGGAATTCGAGGGCGTCGTCCTTGAGGTGCAGGGTCACGTCGGTGCCGCGGTCGGCCTTCGCCTCGGCTTCGAGCGTGTACGCCCCCTGGCCGTCGGACTCCCACTTGACGCCCTGGTCCGGGCCGCCCTTGGTGCGGGTGTGGACGGTGACCTTGTCGGCGACCATAAACGCCGAGTAGAAGCCGACGCCGAACTGGCCGATCAGCCCCGGCACGTCGTTCGACTGTTTCGCCTTGACGGCGTCGAGGAACGCCTTCGTGCCCGACTTGGCGATCGTGCCGAGGTTGTCGATGACCTCGTCACGCGACATGCCGACGCCGTTGTCGCGCAGCGTCAGCGTCTTGGCGTCGGCGTCCGGCACCAGGACGATGCGCCAGTCGCGGTTGTCCTCCAGCCCGGCCTCGTCGGCGAGCGAGTTGAACTTCACCTTGTTGATGGCGTCCGAGGCGTTGCTGATCAACTCGCGCAGGAAGATCTCGCGGTCGGAGTAGAGCGAGTGCGTGATGAGGTGCAGCAGTTGCTTGAGTTCGGCCTTGAATTCGAGCGTTTCAGTAGCAGTCGTCATGGGGCGTCGGGACCGGGGGTTCGTCCCGCGGCGGCACCGTGCGGGCGCGGGGGAGGGTCATTGTAGGGCGTGCCGGCGAGCCGGAAGCGTCAGCGCCCGGAGTGCGTGCGCACGCCGTCGTCGCCGCGCACGCTCCGGGCGCTGACG
>JAYTUC010000015.1:0-11794 GCA_043744775.1 Fimbriiglobus sp. | reverse complement strand
GGAGTCGAGTGAGAGAACTGGCCCTGTCGTCTAGAGGCCTAGGACACGTCCCTTTCAAGGATGAGACCGGGGTTCGAATCCCCGCAGGGTCACCTCGTTGACCGGGCACGACCGCACAGTGCCCGCCACAAGCCGCCGTAACCCCGCGATATCGTGGGGTTGCGGCGGTTTTGTCGTCGATTGAGCCGCTCAGACAGCGTCGGCCGCTCGCACGGCCTGACGCCAGCGCGAGACGCGCATCTTGAGCGCGCCGACGGTCGTGCTTAAACGGCACGCAATCACCCGGTAAGAGTCGCCCGCGATCAGGAACCGCGCCACCCGCAAGTGTTCCTCGTCGAGAGTGGGGTACTCCCTGGACCTGTGTGGCGGGCGGCGGGCGGAGCGATCCCGCTCGGAGTCGCGTCGCTGCAGCGTCCGCTCGAGCCGGCGGTGCTTGGCGGCGCGGTTCCAAGGCAGCCGTTCGAGGCGCGCGACGAGGTCGGGCGTGAAGTCGAGGCCGGTCGCGATCGCGTTGAGGATGCCGTCGAGTTGCTCCTCCCGGCCGTTGCCCAAGGGGACGCAGGCGGCGGCGTGGGCGGCGCGGGCGGCGTGGGAGCGGTTGGCGTAATACTGCCAGGCGGGCGGTAACGTGTCGTTCGCCATCGGCACCTCGGGTCACAGTGGAGCCGCGGCGCTGTGCCGGGTTCAAATTCTCCCACCGAGTGGCCGCCCCGGCGAGTCCCGCCAGCGCGCTATGGCTGGCGGGACTCGGAGTTCCGGAGGCGATCACTCGACAAGTTGGCCCGCTATCCGCAGGCCGTCATGGGAGTAGTCGATTGGCGGGCGAGTTGTGACACGAGATGTCACAACTCCGTTGACAATTTGACTGCGAGGTCTCAGGCGTCAGGGCGACCGCCTGGAGCGCGTCGGCCTCGCTAACCTTCCCCGCCTTGGCCGCGGCGGCCCGCTTCGACTGCTGGGCCGTGACGTGGTCGCGCATCTCGCTCGCGCCCTGAAGAAACCGCCCCTCCCCGTGGCCAAGGATCGCTTCCGCGACGTAGGGCCGGAGCCGCACCCCGCTGTATGTTCGCGACGACCCCGAACGCATCGTCGAGTTCCGCCGAGAAGGCAATCTCGACCCGGAGCCAGTGGTGCATCTGGTGACTCGTGATCTTCAACTTCGGCTTGCTGCCGGTGTCCACCTCGCGCTTGTTCTGGAGGTAAGACACAGTGTGGCCGTCGAAGACGTGCAGGGAATTCTTGAGCACCGTGGCGTCGAGTTCGGGCCACTCGTGGATCGGCAACAGGAACAGACGCACGCGCACCGCAACGGTGTCTTTGCCATCCTCTGCCAGGGGGACTTGCACCTCGAAACAGTCGAACAGTTTCGACTACGTGGTCGTCAGACCTTCGACTTTCGTGTGCCGGCCGACTGCCTGTAGTAAGTTGGGTCGAACGCCTCGACCCGGAGGTTGTTGACGTACAGCCGCACCTTATTGTCCAGGAAGCGGCGGTAAACGCGGGTCATCACTTTGATGGCGTGATCGACCAGCGTTCTGTCAGTGCGGTACGACAGTCGGTCGCAGTTGGCCATGGAGACAATCGTCCCCGATTGGCCCAAACGCTCCGTCAAGACTTCGACATCGTCTGCGAGTAAGCCGTCGTGGTCAGTCGCCTTCGCACGGCCCATCGCGCGGGTCAACACGGTCGAGACCTCCACCGGCAAGGTGGCGGAGAATTGAGGGTCCGGCAAGCTGATCGAGTTGCTGCGGTCCTTGCCGATCGCGCCCACGTTGAGGGTCATCGAGTAGAACGCGGCTGGCTCTTGCCACGAGTACACCTCCACGCTGCGGGCGATGCTCAGCGCGGCGACCTTCATGCCCATGCCGTAGCGGCCGATGCCCTTGCGGCTGTCGAAGCGGAGCGACCCGCCGAACGCCATCGCGACTTTCGGCGTGTTCGGGGCCATGCCGCAGCCGTTGTCGCAGACGAGTCCGTCGATCTTCGGCTTCGGCTACTTGCCGGTCTGGCGGAAGTAGACGCGGATCCCCGTCGCCTTGGCCTCCAGGGCCTTATCGACGTGTCCGCAAACCGCCGACGTGGTGCTGTTGTAGCCCAGGTCACGTGCCGTCGTCGGTCCGGGCGATCTCGTCCATGGCGGACTCCGGGGTTGCTGTTGGGTCGTGCTGTGCGCCGCGACCGGCGGCACCGATGTGGTGCTACTACAACCTTACTGTGGGCAGAAATTGGTCGTCGTCACAAAGCTGGGGAGGAATGTCTCTGTGGCCCGCGCGGCCAGCCGCCCATCCTTTGGGTGTCGTCACGCCGTGATTGACACGGGAGTACGTATTATTCTCGTCACCGGCCGAGCGTTCAACTCACGCCGCACACCGCCACGCGGAGTCTGCGGCGGTCGCCACCGGGGATGGCGTGGCGGTCATCGTCTGCTCCCGTACGATAGGGATCGGACAAGTGTATCGTCGAAGCGATCAGCGGACTTATCGTAAGACGTTGACGATACATTCTGAGGAAATTGCGGGACGTTATTTGGACGCCCCCTTCGCTATAAATCATCCCGCCTTCAATCCCGTCGGACCGGATCACGATCGGCATGCCTTCGAGGGGCATGCTGATGCACTTCGCTCGGTCCCCCGCCGGGGTCATGTCAGCGATGACCACCCTCCCGGCTGGCCACCCGGATCGCCGCTAAAAATCAAGGACTGATGCGATGTTCACCCCGTCCGTCCGCGCTACCTTCGTTTCGCTACTGGCAGTTAACGTCCGTGTTTTAGTGTCCCACACGGGTAGCGGCCTTGGCGAGTCCGGCGAGGTGCCTTCTTCCGCTCCCGTAGCGTTCGACTCGCCTGCCGCCTTGCTTTCGGCGGTTCGAGTCGAACGCTACGGGGCGGCTCATGCCGCCCCGTCCGCGGACGAGCCAGTTCAAGGCCCGGTCAAGCGCTACATCCAAACGGCCGTCTTGAGGAATCGTGGCGTCGCGCACCTTGAGCTACTGCTGCCACTCCCCCAGGGCGAACCGCTCCTGCTCGCCGAACGGGTCCGCCTCGCGGACCTCGAGCCACGCCAGGTCGCCGGCCGTCAGCGCCTCGAACCGGGGCGCGAAGTCCGGCAAGGTTCGCCGGCGCACCGACCGCACCAACGCGCTGCCGCAGTCGCGCAGTCCCCACCAGGCGAGCGTGCCGGACATCAGCACGGCGAGGTGGGTGTCCGCCGTAGTCTCGTCGGCCCACGTGGCCGCGTCGAGGAGCTTGTTGAGGGAGTAGCCGGCCTCCGCGTACTCCCGGCCGAACATCGAGGGCCGTCGCCGGGTGGCCGGATTCTCGCGGATCACCGGGTCGAAGGTCATGCCGATTACCGACTGCCGCTTCCGCTCCCAGAACTCGCGCCCTTGGCGTGCCCGCAGGGCGTCCGACAGGCCGTGGCCCCCGATCAGCCGGGCGAGGTCGCGCAGGGCGGCGCGGCCCCCCGACTCGCGGCTCGCGACTCCCGACGGCCTGGTGGTTCCTTGCAGCTTATCCGAAATGCACTGAGCTACTCCTGATCCCTAGGAGTTCCGGCATGACGCCCGAGCACAAGACCACCATCCACCTGTCCGACGACCAGGGGCACGTCCTCCGGCGATACCTCTCCGCGGGCACCCACCCCAGCCGCCTCCTCGTCCGGGCCTGCATCCCGCTCAAGGCCGACGCCGACGGCCCCGCCGCCTGGAGCGACGAGAGATCGCCGAGCACCCGGAGACCTCCCGGATGACCGTGCAGCGGGTCCGGCAGCAGTTCGCCGCGGAGGGCCTGGACGCCTCCCCCCACCGCAAGAAGCCGACCGGGCGGGCGTTCCGCAAGCTCGACGGCGAGCAGGAGGCGCGGCTCGTCACGCTGGCGTGTTCGCAAGCCCCGAAAGGCCACGCCCGCCGGACTATGGCGCTCCTGGCCGACCGGCTGGTCGAGATCAGCGGCGTCGATTCGATCGACCCGGCCACGGCCTGGCGGACGCTCCAAAAAAACGAGATCAAGCCGTGGCTCAAGCAGCAGTGGGTCATCCCGCCGAAGGCGAACGCGGCGTCCGTAGCCAACACGGAGGACGTGCTGGACACCTACGCGAAGCCCTACGACGCCCTGCGGCCGGTGGTCTGCGTGGGCGAGGGGGGCAAGCAGTCGATCGGCGAGGTGCGTGAGCCGCTGCCGGTGCGTCCGGGGTCGCCGGCCAAGGAGGACTGCGTGGACGAGCGCGGCGGCATGGCCGACCTGCTCCTGGCGTTCGAGCCGCTGGCCGGGGCGCGACGCGTGGGGGTGACCGACCGCAAGACGGGCGTGGACTTCGCGCGGTTCCTGCGAACGCTGAGCGACACCCACCGCGCCGCGGAGGGGCGTGCTGGTCTGCGACGACCTGAGCACCCACACGCCGGCGGCGCTGTACGCGGCGTTCGAGCCGGCGGGGGCGCGGCGGCTCGCGGAGCGGTCCGAGTGGCATTACACGCCGAAACACGGGAGTTGGCGGAACGTGGCGGGGATGGAGCTGGGCGTGCTCGCCCGGCAGTGCCTGGACCGGCGCATCTCAGGCGCGACGGCGCTCAAGCGGGAGGTAGCCGCGGGGGAGAAGGCCCGGAACGCGGCGGTTGTGAAGGTCGAGTGACAGTTCACTACCGCCGACGCCCGCGTGAGACTCAAAAAACTCCATCCTACGATTGAGCTGCCATGAACCACCAGGAGGTTTCGCCCACGACCGTCACGTATGCCGACGGCAACGACCACATCGCCGCGCTATGGCCGGGGAGCTACACGATCACCGAAACGCAGCCTGCCAACGACAGCGAGACCTGGACTCGGCCGGCTGCCTGGATGGAGACTTGGTTAACGACAAGGGCTAAACATCGTCCTCGGGCCTAACAGAATGGCCTAGACTACAACCTTGGCGAAGTGTCGAATCCAGTGTGTTGTCATAGTTTTGACGGCGCGGCTGGTGGGCGGAAGTTTGCTTGCGGAGAAACCTTCACCCCCTTGGATCACCAGTTGATCGTTACCACCCTGCGGTCCCTGGCGGCTCGCCACGCCTCGACCTCGCTCGCCAGCACCGCCGCATCCTGGATGCGGTGGCGATGGCAACGCCGCGCCGGGACCGACGCCTCCGGATCGGCGACGGCAGCATGAGGCACACTACGGCGAGACGCGAAACTCTGGCTTCGCTGCAGCCTCCGCGCCTCCGACGGCCCGGATACCGAGTCTCCGCGATGCGGCTGGACGTGGCGCAACGACGGGGAGGGACGACCCGATGACCTACTGGCGGGAAGAATCGGGCGAGCAGGCGGCCCCGGCGTCCCTGCCGCGCCGTCAACTGGACTGGAGGCGGACGGTCTGCGCCAGCCTCTCCGCGAACTCGAGCCCGAGCATGAAGTGGTCGCCGCAGTCGCGCACGGTGACTGCTACCCACAGGAAGTCGAGCCCCGCGGCCTCGACCCGCAGGGACGCTACTTCCCCCTTGCGGAAGGGCTGACTATGGCATCGGCACTCAGGTCGGGGATGTACAACCCAGTTCGGGGCTAACAGCCGAAATCATTCCGTTAACGGATATTAACACCGTTTTCTTAAGTCCTCGTAGATCGTCGGAGATCCTGACAGGGGCCCGCGCGAATTTTTAAAACGGGTCATACAGCCCCTCCGCCACAGGTGGCGCTTGCATCGTGCCAGGTTACAATTCGGTCGATGGCACGAGAAGGTGCCGCTTCATCCTTGTTCGACCTACACGTGAGGATATCAGCCGTGGGGGATACCGCAACACTCATACGCCTCGTGGCCGCCAGCGCCCTCGTTGGCTTCCTGGCCTATTGCCTGGCCTACGTCGTGCAGGTCTGGCGGAAGCGCAACGCCCGGCCGGGGCCTGTGACATCGTCGGCTCGCCGGCTCGCCATGGGCGGCTTTCTCGTCGGGACCGTACTCCTCCCCGCCTCGGCGGTGCACCGGGAGTTGACCCGCAGCGAAGGGGTGCTGACCGGGGAGGGGCTGTTCACAGTCCGGGGCGGCGACGACCAAGATGTCGAGTGGCTCCAGGGCGACGACGCGGTCTCGGCGGGCGAGCCGCTGGCCCGCTTCGGGTCCGGGGCGCGGTCGGCACGGGCGGAGGAGTTGCAGGCGCGCCTCGCCCGAGCCGAGTGCGAGAGGGATGTCCTGGCTCTGCTCCCCCTCACTCCCGACCCCGAGTTGACCCGGCGGCACCAGGCCGCCTCCCAGGAGCGGGGCCAAGCGCAGCAGGAACTCGGCCAAGCCGTCATCGCCGCCGAGGCCGCCGGCCGGGACCTGACGGCCCAGCTCTTCGCCAAGAAGGAGGCCCTCGCCAGGCTGGAACTGACGCTGACCGAGCGCCGCAAGGACCTCGACCGGGCGACCTTACGGGGCCACCACGCCGCCCTCCAACTCGCCAAGGTCGAGAAGCTTTGGGCGGGCGGCGCGGCTTCCGCCACCGAGTACCAGGACCACTTGAAAGCCTCGCGGGACGCCGGCATCGAGCTGGCCTCCCTGGCGCAAGAGGTCCAGGACCTGCTCGCCCAGAAGGGCGAGTCCCGCAGCCAACTCGACAAGCTCGAGGCCGGGCGGTCGGACCCCGCCGGCCCCCTCCGCAGGCAGGTCGCGGGCTCGACGGCGCGCCTCGCCCGGCTCGAGGCCGAGGAGGCGGATGTCCAGGCCAAAATCGGCCGCGACCTCGCCCGGTCCGCGAAACTGCGTGAGGCCGAAACGGCCCAGGCTGCCGCGAAGGTCCGCGAGCAGCGGGCCGGGGTGGACGCCCTCGCCCGCGAGCGGGAGGTGCGGGCACCCTTCCCTGGCAAGCTCGCCTACCGGGCGGCCTCTCCGCACGCGGTTCGGCCGCACGCCACGTTAGCGGTCCTCGCGCCCGTGGACGGGTTCCGGCTAACGGCGCGCATGAGTCAGTCCGACGCGGCCGCGCTGAGTGAGGGTGCCGAGGTGGCGATCGAACTCGGGGAGGACTCGCCGGAGCGGCGGATCCCGGCCCGGTTCCGCAAGGCGGCGTCGCTGGCCCACGAGCCGGGGTACGCCGCCCTCCAGCTCGAATGCCTGCCCCCGCCGGAAACGGTGCGCCGGCTGGCCGAGGGGGAGAAGCTGACCGTCGGCTTCGCCTGGCACCCCCCCCTGGCCGCCATGTGGCACTTCCGCGCCGGCCTGCTCCTGTCCGCTGTGGGGGTCGCCGGACTGCTGCTGACCGGTCCGCGGCGCGCCGGCGGCACCGGCTCCACGGTGGTGTGGACCGGCAGGGTGGTCGCGGCGGCCGTCCCGAGGCTCGGGGCGGGGCGCTTGTTGGCAGTCCGGACCTTGCATGGCCCGAGCGACCCGTACGAACGGTTCGGCGGGGCGGAGACGCGGCACGAGGCGGCGCTCGCGGTGCTGGAGCGCTTCCCGAACCCGCTGCGGGCCGTGAGGCTGCTCGCCAAGCTCCGCAAGCCTCGGCGGCCGCGTAAGGCGGCCCCCGCTCCCGACCGCTTCCAGCACCTGCGGCAGGTGCTGGGCGCGCAAACGAGTTCCGTCCCCGCCAAACCGTCGGCGCAGCTGACCTCCCGCCAGTCGTGAGCCTCCCCCATGAGCATTCCATTCCTGCGGACCCCGCGGCGCGCGGCCCCCAAGCCGGAGCGGGCGTGGACGAACCCGCTCGACCGGGACAGCTACTCGCTGCGGCCCACCTCGCCGTACCTGCGGGCGGTCGTGGAGGCGATGTTCCCGCTCGGGGTCGTGTTCACGGTCGCCTGCTGTTGGCTCTCGGCGCGGGACCTCCTGCGCCTCGCGGACGCCCGCGGGGGCGGTTCCGCGGCCCACGCCGGCCTGGTCGCGTTGGTCGCGGGCGTGTCGCTGATCTTCAGCCTCCGGTGGCTGCTGGTCCAGGTCATGGTGATTCGACACTACTGGCGCGCGGCGGGGCAGCGACCGCCGCAGCCGGTCCGGTTCCCGTTCGTGTCGATCCTCGTGCCCGGCTTCAACGAGGCCCCCAGCATCCCGGCGACGCTGCGCTCGCTGCTGGCGATCGACTACCCGGATTTCGAGGTCCTGGTGCTGGACGACGGCTCGACCGACGGGATGGCCGACGCGGCCCGCGCGTTCGAGGGGCGGCACGGGTCGGCGGTCTGCCGGGTGCTGACCAAGCCGAACGGGGGCAAGTGGTCCGCCCACAACTTCGGCCTCCAGCACGCCCGCGGGGAGTTGATCCTGTGCGTCGATGCCGACACCGTCTTCGAGCCGAACGCGCTGAAGATGCTCGTCCGCCGGATGTCCGACCCCGCCGTCGGGGCGGTGGCCGGCAACGGCGTGGTGCGCAACCTGGAGGGGTTCTTGGCGCACTGCCAGGCGCTCGAGTACGTCTACTCGAACACGGCCGTCCGCATGTCGCAGAGCGACACCGGGACCGTACTCTGCGTCCCCGGTCCGATCGGCCTGTTCCGACGGGCCGCCCTGGACGAGGTCCAAGCCAGGCACGGGGCGCTGCCCGCGGGCTCCCCCCCCGGCCACTTCTCCGGGCCGTTCCAGCACGACACCTTCTGCGAGGACTTCGACCTGTCGATTGCCCTCCTGGCCTTGGGGTGGAGGATCGTTTACGAGCCGCGGGCGGTCTGCTACACGGAAGTGCCGACGGGGCTCGTGGGGCTGATCAGCCAGAGGTATCGGTGGACCCGCGGGAACCTCCAGGTGCTGTCGAAGTTCCGCCGCTGCTACCCTCCGCCGGTCGATCGGCACGGGTACCTGATGCTCGCCTGGCTCGTGAGCACCTACGTCGTCGAGACGGCCACCGGCTTCCTGCTCAACTACCTGTTCCTGGCGTTGACCGTACTGTCGCTCCTCGGGTCGGCGGCCGACGCGTCCGCCCTGGCCCTCTATTGGTCGCTGAACCTCGTCCAGCGGGGGATGTTCAGCACCGTCGCCGTACTCCTGCACCGCGAGAGGATGCGGGTGGTGCTGGCGTGGCCGGTCTACGAATTCTTCTCGGGCTTGGTGCTCGGCGGGTCGCTCGTGATCGCGGTGATCGACCAGGCGCGCGGCACCCAGATGGGCTGGGGCCGCGAGCACCGGCCCGCCGGCTGAACGGCTGTGACCTCTGGCAATGACCGACGCCCCCGAATCCATGGCTCTTGTCCGACACGCGGTTCGATCCCTCGGACCGACTTCTCTCTCCTCACGAAAGGCTACCATGACCACGCCCCCCGCCATCACCTCGTTCCTTCACAGGATGTTGGCACCGGGCCGGACGCCATCGGGCCGGCGGAAGCCCGCCCGCCTTGCCCTGCAGGCGTTGGAGGTCCGCGATTGCCCCGCGGCCAACCTGATCCTCAACCCCTCCGTGGAAATCGCCGCCTCGCCTCTGGTGCCGCTCAACTGGGCGCAATCGGCCCCCTCCGACAGGTCGGCCAGCTTCACCTACGCGAACACCGGCCTGGACGGCGGTCGGTCGGTCCGGATCGACGCCACGCCCCGACTCTCCGGGGACGCCAAGTGGTCCTTCGATGACGTCCCGGTCACGCCGGGCCAGAAGTACACGTTCTCGGACCTGTACCAGTCGAACGTCGCGACGACCGTCTCGGCCCGCTTCCGCCTCCAGGACGGGACCACCAGTACGATCGGCCCGATTGCCGTCCCGAAGAACACGAACGCGGCGGCGTTCACGGCCGACTTCACCGCGCCGGCCAACGCCGTGTCCGCCACCGTCTTCCACTCGATTTCGCGTAAGGGGTATCTGGTCACCGACCGGTTCTCTCTCGTCGCGGCCGTCGCCCCGGACACGACCGCTCCCGCGGTCACCGTCGCGGCACCGACGGGAACCCTCTCCGGGGCGGTCACCCTCGTGGCCCAGGCGTCCGACGATGTCGGGGTGGCGGGCGTCCGCTTCCTGATCGACGGGGTCGCGGTTGGGGTTGAGTTGACGGCTGCCCCTTACCAGTACGCCTTGAACACGGCCACCCTGGCGGACGGCACCCACACGGTCGCCGCCGTCGCGCGGGACGCGGCCGGGAACTCCGCGACCTCGGCGGTCGCGTCGTTCGTCGTGCAGAACGGCGTGACCCCCCCGCCCGCCCCGGCGGCCACGGGGAAGATCACCCTCACCTTCGACGACGGCTGGGCCTCCCAGCTCCAGAACGCCGTGCCGATCCTCCAGCAGGCCCACCTACCCGCCAGCTTCTACGTCATCACGCGGGCGAACCAGGGCGGCCAGGCCTGGGAGGAGGTGCAGAACCCCTCCCTCGAGACGGCGGTCAACGGCGCACCGGCCACCTGGAGTCAATCGCGGACCGGCGTGAACACGGCCGCCTTCACCTACGACACCTCCGGGAGTGCGGGGTCGCGATCGGCCCGCATCGACGTGACGAGCTACACCTCGGGCGCTGCCGCCTGGTACTTCCAGGATGTCCAAGTTACGCCAGGCAGCCAGTACGCCCTTTCCCACGACTACAACTCGACCGTTCCCACGACGGCCACGGTTCGCTTCACCAGGCACGACGGCACATTCGTCTTCCAGAGCGTTAACCTACCGGCGACGAACGGCCAGTGGCAGACGAACGCCCTGACCGTGACCGCGCCCGCCAACGCCGACGCGATGACCATCTGGCACACGATTGGCCAGGTCGGGACCCTGTCGGTAGACAACTACTCGGTCAAGCCCGTCTCCCCGTACTCCAACCCGAGCTACCTGACGCCGACCCAGATCCAAGGCCTGCAGGCCGCGGGGTTCGAGGTCGGGGACCACACCATGACGCACGCCGACCTGACTACCCTCTCCGCCGCCGGGGTGCGCGCGGAGGTGGACGGGGCTCGGGCCGACCTGATCTCCCTGGGCATCACGCCCAAGACGTTCGTCTACCCCTACGGGTCGTACACGGCCGCGGTGGAGCAGGCCGTCCAGGCGGACGGCTTCATCGGGGCGCGGTCGGTGCAGGAGGGCCTCAACACGAGCACTACGGATCCGTACGCGCTCATGCACCACGAGGTAGATTTCGGCACCACGGTCGCTCAAGTGCAGGCGTGGATCGCCGAGGCCCAGCTCACCAAGGCGTGGCTGATCCTCACCTTCCACGAAATCGACACGAACGGCCGCCAGTACAGCACGACCCCCCAAACGTTCCAACAGATCGTCAACTTGGTCACGGCCTCGAGCCTGACGCCGGTCACGATGGCGGCCGGCCTACTCACTCCTGGGTAACTGGGGTCGCTCGACTTTCCCCGTGGGCAACGTCACGTCGTGCCACCCCGAGCGGCACGGCGGACTCCCGGCACAAGCCGGCGGGGGCGGGGAACGTCCTGGGCAGGGACTTCAATTCGGTCGCCTCGACCTGGCGTAGTGTGCCGACATTACCTTCGTCGGGACGTGGGCGGGCCGGGTGGACTTGGCCGTCATCGAGAACCTGTTCACCCGGCGGATCGTCGGGTGGGCGATGAACGCATTGATGACGAACCGATCGCGGAGCCGGTCGGCGACCCGGCCGCTGCCGAGCCGCCCCGGCCCGCGTTCGACGCCGGCCCGCAGCCTTCGCAGCGACACCCCCGCGCCCCCGGTCAGCGCCGCCGTCGCCGGTGCATGCAGCACGTCCAGCCGCCGGGCGTGGGCCTCCCGCAGCCGCTCGCCCATCCCCTCCAGCAGCCCCTCCGGCTCGGCGAGTTGCCGCAGCTTCACGCCCAGTTCGAGCACCGCCTTCGCCGCCTGCAGCCGCGTCGCCGGCGCGTTCGGCGACTTCTGCAGCTCGAAGAGCGTGCGGACCGACTCGACGCCGGCGGCCGTGAGCACGGCGGCCGACCGGGTCACCATGTCGGTGCGCAGC
>JAYTUC010000014.1:0-39033 GCA_043744775.1 Fimbriiglobus sp. | reverse complement strand
GTGGAGATTGAGTCGCCTTCCCGCTCAGGGCCGAACGATGCTGCGGCGGCTGATGGCAGTTTGCATGACATTCGCGCTGGCGACGGGGCCAAGTCCCTGCTGCTGCACGGCCGTGGCCGTCACGACACCGCAGTCCGCCAGCCCCGCGCCCGCTCCGTCCGACTGCACCCCGGCGTGTTGCCGCAAGACACCGTGCCCGACGACGCCCGACGACGCCCGTAGCGAACTTCGGGAGATCAAGGGAACGCCGAAGCCTGGCAAGCACCAATGCCCTTGTCAAGACAAGGGCAGTTCGCAAGCACACAGTCTGGCAGCCCCGTCATCGCTGATGTCCCAAGCCGTCGCCCATTCGGTGAACACACTCTTCCCGTCCGTTCTCGTCTCGTGTGATCTCCGTCCGGCGGTTGACCCCAGCTCCGACTTCCGGGGCGGGCCTCCGCCGTCCGCCCACCGGCTCACGTCCTGGCGACTGCTCCAAGCCGATCACGTCCTCCGCTGCTAGCGCACCTTTCTCGCAGGTCCATGCGGACGCCAACTCGGCGTCGCGTCGTCGGGCCGTCTACGGTTCGATCGACTTGATCGTCACCAAATCTTCGTCCGCCACACTACCGCACGCAGTTTGGTCGTGGTGCCGCGGCCCGCCTCGCCTTCCCCGGACGGTCGGCCCACCGGCCGCGTTCCTCCATCCCAGGAGTCAGATCGTGTCGCGATCTTTCCGTCGATTCGTGCTCCCGGTCGCCCTCGGTGCCGCCGTCGGCGTGTCGGGGTGCAACCGCTCGACCGACAATTCCGCCCCGCCCGTCGCCACTGCCGGTCCGACACCGGCCAAGCCCGCCCCGGACGGCAAGGGCGGGGAGCACGGCCACAAGCCAACGGGCCACGGCGGCACCGTCGTCCCCATCGGGCGGGACAACTACCACGGCGAGGCCGTGTTCGAGAAGGACGGCGTCGTCCGCTTCTACACCCTCGGACCCGACGAGTCGAAGGTGGTCGAGGTCGAGGCCGAGCCGTTGACCGCCTATGCGAAAGCCGAAGGCGGTGCTGAGGCCGCGTCCGTCGTGCTCAAGGCCGAACCCCAGCCGGGCGACGCGCCGGGTAAGACCTCGCAGTTCATCGGCAAGCTGCCGCGCGACCTGTGGGGCAAGGCGGTCGAGGTCACGATCCCCGCCCTGCGGATCGGCGGCGAGCGGTTTCGGGTCGGGTTCTCGTCCGCCCCGGCAGGCCACGCCGACCCCGCCCCGCCCGGCAAGGCGGCCGACGCCGAGGAGCGGACGCTGTACCTGACGCCCGGTGGCAAGTACACCGTCGCCGACATCGCGGCCAACGGCGGCAAGATTGCGTCGGAGAGATTCCGGGGCGTCGCGGTGTCCCACGACCTGAAGCCGAAGGCGGGCGACCGCATCTGCCCGATCACGCTGACGAAGGCCAGCCCGGCGTTCGCCTGGGTGATCGGCGGTCAAGCGTACCAGTTCTGCTGCCCGCCGTGCGTGGACGAGTTCGTGCAACTCGCCAAGGACCACCCGGACCAGATCAAGCCGCCGGGCGAGTACGTCAAGAAGTAGTGACCCCCACTGACACTCCAGGAGAAGCGATGAACATTCCTATCCGACGGCGATTGACAACCCTGGTTGCGACGGCGGCCCTCGGCCTGGCCGGCTGTTCGAGCGACAAGGGGAACGGACACGCCCCGGCGGGCGGGGCGAGGCCGACGACTCAGGCCCCGTCCGGCGAAGCCCCCGACGCGGAGGTCCGGGCCGAGCGCGAGAAACTGACCCCGGAGGACCGCGCCTTGGCGGACGCCCAGGAGTGGTGCGCCGTGACGACGGACTCGCGGCTCGGGTCGATGGGGCCGCCCCTGAAACTCTCCGTCAACGGCCAGCCGGTGCTCGTCTGCTGCAAGGGCTGCCAGCGGAAGGCCCTCGCCGACCCGGACAAGACGTTGGCGACGGTCACCGACTTGAAGGCCAAGGCGAAGGCCGACGCGGGTAAGAAGTGACTGGGCGGCCTGGGCCTCGTTGCCCGGCCGCCCGAGGGCGTCGAATTCCCTACCGACCGCGAAGGTGGCGTGATGCGAACGTCCAATCCCCCACGCCTCGCCCGCCCCGCCGTCGCCGCTGTCGCGCTGCTGCTCGCGGCCGCAGCGACGTGGGTACTCGCCCACGAGGGGCACGCCCCGCTGCCGACGCGGGGCGCGCAGGTGGACGCCGCCACGGGCCAAATCGTCCTGAGTCGAGAGGCCCGCGAGGCGCTCGACCTGCGGACCGCGGAGGTCGAATCCCGGCCCGTCACCGAGAGCCTGCTGGC
The DNA here is from genome assembly GCA_043744775.1 of Fimbriiglobus sp. Taxonomy (GTDB): domain Bacteria; phylum Planctomycetota; class Planctomycetia; order Gemmatales; family Gemmataceae; genus Fimbriiglobus. The sequence goes on along the minus strand of JAYTUC010000014.1, from coordinate 36,729 downwards.
CTACGCCACGCTCATCGCCCCGTGGCAGAACCACGCCTACGCCTCGTCGCGGGTGGCGGGCCGGGTCGTGACGTTACACGCCCAACCCGGCCAGTCCGTCGCAGCCGGTCAAGTGCTCGCGGAGGTCGAGTCGGTCGAACTGGAGACGCTCCAGCTCGAACTACTCAACGCCCAGAACGACGCCAGATTGTCCGGGGACGTCGTCGCGGGCCTCGAAGCGTCCGTCGGTGCCGGGGCGGTGCCGGGGCAGAGCCTACTCGACGCCGAGGCGAAGCTCAAGCAGAACCGCAACGCCCTGAGCGTCGCGAAGGCCAAGTGGGTCAGCCTGGGGCTACCCGGCCCCGACCTCGACGCCCTACTCCGGGCCGGCCGGCCGCAGGCGCTAGTCTTCCCCGTCCGGAGCCTGGTCCGTGGGACGGTGGTCCACGCCGACCTAACCGTGGGCAAGGTCGTCGAGCCGAGTGAGCACCTGTTCGAGGTCGTCGATCCGTCCGCCGTCTGGGTGCGGATCGACGTGCTGGAGCACGACCTGCACCGGGTCGAAGTTGGCCAGCCGGTCGAGGTCCGACTAACCGCGTACCCCGGCGAGGTGTTCCGGGCGGCGGTCGCGGTCAAGGGCGTGTCGCTCGACCCGCGGACCCACGTCAACGCCGTGTGGGCCGAACTCCCCAACCCGCCCGGTCTCGAACCCCGACTGCTGCCGGGCCTGTCGGGCGAAGCCCGGTTGCTGCTACCGAGCCGGGCGGCGACGGCGGTCCCCGCGGAGGCGGTCGTCCGGGCGGGGGCCGAGCGCTACGTCCTGGTCGAGGAGGCCGAAGGGGAGGGGGGGTCGCAATACCGGCGGCGATCGGTTGAGGTCGGGCGCGAGGCCGGCGGCTGGGTCGCACTCCGCTCCGGCGGGCTGTTCCGCGGCGACCGCGTCGTGACCCGCGGGGGACACGAGTTGGCCGGGCTGTTCTCGGAGGGCGTACTCCGCCCGAGTCCCGAGGCGGCCCGCGGGATCGGGTTGGCCGTCGAGCCAGTTGGACTCCGGACGGTCGAGGACGTGGCCGAGATCGACGGGGCCGTCGATCTGCCGCCGGCCCGACGGGCGTCCGCTTCGTCTCCGCTCGCTGGCACGGTGACTAAAGTCTTGGCGGATCGGGGGCAACCCGTCCGGGCGGGGGATGTGCTCGCGGAGGTCGTCAGCCTCGACCTCCAGGCCCTGCAACTGGACTACCTTCGGGCGCACCTCGAGGGCGAACTTCAGGAGGGAATTTCCGTGCGGCTCAAGGGGTCGGGGGACGCGACCTCCCGCCGGAAGTTGCTGGAACAAGAGGCCCTGGTGAACGCCGGCCGGCAGCAGCGGGACGCCCTCCGGCGGCGGCTCCGGGTCGCGGGCCTGAGCGACGAGCAGGTCGCCGCCGTGCTCCAGACGGGGGCCGTCGTCGGGGCGGTTCCGGTGCGCTCGCCCATCGACGGCGTGGTCGTCGGGTTCGACCGCACCCTCGGCCAGTCCGTCCGGGCCGAGGAGCCGCTGTTCGCCGTCCACGACCTGACCCGACCCTCGATCCAGGGGTACGTCTCCGAGCGCGACCTGGGCCGGGTCCGGGTCGGCCAGCGGGTCCGGGTCCGGGTGGCCGGCGACCCGGCGTTCCTGGCCGAGGGGACGGTGGCCCGCAGCGGGCGGGCGTTCGCACCCGACACCCGCACCCTGTCCGTTTGGGTCGAACTCGACCGCCCCCCGGCCCAGCCGCTGCGTCACAACCAACTGGCCCGCCTCACGCTGGTCCTCGGTCAGCCCCAACTGGTCCTGGCCGTCCCGCGGACTGCGGTCGTGTCCGAAGGGTCGCGGGCTTACGCCTTCGTCCGCCATCCGGGCGGGGAGTTCGAGCGCGTGCCGGTCGAACTCGGGCGGTCCGACGACCGCCTCGTCGAAGTCACCGGCGGGCTGAAACTCGGCGACCCGGTGGCCGTGCGAGGCACCGCCGAGTTGCAGACCGCCTACGCCGGCGTCAAGTAAAGGAAGCCCACCGTGCTCACTCGGGTCATCGCGTTCTCCCTGAAGAACCGGGGGTTCGTCTTGCTCGCCGCCCTCGTGGTGAGCGCGTCCGGGGTGTACGAACTAGCCCGCACGCCCGTGGACGTGTTCCCGGACCTGAACCGGCCGACGGTCACGGTCCTCACCGAGTCGCCCGGCCTGGCCCCGGAGGAGGTCGAGGCCCTCGTGACCCGCCCGCTGGAGTACCAGTTGAACGGGGCGACCGGGGTCCGGCGGGTGCGGTCGGCGTCCGGCATCGGGCTGTCGGTCGTCTACGTCGAGTTCGACTGGGGGACCGACATTTCCCGCGACCGCCAGGTCGTGTCCGAGAAACTGCAACTGGCCCGCGACCGGATGCCCCAGGGGTCCGACCCGCTGATGGCCCCGGTGTCCAGCATCATGGGCGAAGTCATGATCCTCGGCGTCCGCTCCGACGCCGACCCCAAGACGCCGGAGGCGCGGCGGGCCAAGGCGATGGAGCTGCGGACGGTCGCAGAGTTCACCCTGCGGAACCGACTCATGGCTGTCGAGGGGGTGTCTCAGGTGACGGTCATGGGCGGTACGCTCAAGCAGTACCAGGTCGTCACGACCCCGGCCCGCCTCGCCGCCGAGAACGTCACACTGCAGCAGTTGACCGACGCCGCCGAGAAGTCCAACGCGGTCGCCGGCGGCGGGGTCATGGTGCGGTCACCGCGCGAGTCGCTGATCCACATCAGCGGCCAGGGCCTGACGCCCGACGAGATCGGCGAGACGCCGGTCCTCTGGCGTGAGCCGCGGCCGGTGCGGATCAAGGACGTGGCCGACGTGCGGCTCGGCGGGCCGGTCCCGCGGGGCGACGGCAGCGTGTGGGTCCGCGCCGGCGACGCGACGGTCGGCGGGCCGGCAGTCATCCTCACCGTGCAGAAGCAGCCGGACGCCAACACCCTCGACTTGACCCCGCGCATCGACCGGGTGCTCGACGAACTCCAACGCGACCTGCCGCCGGACGTGACGATCGAGCGCCGGGTGTTCCGCCAGTCGGAGTTTATCCAGGCGGCGGTGGACAACGTCGTCGAGGCGATTCGCGACGGCACCATCTGGGTGTTCGTGGTTCTGTTCGTGTTCCTGTGGAATCTCCGCACCAGCGTCATTACCCTGATTGCGATTCCGCTGTCGCTCCTTGTGACCGCGCTAGTGTTCCACTGGCTCGGCGTGACGATCAACACCATGACCCTCGGCGGGGTCGCGGTCGCGGTCGGGGAGCTGGTCGATGACGCCATCGTGGACGTGGAGAACATCTACCGCCGGCTGCGGGAGAACCGCCAGAAGGCCGCGCCCGACCCGCCGCTTTTGGTCGTGTTCCGGGCGTCCCAGGAAGTCCGCGGGTCGGTCGTGTATGCCACGGCGATCGTCTGCGTCGTGGTGCTGCCGCTGTTCGCGCTCTCCGGGTTGGAGGGCCGGATGTTCGCCCCGCTGGGGCTGGCCTACGTTGTGTCACTGCTGGCGTCTCTGCTAGTGTCTTTGACCGTCACACCGGCCCTGGCTTCGGTTCTCCTGCCGAACGCCCGGTTCCTGACGCGGGAGCGTGACCCGCTGTTGCTGCGGGCGTTGAAGTGGGCGGACGCCCGCGTGGTGCGGTGGGGGCTGCGGCACCCGCGCCCGATCGTCGCCGCCGTGGCCGTACTGGCCGGGCTGTCGGGCCTGGCCCTGTCGCGGATGGGGTCGGAGTTCCTGCCGCCGTTCAACGAGGGAACCCTGACCGTCAACCTCCAGACCGAGCCGGGGACGAGCCTCGACGAGAGCAACCGCGTCGCCGGGCGGGCGGTGGCGTCGGTCCTCCGTGTGCCGGAGGTGGCGTCGGTGTCGCGGCGGACGGGCCGGGCGGAGATGGACGAGCACGCCGAGGGGGTGAACTCGTCCGAACTCGACGTGCGACTGACCCCGCACGAGCGTCCCCGGCCCGGCCTGGGGTTCGCCGTCCTGCGCGCGATCCCCGGCCTACACGGGCGGGGCGTCGAGACGTCCGGGCGGCCCCACGCTGAGGTGGTCGCGGACGTGCGGGAGCGGGTCAGCGGTATTCCTGGCGTCAAGGCGAACGTCGGGCAACCGATCTCGCACCGGATGGATCACATCTTGTCCGGCGTGCGGGCGCAAGTGGCGGTCAAGGTGGTCGGCCCCGACCTGCGGGAACTGCGCACGGCCGCCTACGACATCCAGAGTCGGGTGAGCACCGTGCCCGGCGTGACGGACCTTCAGGTCGAGCCGCAGACGGAAATCTCACAGGTGCGATTGAAGGTCCGGCGGGAGGAGGCGGCCCGCCACGGCCTCGCCCCCGGCGACGTGGCGAAGCTCCTGGAGACGGCGTACAAGGGCCGGCGGGTGTCGGTCGTGCTCGACGGCGACCGCTACTTCGACCTCGTCGTGTGGTACGACGAGTCGGCCCGATTGGACCCGGCCGAGATCGGTAAGACGGTTCTCGACACGCCTTCCGGTCGCAAGGTGGCGTTGAGCCAGGTCGTGGACGTGCAGGACACGACCGGCCCGAACACGATCAACCGCGAGCACGTCGAGCGGCGAATCGTGGTGGCGTGTAACGTGCAGGGGCGCGACCTCGGGTCGGTGGTGGCCGACATCCGGGCGGCGGTCCGGCCGGTCGAGGAGGGCCTGCGGGGCCGGCCGGGCGGCTACCGCGTCGAGTACGGCGGCCAGTTCGAGGCGCAGCAGGAGGCGAATCGGCGGCTCGGGGCGTTCGGTGTCCTGGCCGTCGTCGGGGTGTTCCTGCTGCTGGCGAAGGGCCTGCGGTCGTGGCGGGCGGCGGCGCAGGTGCTGCTCGTGAACATCCCGCTCGCCGCCCTCGGGGCGGTGGTCGCCCTGATGCTGACCAACCACCCGACGGACGCGGCGCTGCACGCGGCCCCGTGGTGGCGGTGGCCGCTGGTGTGGGTCGAGGCGACCACCCTGTCGGTCGCGCACTGGGTCGGGTTCGTCACACTCGTCGGGGTCGTCAGTCGCAACGGCATCCTGATGATCTCCCACTACGTCCACCTGATGGAGCACGAGGGGGAGGCGTTCACCGAGGCGATGGTGGTGCGGGGTAGCCTCGAGCGGCTGGCCCCGGTCTTGATGACGGCGTGCGTGGCGGTCATCGGGCTGGTCCCGCTGGCGCTGGGGGGCGGGCAGCCGGGGCGGGAAATCCTCCACCCGCTGGCCGTCGTGGTGATCGGCGGGCTGGTCGCGTCCACCCTCCTGGACCAACTCGTCACGCCCGCGGTGTTCTGGCGGTTCGGCCGCGCGGTCTACTCGCCGCGCCCGCCGGGCCAGGACGCCGGGTCGAGCGGTTGGGACGACGGCTGGCTCGACGGGGCGAAAGCCCCCACAATTCGGCCGGCGGCCGCGGGAGTCCGAGGCGACTGACGGTCCGACCGCGTCGCGGGTCACGGCGGTCGAGCCGCCTGGCGGTCACTCCCGCTTCGCGGCCAGTTCGCTCGCCGTCTCGCCGCCCAGCTTGGCGAACGTCACGATGCGGTCGCCGTCGGCCAGGTTCATCACCCGCACGCCCTGCGTGTTGCGGCCGACGATGCGGATGGCGTCCACCTTCGACCGCGTTACCATGCCTTGCAGGGTCATGACGATCACCTCGTCGCCGTCGCGCACCGCGGCGATGCCCACCACCGGGCCGTTCTTGTCGGTGACCTTCACGTCCTTGGTGCCCTTGCCGCCGCGGCGTTGCAGGCGGTAGCGCTTCGGGCCGCCCAACACCTCGTCGCCGTCGTCGGCCTCCTCGGGGGCCTCCGCCGCTTCGCCGTTGGCGTCGGGGTTGGCCTCGGGGTCGCCCTCGACGTCGGCCAGGACGATCGGCGTGTTCGCGCCGAAGGGGGTCCGCTTGCCGTAGCCGAGTTCGCACACCGTCAGCAAGAAGCCGTCGGGGTCGGCGACGACCATGCCGACGAGGTGGTCGTCCTTGCCGAGGCGAATGCCCCGCACGCCCTTGGTGTTGCGGCCCTGCTCGCGCGTGTCGGACTCCTGGAACCGAATCGCCATGCCCTTGCGCGTACTCAGCACCACCTCGTCGCCGGGCTTCGTCAGCGCCACGTCGATCAGCGCGTCGCCGTCCTCGAGGTTGATGCCGATGATGCCGCCGGCGCGCGGCCGGCCGTAGTCGGTCAGCGCCGTCCGCTTGACGACGCCCTTGCGCGTCGCCATGACGAGGCTGTAGCAGGCGACGAACTCGCGCACCGGGATGACGCTCGAAATCTTCTCGTCGGCCTTCAGTGACAGCACGTTGGCGATCGACCGCCCCGCCGAGGTCCGCGTCGCCACGGGGACCTTGTAGACCTTGAGCCAGTAGACCTGGCCGCGGTCGGTGAAGACCAGCAGGTAACTCTTCAGCGTCGTCGTGAAGAAGTGGGCGACGAAGTCGTTGTCGCGCGTGCCGCCGGCGACGCCCTTGCCGCCGCGGTTCTGCACGCGGAAGGTGTCGATCGCCATGCGCTTCAGGAAGCCCTCGTGGCTGATCGTCACGACGGTCGGGTCGTCCGAGATTAGCTCCTCGAAATCCACGTCGCCGCCGTCGTCGGTGATCTCGGTCTTGCGCGGGTTGTCGAAGCGGGTCCTTATGACTTCGAGGTCGGCCCGGATGACGGCCTTGACCTTGGCGTCGTCCGCGAGGAGTTCCTCGTAGCCGATGATGAGGTCGCGGAGTTGCCGGTACTCCTTCAAGATTTCGTCGCTCTCGAGCGCGGCCAACTGGCCGAGTTGCATCCGCACGACGGCTTCGGCCTGGGCCTCGGTCATGCGGTACACGTCGGTCTTGCCGAGTTCGCCCTGCAACGCGGAGAACGCCTCGACGCCAATGGCCCGTTCGAGCACCGCCGCAGCCACTTCCATCGCCTGAAGCCGCAGCTTGGTTTCGGTGCGCGAGGGCGAGGTGCGGCAGATGCGGATGACCTCGTCGAGCGACGAGATAGCGATGAGCTGGCCTTCAAGGACGTGCCCGCGGCGCTTGGCCTCGCGCAACAGGTACTGGGTGCGGCGGCGGATCACCTGGTTGCGGTGGTCCAGGAAGTACTGCATCATCTCCTTGAGGGAGAGGAACTTCGGCCGGCCATCCACCAGTGCCAAGAGGCCGATGCTGACGGTCTTTTGCAGCGGGCTGAACTGGTAGAGTTGGTTCAGGATCAGGTGCGGGTCGGCCCCGCGCTTCAGCTCGATGACCAGCCGCACCGGCTCGCCGTTGCGGGCCGACGACTCGTCGCGGATGCCGCTGATGCCGGCGATCTTCTCTTCCTTCACGAGCCGGCCGATGTCCTCGGCGAGCTTGTTGCGCGTCACCTGGAACGGCACCTCGCGGATGAGGATACTCGGCGTCTTGCCCTTGCCCTCCTCGACGATCTCCGCGCGCGCCCGCAAGGTCATCCGGCTGCGCTCGCCCATGTAGCCGCGGATGATGCCGGAGCGGCCCATCACGATCCCGCCGGTGGGGAAGTCGGGGCCGGGGACGATCTCGAGAATCTCTTGCAGCGACAGCTCGGGGTCTTCGATCATCCGAATCAGCGCGGTGCAAATCTCGCCGACGTTGTGCGGCGGGATGTCGGTCGCCATGCCGACGGCGATGCCGTCGGAGCCGTTGACGAGCAAGTTGGGGAACTTGCTCGGCAGGACGAGCGGCTCCTGGTACTTGCCGTCGTAGTTGTCGATGAAGTCAACCGTCTCCTGGTCGAGGTCGGCGAGCATCTCGGCCGCGACCGGCGTCAGCTTGGCCTCGGTGTAGCGGTGCGCGGCCGCCGGGAGGCCGGCGACGCTGCCGAAGTTGCCCTGGCCGTGGATGAGTTTCGAGCGCATCACCCAGTCCTGGGCCATGCGCACGAGCGTGTCGTAAATCGACGAGTCGCCGTGGGGGTGGTAGCGCTTCATCGTCTCGCCGATGATGCCGGCGCACTTGGTCGTCGTGCCCGACGGGTTCAGCCCCAAGTCGTTCATGGCGACGAGGATGCGGCGTTGCGAAGGCTTCAACCCGTCGCGCACGTCGGGCAGCGCCCGGCTAACCATGACCGACTGCGCGTAGGTGAGGTAGCTGTCGCGCAACTCGTCAACGATGTCGAGGCCGTCGATAGGGGCGAGGAAGCCCTCGGGCGGGTCGGTCGGGGGCGGGGGGCTGGCGGCCATGCGGGTCCTCGGTCGGGGTCGCGCGGCGTGCCGTTACTGCCGGTGGGGCAAGGGATTTCGGCGGCCGCGCGGTGCCCGGTTCGTCTGGGGTATTGTACGATTCCGACGCCCCAAGGACTACGCCCGTTCGGGCGGGCGCGTCGCAAATCTTGCGCCCACGCCCTGAACGTCGCCTATCACTAACTGCCGGGGCCACGGTGGCCCGCCGCGCGAGGCCCGAAGTGCGATGCGAATGCCCGACCCCGACCCCTGGCGTAAGCCCTGGCGCGAGCCTGCGACCGGCGACGCCCGCGGCCTCATCGGCCTCGGCGGCGACCTGACCCCGCGCACGCTGCTGGCCGCCTACCGCGACGGCGTGTTCCCGTGGTTCAGCGAGGGCGACCCGCTGTTGTGGTGGTCGCCGGACCCCCGCGCGATCTTCGAGTTGGACGGCATCCACTGCTCGCGGTCGCTGGCCCGCACCCTTAAGTCCGGCCGCTTCCGCACGACGATCGACCGCGAGTTCGAGGCAGTCATGCGGGCCTGCGGCACGACGCGGCCCGACGGCACCTGGGTCACTGAGGGCATGGTCGCCGGCTACGGGGAGTTGCACCGCCTCGGCCACGCCCACAGCCTCGAGGTCTGGTGCCGGGTCGAGGGCGATGTCGATTGGGAACTCGTGGGCGGCATCTACGGCGTGGCGCAGGGCGGGCTGTTCGCCGGCGAGAGCATGTTCCACCACGTCACCGACGCCTCGAAGGTCGCGCTGGTCGCGCTCGGCGGGCACCTGCGGGAACGAGGCTACACCCTTTTCGACACGCAAATGGTGACGAACCACACCACGTCGATGGGGGCGGTCGAGATCCCCCGCGCGGAGTACCTGCGGCGGCTGCGCCAGGCGCTGGCACTGACGGGGGTGACGTTCGGGGGCTGAGTTCCCGGCGAGCGGGGGACGACAGTCCTCCGAGTTCACTTCCACACCGTGAAGACTGGACGACGCGGGAGTTTACTCGGGGGACTATCGTCCCCCGCTCGCCGGGACTTCACCCTCCCGGCGTGTCAGTGACCGTGGCGACGATCGCGTCGAGGCCGGGGAGCAGCGCCGCGGGGACGCCCTGGAAGTTCAGCCCGCCGGCGTCGGCTTGGCCGTCGCGCGCGGCCCACGCCAGGAAGCGGCGCAGCGCCTCGGCCTTGGCCGGCGGCTGGCGGCGGTAGGCGACGAGCCACGTCACGCCGACGATGGGGTAACTCCCTACGCCGGGGCGGTCGATCAGGCTCACGCGCAAGTCGGCGGGCAACACGCCGCCGTAGGAGTCGAGGGCGGCGCGGACCCCGGCGGGCGACGGCGTGACGAACTCGCCGTGGCGGTTCTTGACCGCGGCCACAGCCAGGCCGTGCGCCAGCGCGTGCGTCAGGTCGAGGTAGCCCAAGGCCCCCGGCGTGCGGGCCACCTCGCGCGCCACCCCCTCGCTGCCGCGGGCCACGACGAAGCGCGTCGGCGGCCACTCCGGCTCGGCCTTCGCCCCGACCCGCCCGCGCCACTCGGCGCTGACGGTACTCAGGTAGTCGGTCCACACGGAGGTCGCGCCGCTGCCGTCGCCGCGGCGGACGACCGTGATCGGCAGGCCCGGCAGGGCGACGCCGGGGTTGGCCTGCTTCAGGGCGGCGTCGTCCCAGGCGGTGACCTTGCCCAAGTAGATCGCGACCAGCGCCGGCCCGGTGAGGCGCACCGGCCGCGCGACCCCCGGCAGATTGTACGCGGCGGCGACGGCCCCCACGGCGACCGGCAGGTGCAGCACCTCGCCGCCGACGTTCGCGGCCGAGCGCACCTGCGCGTCGGTGAGCGGCGCGCCGGTGCAGCCGAAGTCGGTGACGCCCTCGATCATCGCCGCGACGCCGCGCGTCGAGCCGGTGCCGGCGTACTCGATCGGCGGCCGGCCGGCCCCGGCGTAGGCCGCCACCCAGCGGTCCAGCAGCGGCTGCGCGGCGGTCGAGCCGGACGCCTTCAAGGGGGTCGCCGCGACCGTCGCAGCCGCCGGGTCGGCGGCGACGGGGGCCGGGGCGGCCGGCCGGAGCAGCGCCGCGCCGGCCAACGCCCCGAGGGCGAGCGCGGCGACCAGGAGGCCGAAGCGGGCCGGGGTCACCGGGCGGCGCGGGGCGGCGAGCGGCGTGTACCGCTCGGTCTCCGGCTCGGCGGGGCGCGGCGTGCTCGCGGCCGCCGCCGGCGAGGCGGGCGCGGCGGCCCAGCCCGTGAGCACGCGCTGGCCGGGCACCGGCGTGGCGTCTTCAGTAGTCGCGGCGGCGACCCACGACCGCGGCGGCGCGGGGCACAGGCCCAGCGCGAACTGCAGCCGCGACGCCGGCGGCAGCTCCTCCGGCGACGGCGGCGGCACCGCCCGGCCGGCCCACGGCGCGAGCGCCTCGGCCACCTCGCCGGGGGTCGCGTAGCGCTCCGCGGGGTCCTTGCGGACCATCCTGTGCAGCACCGCGAGCAGGCCGGCGGGCACGCCGGGCCGGTGCGACTCGACCGGGTCGAACTCGGTCGTGACGTGCAGCCGGAACTTCTCCGCCGAGGTGCCCTCCGCGAACGGGAAGCGGGCCGTCAGCAGGAAGTAGAGCGTGCAGCCCAGCGCGTAGATGTCGGCCCGCGTATCGACCGCGCTCGAGTTCATGGCCTGCTCCGGGGCGATGAACTCGGCGGTGCCCAGGACGTTCTTGGCGTCGAAGCGGCGCGTGAGGTTGCGGTTCCGCGCGGCGTCGAAGTAGCGCGCCAGCCCCAGGTCGAGCAGCTTCACCGTGCCCGCGCGATCGACCATCAGGTTGCCCGGCTTGATGTCGCGGTGGATCAGGCCGCGCTCGTGGGCGTGCTGTAGGCCCGTCGCCGCCTGGCGGACGTAGTGCGCCGCGCGGGCCACGTCGAGCGGCCCCAGGATGGCGACGAGCTGGTGCAGGTTCACGCCGTCAACGTACTCCATGACCAAAAACGGGCCGTCGGGCGCGAAGTCGGCGTCGAAGGTCCGCGCGATGTTCGGGGCGTCCAGCGCCGCCGCGGCCCGCGCCTCGCGCAGGAAGCGCTCCAAGGCCCCCGGCACCGGCGCGTCGCCGATCGCCAAGACCTTGACCGCGACGAGTTTTTCGAGGACGAGGTGCTCGCACAGGTAGACGCGGCCCATGCCGCCCTCGCCGACGAGGTCGAGGACTTTGTACTTCTCCGTCAGGAAGAGCGAGCGCGGCCGGCCCAGCAGCAGTTGCCGGCCCTGGAACGGCGTCAGCAGCCCGTCGCGCTGCAGCTGCGCGGCCAGCGACTCGGCCGTCGGCGACGCCCCGCGCCGCAACTGGTCCGCGTAGGGCGCGAGTTGCTCGGCGCTCAGCAAGTGGCTGCGCTCGAGGAGCCTTAACAAAGCCACGGGGGAAGAGACCGCGTTCATGCCACCTCGGCGGGGAACTCCGGGGAGCGGTGCCGGCTCAGTCTAGGTGACCTGCCGGGGTTAGCACAAGGATTATCCCCGTCTCACAGGAATCTCAGGAAGTCTTCACCGAACCGAAACAATCGTCGCGTATGGTAAGTTCCGCCCGCCGCCCGGCGACAACCCTTCCCCCGACGAGCCGGACCATGACACGCCTGCTGTTGATCGCGCTGCTCACCGCGTCGGCCGCCGCCCCGTCGCCGGCCCAGGCGCAAGCCGTCCGGGTCGCCGACGCCTCGGCCGAGGTGTTCAAGCCGGCCGGCCCGGTGCCGCGCGTGCGGGTCACCCTCGACGAGGAGAACCTGAAGGCCCTCAAGGGCGACCCGCGGAAGTACGTGCACGGTACGGTGAAGATCGACGACCAGACGTTCAACGACGTCGGCGTCCACATCAAGGGGGCCGCGGGGTCGGGCCGGCCGTGGGACGACAAGCCGGCCTTGACGGTCAACTTCGACAAGTTCGTCAAGGGCCAAAAGTGGAAGGGACTCGACAAAATCCACCTCAACAATTCCGTGCAGGACGGCAGCTACCTCAACGAGATCGTCTGCTCGGAGTTGTGCGCGGCGATGGGCCTGCCGACGGCGCGGGCCGCGCACGCCGTCGTCGAGTTGAACGGCCGCAAGGTCGGGCTGTACGTGCTGAAGGAGGGCTACAACAACGCCTTCGTGCGCCGCAACTTCCCCACGCAGCGCGACGGCAACCTCTACGACGGCGGCTTCCTGGCGGACATCGACGCCGACCTGAAGCTCGAAGCCGGCACCGACGTCAATCGCGCCGACTTGAAGCTGATCGCCAAGGCGTGCCAGATCAACGACGCCAAGAAGCGCTACGACGAGGTGTCGAAGCTCGTGGATGTCGATCTATTCTGTATCAACGCCGCGGTGGAGATTCTAGGCACCGACTGGGACGGCTACATCCGCAACCGCAACAACTACCGCATCTACGTCCCGACCGGCGGCAAGGCGGTGTTCATCCCGCACGGCATGGACCAGATGTTCCAGAACCCCGGCGAGCAACTCTGGCACGGCTGGGGCGGCCTGGCCGCGCGGGCGATCCTCGACGCGCCGGAGGGCAAGAAGAAGACCCTCGAAAAGCTCAAGGAGATCACCGACAAGCACTTCACGCCGGACAAGTTCGACCCGCGCATCGACCTGTGGGTGAAGCGGGCCAAAGAAGCTCTCGCCGCGCAAAACAAGGACTGGGCCAACCAGTTCGAGGGCGACGCGAAGAACGAGAAGAACCGCCTCAAGGAGCGCTACGACGTGGTGAAGCGCGAGTTGCCGAAGCTGGCGAAATGAGCGGGTAAGCCTCGTGTCACCGCGACTTCGGCGAGCCGACGTAGGGCCACGTGCCGCCCTCGCCCTTCTTCACGGCCTTCGTCGCCGCGCCCTGGCTCTCCGACACCAGCGTCGCGAAGGGGTCGCCCGAGTAGCAGACCTCGCCGAAGAAGGCGAACACCGACGACTTGCTGTTCACGAACATCGGCGCGAGCTTCCCGGCGGTCGTCGTGTAACTGAAGCCGCCCAGGACTTCGGACTTGCCGCCGTTGCGCGTGTCGAGGAGCGTGCCGCCGCGCTCGGTCTTGTAGCCCAGCACCCACACGTCGCCGCCGTCGTTGAGCAGGTGGGTGCCCTGGTTCTCGACGTTGAGTTGCCGGGCGAAGACGCGCTGGTTCTTGACCGCCAACTCGTCGCCGGCCAGGTCTTCAATGAACAGCTTGCCCTTACCCTTGCTGGTCAACCGCGTCTCGATGCTGCGCAGCACGAGCGTGCGGTCCGTGGGGTTCTCGATGCCGCCCTTGATATTCGAGAAGTGCTCGAAGGTCACGACCTCGGCTTGGCCGGCCGTGACGCGGAAGTCGGGCGTGACCTTCTTGGCGTAATCGACCCACCCGCCGGTGCCCACGACGCGGCGGACCTTGCCGCCGACGGTCAGTGTTTTCGAGATCGCGTAGTTGCCGGGGAAAAAGACGGTGCTCGCCCCGGAGTCGAGGGCCTTCTGGATCGCGGCCGTCGAGTCACGCGTGCCGGTGGGGTCGGCCCCGAAGGCGTCCACGACGGCCCAGGTCTTGGGGTCGTCGGGCGGGAACTCCGGCGTCTCCTCGACCGGCAGCCGCAGCGAGGCCGTGGCCGACCCGAACGGGCTGGTCGCGGGGTGCGAGAAGTACTCCGCAACCGTCGGCCCCGCGCTGCCGGGCTTGTCAACGCCCTGCACGCGGTAGGCGGCCCCGGAGTCCGGCGTCTCCACGTCGGCGAGCGCGCGGCCGTAGCCGGTCGTCACCACGTCGCGCAGGTGCAGCCGGCCGCCGTTGTAGTTGACGACGGCCGGCACCTTCCCCGCCCCCTCGCGGCCGGCGAGCTTCGAGTCGATCAGGCAGAGCGTGCCGTAGCTCTTGACCGCCGGCACGGCGTTGTCGCTGGTCAACCCACGGATGCTGACGGCCTGCCCCTCGTTCTCGAAGCCGAACTCCGTTTGGCCCGTCAGCGTGAGGAACTCGAAGGTCTGGCCGTTGACCGCCCGCGCCGTCGAGACGCCCCGCCGGAAGCCGGTCACGCCGACGCGCCGCACGAGCAGCGGCCCGTTCATGTCGCGGTGGCCGAGGTCGAGGCCGACTGCGCCTTGGCCGTCCTCCGAGACGATTTCGCAGTCCCGCACCGCGCCGGAGTTGTTCGTGTAGAACTGCAAGCCAGTCGCGCCGGGGTTGGCCTTGCCGACGCTAAACGTCAGGCCCTGAACGTAGTTGTGGAACCAGTCCGCCGACCCGAACCCGCCGCACCACATGACCGCCTTCGGCTTCGCCGCGTCGGTGAACGTGGCGTCCTTCAGGCGGATGGTACACTTCGCCGCCGACTGGCCCTGCAAGGTGGTGAACCCCCAGTTGTCGCGGCCCTTCCAGCGCTTCGGCCACGTCAGCGTGTCGCTGACGAGGTAAGTCCCCGGCGGGAAGAACAGCACCCGGCTGCGGCCGGTGTTCTCATTGATCGCGAGTTGCAGCGCGGCCGTGTCGTCGGCGACGCCGTCCCCCCTCGCGCCGTAGGGCGGCCGGGTCACGTCCACGACGTTCGGGTGGGCGGGGTATCTCACGTCGCCCTCGGCGGCCCCGGCGGCGGGGCACAGTAGGAGGAACAACCCGGCGATTTGCAGCACTTTCAAGTCCACGGCTTCGCCCCTCGCCTCGTTTCAGTTGTCCGATGTTAGGGGGACATCGGGCCGAGAGTCCAACGGGACGCAGCGGCTTCAGGGGGACATTCCGACGTTGACGACGGCGCAGGGTCGCCGAAAGCGCGGCGGGCAAGCGATCTGCCTTCCTAACGAGCGTGCCACCTCCCGCCGGCGGCAGCGGCTGGTTCGGCCTGCCTCAGTCGCCCGGACCACAGCTACAGCCACAGGGCGAACAGGGCCGCCAAGGCCAAGTCCGGGATGGCCGCACACACCGCGGGAGGAGGCAACTCGCCCGACGCGGACGCGGCTACCAGTAACCCGGCGAACACGCCCTTGCCCCAGGCCCCGAGGGCCAGCACGGCGCGGTTGGCCCGCCCCGACCAGCCCTGGTAGAAGTACGCCACGCCGAACGCCAGGATCCACGCCGACAACACCCACAAGTAGAACGGAGCCGGCTCCTCCAGGCCGAACGCCCGGCGGGCGTGAGGGAACGGCGGCGAGAAGCAGACGGCCCCGGCCGCGTTCATCGGGCCGCACCCCATCAGCAGCCACCGCATCCCGCGGCCGAAATCCGGGCCAACGTCTCGCAATCGAGTCTCCTCTGCCGCCGAACGACCCGTTCAACCGCCGGGGCGAACGGACTTGAGGCTCGGGAACACCTGACCGTCCCCGGTCGGCTGCGACGGCGAGTTAGGCGTTGTCTTGATGACCTTGACGCTCCGCCGACTTCTTCTTCCGAGCCAAAGCCGCGCAGGTCTTGCACCAAGACCGAAGGCCGTCCTTCCCGCGCCTTCAGCAGGGGAAGTCGATGGCCGGCTTGACTAAAGCGCACCCGCGGCACCGCTTACTGACCGGCAACTCCGCCACGCTACGCCCTCCATTGCCGACCGACCAAGCTCAGACGCCGGCGGGGCGACAGGAGCCTACGACACAGGAAACCACTCACGCCCCGCCGTCGGCCGCAGTGCCCGGTTCGGTGTTAGGGCTAGCCCAACCCGTGTTCGGCCTCGAACACTAGCAGCGACCACAGCGGCTCCGGGTCCGGCGGCAGGTCGCCCGGCAGCGCGCCGAGCGCGTCCAACTCTGCCCGTATCTGGGCGACCCGCTCCCGCTGGGAGTCCTCGGTGTGCAGCAAAACCATGTCGGCCCGATAGCGGTTCCACGCCGCCGCGATCCGGCGGAACGACTCGGCATCAGGGCCGGCCCACACCGTCTCCGAGTCGCCGACCACCCGTAAGAACACCGGCCCGCCGTGCGGGGCGACGAACTCGTAGTCGGGGCCGCCCCAGTACGCCCCGCGGGCGATCACGTCGCCCTCGGGCGGGTCTAGCACCACGACTTCTACTGCCTCAACCCTCTGCCGCCGAACGACCCAGCCCAACGGCGACCCGCCGGCCGGGCCGCCACGGCTCCTACGGCCGCCCCACCAGCCGCAGCCCGGTCGGCGGGGTGGCGGTCGCCCGATCCACGCGAGGGGCGATCGGTTCCAAGTCCGTATACACCGCGCCCGACTGGTCCGTGAAGTAGAACCGGCCGGTCAGCGGGTGCGACGGGCCGGCGGCTGCCCACCACCGCTCCGCCGGGGCGGCCGACGCCGGGGCCGTCTCGGCGCACCAGCCGAGGCCGGGTGGCAGCAAGCCGGCCACGGTCAACTCCTTCAGCGTGCCGTACGGGGCCTCTCCGCCGGCGGCGAGGCCCCGCCGGTGGAATTCGCCCTGCGCGACCGCGATGTCGCGGACTGCGGCCCGGTACGGCGACTCCATCCAGAAGTACCAGATGGCGACGAGGACTGCCAGAGCCAGCAGCCCGGCCCGCCAACGCCCGACAACGCGAGTGCCCCTCACCATTGTCAAGTGCCCCCGTGGTGCCTCCGCTGCGAGCCAACGCCGCCGCCCGGCCGCCGGCGGGGCCGAGTAAGCGATGCGCCTGGGAAAGCCGGTCGCGCCTCGCCATCGGCTTAGCGCCCG
Organism: Fimbriiglobus sp.; assembly: GCA_043744775.1. Classification (GTDB taxonomy): domain Bacteria; phylum Planctomycetota; class Planctomycetia; order Gemmatales; family Gemmataceae; genus Fimbriiglobus. The sequence continues at coordinate 19,990 of JAYTUC010000014.1, read as the reverse complement.
GTTCGGCGACTGCGCTCCCGCCCGGCCGCGCTTATGAAGAAGACTGGCGCGTTACCCCGCCCAGTGCTACCGCACCGTCAGCAGCTTGTCGCCCTTCGGATTTTCCTCGACGTAAATCGCCTTATATTCGGACGTGCCTCCGCCGTGGCGGAACAGACCGATCGGGCCGGAGACGATTCGCTTCTCGGGGTCCTTGCGCTCTCCGGGGTGGGCGTGCTTATAGCGAACGGTCTCGACGCCATCGACGGCCGCCCGCATGGTGCCCTTTTCAAGGTCACACAGCAGTTCGGTCGTGGACCATGTTGCGGAGTCCTTCGGCCCGGCCACCAGCGTCTCGTGCGGCAGGTCGCGGTGCTTGGGCGGGTGGTAGTCCCACATCCCTCCGAACGGCGGCATGAACTGAATCCAGCCGGCATTATCGATCTTAGGCCGAGACGAGTCGGTGGGCCGGTCGCCCCAGAACAGAACCCCCAGGTGGTCGCCCTTCACCGGGTTCATCCGGGCGGTGAAGATGAGCCGGAAGCTGCCGTAGTCTGCCTTCGTGTATGCGAGGCGGGACTTGCCCCCCACGCCCACCATGGCCCCGCCGGCGATGCTCCACGTCGATGGGTCGGCCTCCCAACCCTCGAAGTCCTTGCCGTTGAAAATCTGCTTGCACCCAGGGTAAATTTTCGCCTCCCCGGCGGCAACCGGGGGCTCGGCCGCCGCGGCACGGTCCCAGATTTGAGTCGCGAGTCCACAAAGGACTGCGAAACCAGTCACCAGAGATCGTACGAGCGATATTATATAAACTATTCCTTTCGAGAGATCAAGGGGACGCACTGTAACGTGGAACTTGTTATTAAATTTAGCAGTTGCAATCCATCGTTATGCGTAGTGTGAACAGCCCCGACGGCATAACACACTACCCGGATTTGGCCGATCTACTTGCAAATTACCTGCAATCCATCCCACTAACGGCCCTCACGCACGCCGAACCCCTTGCTTTTACGAGACGACAAATGAGCAGAAGTATTCGCGCCGGGTCCCGAGTGGCCCACGCGAGCATCCTCGCGCAGGTAAGAGTAACCGGCCGCGCGTCTACCTGCAATCGAAAACCGGGCGACCCGTCACACCGTCGATCCAATCACCCGACCGCACCCCAGCGACGGCCTCGGCGATACAATGCCCCTGTCGGGTCGTGAAGGGTCGCCGAAAGCGCGGCGGCCGGCGGGAATTCTCTTGCCCCCACGGCCGCGGGCGTCGAAGATCGAGCCTCACGGAGTTTTCACCACCCATCGCCTGGCTTCCGCGTGCCCGCTCCCCCGACGACTACCGTCTCGCTACCGCCCGCACCGCCGCGCGCCGGCCACCCCCGCGGCACGCCGCAACACCCCCCGCAGGAGCGTCGTCATGGCCAAAGGTCGCGGTGACTTCACGGACATTCTCGTCCGCAAGAAAGTCCTCAGCCCCGAGCAACTCGACGAGGCCATCAACCTCGGCGAATCGACCGGCATCAAGCTCCAGGACGCCCTCGCCAAGCTGAACTACGCCACCCCGACCGAGACCGTCGAGGCGATGGCCGAGTTCTACAACGTCCAGTTCGTCGATTTGACCAAGATCGAAATCCCCAAGTCAGTCATCGAACTCGTCCCCGAGTCGGTCGCCCGCGAGCACATCGTCATCCCGATGGCCCTCGACGGCAACGCCCTGAAACTCATCACGTCCGACCCGACCAACTACGACGCGATGCAGAAAATCCAGTTCATCTTGAACAAGGAAATCATCCCGGTCCTGGCCGTCAAGGAACAGATTCAAGAGGCGATCAACCGCAACTACGGCCAGAACGAGACCGAGTCAGTGGACTCCATGATTGCGGAGTTCACAGACACGGCCATCGAATTCACCGACATCGACAGTAAGAATAGTCTCTCCAACGGCGACGAGTCGGACGCCCCCGTCGTCAAGCTCTGTAACTTGATCATTACCGAAGCCGTCGAGGCGCGGGCCTCTGACATTCACATCGAGCCTTTCAACGACCGTATCCGCATCCGCTACCGCATCGACGGCAACTTGACCGAACGCGACAACGCCCCGCGACGACTGCTCTCGCCGATGTTGTCGCGTATCAAGATCATGGGGTCGATCGACATCTCCGAGAAACGCCGGCCGCAGGACGGCCGCATCAAGATGTCAATCAAAGGCAAGCACTTCGACCTTCGCGTCAGCATGTTGCCGTCGGTCCACGGCCAGTCGGCGGTGATGCGGATCCTCGACCGCTCGAACATCATGGTCGGCATCCGCGACCTCGGCTTCTCCGAAGACAACTACGCCCGCTTCCAGACGATCATCAAGCGGCCAAACGGCATCTTCCTGGTCACAGGCCCGACCGGGTCCGGCAAGACGACGACACTCTACGCGGCGTTGAATGAACTCAACCGGCCCGACCGCAAGATCATCACGGCCGAAGACCCCGTCGAGTACTACTTGCCGGGCATCAACCAGGTCGAGGTGCGGCACAACATCGGCCTGAATTTCGCCCGCATCATCCGGGCGATGTTGCGGCAGGCCCCCAACATCATCCTCGTCGGTGAGATCCGGGACAAGGAGACGGCCGAGATCGCCGTGCAAGCCTCCTTGACAGGACACTTGGTTTTTTCGACACTCCATACGAACGACGCGCCCAGTGCTGTCACCCGACTTGTCGATATCGGCGTGCCGCCGTTCTTGATCGCCAGCTCTGTCATTGCCATTATGGGGCAGCGATTGGTACGGGTGAACTGCCCCAAGTGCCGCGAACCGGGGGTGCCGCCGGAGGACCAAATCCGCGCCGCCGGGCTGACCCCGGAGATGCTTAGTCGGGCGACGTTCATGAAGGGTAAAGGCTGCGCGTTCTGTCGCAACGCTGGATATCGTGGCCGTCAGGCGATCTTTGAAATGATGCGGATGACCTCGCAACTGCGCGAGCTGACTTTTGCCCAAGCCCCGACGCAGGAACTGCGTCGCAAGGCCCGCGCCGGGGGCATGAAGACGCTACTCGAAGACGGCATCCTGAAGGCATTGAAGGGCAGCACGACACTCGAAGAGGTGTTATCGACTTGCCACGCCGAGTTGATGGAAGTCGCCTTGCCCACTTAACCGTTCCTGAACTCGACTCCCCTCGACCCGACGCCGATAATATCGCGACGGTCCATCGGGGGCTTTCTTCACTCCGAGGTATCGTTGTGGCTACTGTCGCGATGGAAAAGTTGCTCGCCACGGTCATCCAGATCAAGGCGAGCGACTTGCACATTAGTGTCGGCCAACCGCCCGTCGTGCGGCACGGCGGGCGCTTGCGCAAACTCGACGCCAAGATTCTCGACACCGACGACACGTCGGCGTTGATGAAGAGCATCACGCCCGACCGCTGCCAGCAAGAGTTGCAACAGAAGGGCGGGGCGGACTTCGCGATCGAGTACGTTGACGGCTACCGCTTCCGCGTCGCCGTGTTCAAGCAGCGCGGCTCGATCGGCATGGTGCTGCGACGCATCCCCTTCCAGTTCCTCACCTTCGAGCAACTGCGGATGCCCGAAGCCATCCGACCGCTGATCGTCCGGCCGCGTGGCCTGTTGTTGGTCACTGGCCCCACGGGGTCCGGCAAAACCACCTCGTTGGCGTCGATGATTAACTTCATCAACGACAACTACGACCGGCACATCATTACGCTCGAAGACCCCATCGAGTACTTCCACAAGCACAAACGTTGCACGGTCAACCAGCGCGAAATCGGCACCGACGTGCCGGACTTTAAAGAGGGCATCCGCCGGGCGTTGCGGATGGACCCCGACGTGATTCTCGTCGGCGAAATGCGCGACCTCGAGACGATCCACGCCGCCATCGAGGCCGCCGAAACCGGGCACATCGTCTTCGGGACGTTGCACACCTCCGGTGCCGCCTCGACCGTGAACCGCATCATTGACGTGTTCCCCAAGGACCAACAGGATCAAGTCCGCACGCAACTTTCGACCGCGTTGATTGGCGTGTTGTCGCAAGCGCTGCTGCCCAAAAAGCCGGACGGGATCATTGCCGCCTACGAGATGATGGTCGTGACGCCAGCCATTCAGAACCTTATCCGCGAGAACAAGGTTTATCGCATCGATTCGACCATCCAGACGGGTCGCAAAGAGGGTATGTTTCTGCTCGACGAGTCGTTGTTCCGCCTGTGGAAAGACGAACTCGTCGATAAAGAAGAAGCACTCTTGAAGGCGTCAAAGCCGGCGGAACTCGCGGCCAAGATCGCCGCCGCCGAGCGTGGCACCCTCGACGACGAAGACGGCGATGACGACGACGATGAAGACGAGGACGACGATGAGGAAGAGGACGAACGGCCCAAGCGTCGCCGCTAATTGGAGTTACAGTCGCCGATGTACGGTCCCACCCCTCAGTTTTCGAGCCGACCATGAGCACCGCCACGCCGAACGACCCCAAGAAGCCGATGCCACCCGCGGCCAAGCCGGGCCTGCCGCCGGTGGGCCTGAAGCCGCCCGTCCCCGGCGTCAAGCCGGCCGCGCCGGGCGTCCGGCCGCCGGTGCCGGCTCCGGGGGTTAAGCCGGCCACACCGGGGGCGAAACCGCCGCTGGTGTCAGGGGTTGCGCCGCGGCCGGCGAACGGGGCTGCCCCCGCCAAGCCGCCCGCCCCGAAAGCCCCTGCCCCCAAGCCCACCCCGGCGCGGAACCGCCTGGCGCACATCGACAACCCGTCGAAGCAACTCGGTCAGAAACTTGTTGACCTCGGCTTCCTGGACGACTTACAACTCGAAGACCTGTACGAAGAGTTGCGTACCAGTGACGATAAGTTGAGTGAAGTCCTCGTTGCAAAGGGCTTGATCAACGAAGACCAACTGCTGCAGGCGACGGCCGAAGTCTACGGCATGAAGTTGATGAGCCTCGATGATGTCAAGCCGACGCCCGAGGCGTTGAAGGCGGTCAACCAGCAAATGGCAGAGCTGTACCGGCTCGTCCCGTTGACGTTCGAGGGAGGCGTGTTGACGGTCGCCACGGCCGACCCCAACAACCTGCAGGCCATTGACGACATCAAGAACTTCTTGAGCATCCCGATGGTCACGGCGGTGTTGGCCCCGCCGTCGGCCGTCAAAGCATTGATGGAGAAGTCGTACCGCAGCGGCGCGGGCGGGGAGGGGGCCGAGGAGTCGATTTTGAGCATCATCAAGGCCCTCGAAGCCGACCCCGACTTCGCCGGCGGGGGCAACCGCCGCGAGACGTCCATCGACTTGAACTCGCTCGAAGAGATGGCGAACTCGGCCCCGGTCCGCAAGCTCATCAACATGGTGCTCTTGATTGCGATCCGCGACCACGCCTCGGACATCCACTTCGAGCCGTTTGAAGACGAGTACAAGATGCGTTACAAGTGCGACGGTGTCTTGTACGAGATGGTCCCGCCGCCGCGGCACATGGGCACCGCGATTGCGAGCCGCATCAAGGTCATGGCCAGCCTCGACATCGCCGAGCGGCGGATGCCGCAAGACGGCCGCATCGAGTTGAACGTCGGCGGCAACCGCATCGACATGCGTGTCAGTGTTTTGCCCACGCTGTTCGGCGAATCGGTCGTCATCCGGGTGCTCGACAAGGCGTCCGTCGGCCTGTCGCTCGACCGCATCGGCATGCCGGGGCCGCTACTCGCGCAGTTCCGCCAGGTCATCCGCAAGCCCAACGGCATCGTGCTCGTCACCGGGCCGACGGGGTCCGGCAAGACCACGACGTTGTACTCGGCCCTGTCCGAGTTGAATGACATCGACACCAAGATCATTACCACCGAAGACCCGGTGGAGTACGAGATCGACGGCATCATTCAGTGCCCGATCCAGAGCGAGATCGAGTTGACGTTCGCGGTCGCCTTGCGGGCGATCTTGCGCCAAGACCCCGACGTGATCTTGGTCGGCGAGGTCCGCGACCTCGAGACGGCGCAAATCGCGATCCAGGCATCGCTCACGGGCCACTTGGTGTTCTCGACACTGCACACCAACGACGCCCCGAGTTCCATCACGCGGCTGCGCGACATGGGCGTCGAGCCGTTCCTGATTACCGCCACCGTCGAGGCGATCCAGGCCCAGCGGCTCGTGCGCAAGATTTGCCAGTTCTGTAAGACTCCGTACGACCCGACGCGCGAGCAGGTCATGGAGTTGAACATGCCGCCCGAGACGTTCAAGGGCAAGCAGTTCTTCTACGGCGAGGGCTGTGACAAGTGCAACAACCTGGGCTTCAAGGGCCGCACCGGGCTGTACGAACTGCTCATGATGAACGACGACTTACGCGACATGATTAGCCGGGGGGCCTCCACCGACCAGGTGCGGGCGTACAGCCGCAAGCTCGGCACGCTCAGCCTGCGCGACTGCGGCCTCGAAGCGTTACTCAACGGCGTCTCGACCCTCGACGAGATCGTCCGCGAGACGGTCACGGACGATTAGCCCGAGAAGAATTTTGCCGCGGAGACGCAGAGTCGCGGAGAGAACCAAGACAAAACAATTCACCGCAGAGGGCACATGAGGGCACATGAGAAAGGCCAAAACCTAGGAGAGCTAAAACCGGAGTTGGGTTCCGCTTGGCGTCTTTGCGGGAGATCGTTTTCGGTTTTAAGCACGGTTGGGTGCCTTTCTCCTGTGCTCTCTGCGCCCTCTGCGGTGAGTCGTTTTGGTCTTCTCCGCGACTCTGCGTCTCCGCGGCAAAAATGTTTTAGAAATCTCGCCGCGCCGATTTGGGTCGGCGGCTCGCGGTGGGGACAATCCTCTAGCCGAGGAATCTCCCCCGCGAGGCGTAGCGATGCCGACCTACAAGTTCGAAGCGCTCAACACGAGCGGGCAGGAAGTCAAGGAGTCGGTCGAGGCGGCCAACGAGGACGAGGCGTCGCAGAAGATCAAGGCGATGGGCTACTTCGTCACGAAGCTCACCGCCGTCGCCAACAAGTCTGGCAAGGGCAAGAAGAAGAAGGGCGGCAAGTCGCGCAAGACGTTCACCATTGGTGGGGTCTCGCAAAAGGGCCTCACCATTTTCACGCGGCAATTCTCGACCCTCCAAGACGCCGGGCTGCCGGTGCTGCGCAGCTTGCGCATCCTCGAGAAGCAGATGAAGCCGGGGGTGCTCAAGAACTCGCTCATCGACGTGGTCGATGATGTCGAGTCGGGGCTGAACCTGAGCGAGGCGTTCGGCCGGCACCCCAAGGCGTTCGACCGGCTTTACGTCAACATGGTGAAGGCCGGCGAGGCCGGCGGTGCGCTGGAAATCATTCTGCAACGCCTCGCGGAGTTCAAGGAGAAGGCCGCGAGCCTCAAAGCCAAGATCATTGGCGCGATGATTTATCCGTGCGTCGTCATCTTCGTCGCCGTGACGATCTTGACGTTCATCATGGTCATGATCATCCCCAAGTTCAAGAAGATCTTCGACGAGTTCGGGCTGCAACTGCCGACCGCGACCAAGACGCTGATTGGCATCTCGAACTGGGTCGCGGCGTACTGGTTCTTCATCCCGATGTTCCCACTCGGTGTGTATCTGCTCTTGAAGCTGATCCGCATGACGCGGGCCGGCAACTTCGCGTTGGACCGCATCACGCTGTGGATCCCGATCATCGGCGGCCTCGTCGAGAAGACGATCGTGGCCCGCACCATGCGGACCCTCGGCACGCTGATCTCGTCCGGCGTGCCGATCCTCGAAGCCCTCTCCATCGTGCGGGAAACGGCCAACAACGCCGTGTTCGAGCGGATGTTCCAGCGGGTGCTCGAGTCGATCCGCGAGGGCGACACGATCGCTGATCCGCTGCGGGCGAGTCGGCTCGTGGACGACATGGTCGTCAACATGGTCGAGGTCGGCGAGGAGACCGGCGACCTCGACACGATGCTCAACAAGGTCGCCGACTTCTACGACGAGGAGGTCGATAACCTCGTCAAGTCGCTGCTGAGTTTGTTGGAGCCGATCATGATCGTGTTCTTGGGCGTGGCGATCGGCGGTATCGTGATTTCGCTGTTCCTGCCGATGATCAAGCTTCTCGACGGCCTCAGTAAGTAATGCGTCCTACAACCTACGACCCTCGACGCCTCTTCAGGAGCGGACTCATGCGTGCGACGAACTCCCCCCGCCGCAACCCCTCAGGCTTCACGCTGATCGAGTTGCTGGTGGTGATCTCGATCATCGGCATCCTGATGGGCCTGCTCCTGGGCGCGGTCCAGAAGGTCCGCGACGTGGGCAAGCGGACGGCCGTTGTCTCCGAGATCAGCCTACTCGACGCGGCGACGAACAAGTTTAAGAGCGACAACGGCTTCAACCCGCCGCAATACATCCGCCTGCCGGGGGTCGTTCCCGACACGACATCGGGGACCGGCTGGCAGACTTTTGCCGCGGGGACGCCGCAGAAGGAGAGCTACGACGGGTTCCTGCAACTGCTCCAAATGTTCCCGCGCTGGCAGATCGGCGGCACCACGGCGTCGAGTGCGGCGGCCGGCACCGCGACTAACCTCGCCTACCGGGGCACCGCCGCGACGGCGGACGCCAACGGCCTCGTACTGGAAGGGAGCCAGTGTATGGTCTTCTTCCTCGGCGGGCCGGACTTGCAGGGGTTCGCGATGACCTCCCCGGTCTCGCCGGCCGCCGGGGCGACCTCGAAGAAGGGGCCGTACTACGACTTCGTGGCGAGCCGACTCAATACCACTGGGACGGGGACTCTGCTGAACGCTTACCTCGACCCTTACGGCACGCCCTACGCCTACTTCAGCACGGCCGGCGGCACCAACTACCGGCTGGACTACGCCTGGACGTTGCCGACGCCGGCGAACCCGCCTTACACGGTCTCCCCGGCCCCGGCCACGACCGCCGTGATGCGGGCCTATCAGGACGCGAGCGGCAAGTGGGTCAACGCCGGCGGCACCCAGATCATCTCCGCGGGCCGCAATAAGCGCTTCGGCCGCGGCACGGTCGCCACCGCCGGGACGCCCCTCGTCGTGTCCTCCACCTGGTCCCCCGGCGGCACCGGCTACCAGCTCGACGGCGGCCCGACGACCGGCGACGGCGGCGACGACCTCGCCAACTTCAACGGCGGCTCGCAACTCGGCGTGACGGGCAACTGACCTCCCCCTCGGACGACTCCGGAGACCCGCGATGCTCACCCGACGCCCACTCTTGCCGCGGCCGCGCCGAGGCTTCTCGCTCATCGAGGTGCTGGTGGTCATCTCGATCATCGGCGTCCTCGCGGCGATCTCCGCCGGGGCGATGTTCCGCCTCCGCGCCGCGCAGACGGCGAGCAACACCGAGGGCACGCTGAGCAAGCTGCACGGCCTCATGATGGACCGCTGGCACGCCTCGCTCGACCGGGCGAAGAAGACCGTGCCGTCGGACCTGGTCGATCGCTGCGGCGGCGACAAGGAGCGGGCCGTAGCCATCTGGACCTACGCCGTCCTGAAGAACGACTTCCCCACGACGTTCGCGGAGGCCAACGCCAAGATCGACCTCGGCGGCAACGCCGTGCTGCAGCCCCTCGGCATCTTCAAGCCGATCAGCAAGCCGACGACGGCCTACCTCGCGACGCAAACCCCCACGGTCCAGCAGCAGTCCGCGGCGCTGTTTTACGCCGCGATCACGCAGGGCAGTGGCGGGGGCAGCGCGGCCGGTTTGGAAGGCTCCAACCAGCAGGTCGGCAAGACCGATGTCGTGGACACGGCCGCGACGGCCCAGAACGCGAACATCCCGCTTTCCGTCTACAAGGACGGCTGGGGGACGCCGGTGCTGTTCGTGCGGCACGCCAGCGGCGGCGAACTGAACGCGCCCCCCTACGCCCGCGCCAACACGGTCAAGGTCAGCCAACCGAACCAAGCCGTCAAAGTCGCGTCGCTGAATGTTCTGAACATGCTCGACCCGCAGGCGAGGATCAGCGTCTGGACTGGCATGAGTGACCCGAACCCCTGGTTAGCCGCCATGCAACTCAGCCCGCTGATGAGGAATGACACCTTCCTCCAGAATCAGTTCAGCCAGGGGTTGGGCGTCACCTCGACGGACCCGATGGACCTGATGGTGATGCAGGCGTTCGGCCCGATCAGCTCCGGCACGAACGTCCTGCCGACGCTCGTCTCGGCGGGGGCGAACAAGAAGTTCGGCGCGGACCCACTCAACATCACGGCCGACGACAGCGCCGACAACGTCCTGAGTTACCGGCTCCGCCGCGAAGGGGATAGGGGGAACTAGCCATGACGACCACCCGCAACCGCCCGGCCCGGCCCGGCTTCACGCTGATCGAAATCCTCGTGGTGATGTCGCTCATCATCCTGCTCGCCGCGCTCGCGCTCGGCATCAGCCAGACGGGGATGTTCGGCTCGCAGAAGGTCATCAGTGGCGGCGACCGCGCCTCCGGCTGGCTACTCATCGCCAAGCAGCGGGCGATGCGCGACGGCCAGCCCCGCGGCGTCCGCTTCTTCAACACCGCCGGCGGCGTGACGGGCAACGTCAACGCCTTCACCGAGGCGGCGTACATCGAAGTCCCCGACGCCTGGGTGCCCAACCCCGCGCAAGAAGGCAACCCCGGCGGCGCGCGCCTCGTGTTCGTGTACACGTGGGCGGCCGGGGTCGCGCCCGCGCCGAATACCGTCAACGCCCGCGAGGTCTACTTCGTCGGCGCGGCCGCCGACCTGGCGGAGTACGACCAGCGGGTCTCGGCAAACGACACCCTCGTTCTGCCCGAGTTCGGGGCGTCTTTCAAGATTCAGAACCCCAACTCCGGCGGGTCCAACATCCCGTCGAACACTTACGGCTCGACGCCCAGCGCGGCCACACAGCTGTCGTCCACGAACGCCCGGCGCGTCGAGTTGGTGGCGCTACCGCCCGACCTCTCGGCCGCCGGCACGGTCTCGACCGCCCCGCAGCGGTTGCCCACGATGGTCTCGTACAAGTTCGGCTTCCAGCGGCCGGCGCAACCGCTGCTCGGCGAGCCGGCGCTGCAAATGACCGCCGGCGTCTCGATCGACTTCCGCTTCCCGATCTCCGCCGCCACGCTCGGGGCCGCCGTCGAGCCGCCGCTGCCCTCGCCGGGGGGCTACCGCACCTGGAGCGCCCCGACGCCGGCGGTGGCGGGGGTGCCGAACGCGGGGCCGTTCAACCCGCCGACGACGATCGGCGTCATGGCCCAGCCCGACCCCGCCACGGCCGGCGGTTCCTTCTTCGACATCCTGTTCTCGCCCTCGGGGCAGGTGCTGAACAACAACGCGGGGATCGTCTGCCTCTGGGTGCGCGAGACCGCGAAGGTGCCGCACCCGCGGCAGACCGACACCGCGGGCCGCACCGACTGCGACACCGTCCTCGCCAACGACCTGGCCGGGGCGCAGATCCTGATCGTGCTGAACACCCGCAACGGCCTGATCTCGACGCAGCAGATCCTGCCGCCGCCGGCCGCCCCGGCCACCGGATACGACCCGTACTCGACCGCCAAAGACGGCATCAACTCCGGGCTGTAACGGCCCCTACTTTTGCGAGGCAGTGCCATGGTCCGCGCCACTCTGAACACCGGTCGCTCTCCTGTTCGCCGGGGCGTGACCCTCACCGAGGTGCTCGTCGCCATGTTCGTCATGGCGATCGGCATGATCTCGCTGCTGACGCTGTTCCCGCTCGGGGCGATGCAGGTCGGCCAGGCCCTGCGCGACGACCGCGCCACGCAACTCGCCCGCCAGGCGGACGCGTTTGTCCGCCAGAGCTGGCGCAACGAAATCATTCCCCGCGGCGGCAACTTCGAGGGCTACTACTGGGCAATGGACGACCCGTACCTCGCGGTGAAGTACGCCGACCCGGCCCCCCCGGCGGGCACCAGCTCCCGGAACGTCATGCGGTACGTCGGGTCGCCCGTTTCGGCGAACTCGTGGTACAACAGCGTCCCGATGATCGCCCCGTTCGCCGGCTTCAACGCGGCCACGACCGGCCCGCAGGGCATGCCCGCGACCGCCAACAACCGGCCGACGACGTTCACCCTGACCGACGACGCGGTGCGCTCGCCCACGACCTCCCCTCCGACCAATAACGAAGTTTTCGTCGAGAGTTACGGCATCACGATCGCCGGCCCGAGTTTCCCCGTCTGGATCGACCCCGCCGGCGTCGCGTCTTACGCCGGTCAAGGGGCCGTCCGGGGTTGGGTCGCCCAAAGCACGACGCCGGGGTTCACGACGCACCCCAACGGCGTGCGCATCCCGCGGCGGACGTGCCAGCTCGTCAACAAGATCGACCCGTACAACCCGGCGACGGCGGCGGTTAACGGCCCAGTGAGTGCCTTTGAGTTGACGACGCTCGTCGATGACATGACGTTCCTGTCGAACGGTGCCCCGTCCGCCACCGAACTCGGCCGACAGGGGCGCTACTCGTGGGCGGCCGTGATTCAGCGGCCGTTCAACGAACACCGCAGCTACGTCGATCTGTCGATCCTCGTCTTCGACAAGCGGCCCGCCCTGCCGCAGGCCGGCGACGAACTCGTGATCGCCCCGGACAAGAACCCGGTGGCGAACGCGGCCCCGGCCCTCCCGAACGACTACCTCGCCGGCACGCGGACCGTCCGCATCACGCTGCCGAACCGCACGGGCGACACGTCGCCGGTGCTGCTCCGCCGCGGCGGCTGGGTCATCGACGGCACCATCGACACGACGACGGGGACGAACACCCGCCGGAACTTCTTCGCCTACCGCGTCTCGGGCTTCACCGAGGTCACCGTCGGCGCGACGACCACGACCTACGACGTGGACCTCGAAACCCCCTTGAGGCAACCGCTGTCGCCCTTGCCGGCGGCGGCCGGTGACCCGGCGGCGAGCCAACTGTACCTGTTCGCGGGGCTGATCGAAGTCTTCGCGCGACCGCAACTCCGGCCGGACACGAACTACTAACGACCGCCCCGCGACCGCCACACGACCGGACGACCTCCCCCGGAGACCCTACGATGCGACCCCCCCTGACCCGCCGCCCGCGCCGCGGCTTCACGCTCGTCGAGCTGCTCGTGGCGTGCGCCCTGACGGTGCTGATCATGGCCGTCCTGGCGACCGCGTTCAAGACCGGCCTCGACACCTTCAGCAACCTGAAGAGCACGGTCGGCCTCTCGGAGCAACTCCGCGCCGCCGAGAGCGTGATGCGCCGCGACCTCGAGGCCCCGCACCTCGAGAACGCCGACGGCGTGGCGGTCCGCGTCTCCTCCGGGGCGACGGCCCCCAGGGGCTACTTCGAGGTGCTCCAGGCGACCCAACCCAACGCGGCGACCTTCGTGAAGGAGGGGACCGAGGACGGCACCGACTCGTACCGCGGCACGGACCAGGCGATCTTCTGCACCACGCACTTGGGGGGCAAGTCGGCCCAGGAGTTGTACTTCGGCGAGGCCCCGGACACGGTGGACCCGAGCTTCGCGGACTACTTGCCGCAGGGCAGCACCTACGCCAGCGACTGGGCCGAGCTCGCGTTCTTCCTCCGCCCCTCCGGCCCATTTACCAAGAGCGACGACCCCACGGTACTGCCGGTGCAACTCTTCACCCTGCACCGCCGCCAGCGGGTGCTCGCCCGCAAGAGCGTGCTGCTGCCGTTCGGCGGCGCGTACGCGACCCCGGACGACTACCGCACGGCCTACCCGGACGCCAGCATCAGTTCGCAGGTTCAGCTCGTGCCGCCCGGCCCGATGCCGCCGCCCGTGCAGTACGCCCGACTCAACGACCCCTCGACCGTGCAGGGCCGGCGGGACCGCTTCGGCTACTACACGACCGGCCCCGCCGCCGGCTCCGTCCCGGACCCGGTGATGCCCGACTCCTTCGGCAGCGCCAGAAGTTTCTCCAGCGTCCTCCGGGCGTCCGGGGCCGCGATCGGCACGGACATCCTGGTCACGAACGTCGTGTCGATGCACGTCCGCGTCCTGGACGGCACCGGCAAGTTCTACGACCGCTTCACCCAGGTCCCGAACCCGGCCCCGTCGCCCCCCGCGCCGCCCTACCTGCCCGGTTCGGGGGTCGCGCCGCCGACTTCGTACCCCAACTCGGGGGCGACGGAAGGCTTCCGCCTCGACACGGCCCCCGCCAACGTGCAGATGCGGGCGATCCAGATCAAGTTGCGCGTCTACGACACCAAGAACCGCCTGACGCGGCAGTTGACGATGAGCTTCGACCTCTGAGCGTCCGCCCCCAGACACCGTCCGACACCTACGGGCCGCGCCGGCGGCCCCCGCACTCGGGAGAGTGACCCATGTTCCGCCGAACCTCCCCCGCCTCGCGCGGGCGCGACCCCCGCCGCCGGGGTGCCATCCTGCTAGTCGTGCTGACGATGCTCGCGCTGTTCGCGGTCATCGGCCTGAGCTTCGTGCTGTACGCCGAGAGCGAAGCCAACGCCTCGCGCATCGCCAAGGAGGCCGTCGGCAGCGACCTCAGCCCGCCCGAGACGAGCGGGGCCGTCAACGCCTTCCTGGAGCAGATGGCCTACCAGACCGACAAGCGGGAGTCGGCCCTGTGGGGCAAGGAGTTGGCCCGCCTCATGTACGGCGACGCCCAACTCGCGCCCGACCGCACCTCGGCGTACAAGGGCGTCGGCGTCTACTCCGAGTTCCTGAAGTTGACGAGTAGCGGGATGCCGAACATCCACCGCTCGGAAATCGTCCGCTTCGGTCAGCACCCGTCCTTCCCCAACGTCAACATCCTACCCGACCAGACGTACGCCGACCCCACTTACGACTACAACACGGCACCGGGGGCGGCGCTCACGCTGAAGTACGTCGGCCGGGACGCGGCGTACACGTACCCGGACCGCAACAACATCTTCGTCGCGGTGCAGGACCCCGCGACCGGTCGCATCGTCAAGCCGTCGTACCACGCCCGATCGGCGTTCCGCAGCCTCCAAGCCGCCAGCCCCCCGGCCCCCAACCAGACGTTTTGGGACCTCGAGTACCAGAACGTCAACTGGTACACGCCGCAAGGCTACTTCCGCGTCCTGCGGCCCCGGACGATCGACAACCTCACCGGCCCCGTCACGGACCCGGCCAGCGAGATGGCGTACATCAAGGGCGTCATCGGCTGGCCCGTCCCCGCGAACCTGACCGAAGCTCAGGCGATCAACCTCTACAAAATCCTCTCGGGCAACGACCCGGCCGCGCCGACCTCCTTCCAGCGGGCGTTCCCGTTCGTGGCCCCGAACCCGGACGGCAGCACCACCGGCGACTTGCCGAACGTCCGCTACGGCGAGGGCCAGCAGACGGCCGACAGTGTGTGGCTCGACTTGAAGTTGCCGACGATCCCCTACCGCGGCCGCCGCCTCCAGCCGATGGTCGCCGCGACCGTCCTGCCGCTCGACCGCGGCGTCAACCACAACGTCGCGGGCAGCAACAAGACCTCGGGCCAGGGCTTCGGCCCCGCGGAGGTGAGCCTGCTGAAAATCTTGCAGTCCGCCGACCCGACCGCCCCGGCCCCCGCCGCCGCGAACCTCGTGAGCCAGCGCTACCGCGGCGGCGCGGTGCCGTCGCCGAACGGCTCGTCGAACACACTCGACTTCTTCCACCCGGACCCGTCGGCCCCCACCACCGCCGCGAATGCGACGTACCCGCCGAGCTACGCGCCGGTGGACTTCAGTGGCGTCGGGGCCGGGCCGCCGTCCGCCCCGACCCTCTTCAGCACGTCGTACACCTACCCGGCGGCGACTTACAACAGCGGCAGCGGCTCGTCGGCGTACACGCAGCCGCCGCTGTTCTACAACCCGTTCCAGTGGAACCCGTACGTGACGGCCGGCGGCGCGGGCAACACCTTCCCGATGTCGGACGAGCGCTACCTGAGTGCCCGCTACTCCGAGAAGGACAAGTACGCCAAGCGTCGGACGTTCCTCGGCCAGTTCCCCGTGGCCATGACCCCCAACCGGGAGTACGGCGACAGCACGCCGATGAACCCGATGAACCGTGTCCGCGCCCTGCTGACGCCGATGAGCAACCGCCTGTCGCGCCCCGGCCTCGCCCCGATGGCGATCGGCAACATCTCCGGCAACCCGGCGAACCTCGGTGCCCCGTCGCTGGTGCTCAACCCTGGGACCACCGCCCCGGTCCTGGCCGAGGCCGCGACGCCCGGCACCGCGCTCCTCGGCCCGGCGTTCGACCTGAGCGCCTCCAAGCCGCTCACGTCCACGGCCGTCGGCGGCGACATCACCGGCAGCACGACGGCGAGCGCCGCGAACCTGCGGGCGTTCCTGCAAGGCGTCGATCTGAACCGCCCGCTCGCCGACTACCGCGACCCCCTCACGCGGCCTACTGTGACCACCATGGCCTGGCCGTTCGTCCCCGGCCCGAACGCGGCGATGCCCGGCACCATGCCGGCCGCGCCGACGACGGTCACGCCGAACAGTTGCGCCCAGGCGGCCGCCGACCGGCAGGCGCTGGCGACGGACATCTTCACCCGCCTGTGCGTCGCGCTGAACGCCCGCGTCTACTACAGCGGCGGCGTCTTGACCCTGCCGCAGCCGAGCGCCGGCGCGTACAGCTTGACCGGCGGCGGGACGACTTGGACCGTGCAGCAGCCGGAGTACGACGCCCTGCGGTGGGTCGCGCAACTGAGCGCGAACATCGTCGATGCGATCGACCCCGACGACGTCTCGACGGCGTTCGTGTGGAACCCGACCGGCACCGGCCCGACCGACGCGACGAACTTCGCCTTGCCCGCGCCTGGCGGGATCAACGACCGGGTCGTCTTCGGCGTCGAGAAGCCGAAGCTGCTCGTCAATGAGGTCTACGCCGAACTGGCGAACAAGCAGTCGGATTACACCGACAACAAGGTCCCCGGCGGCGGCAACTTCTCCGTGCGCTTCTTCGTCGAGTTGCTGAACCCGAGCAACGCCGAGCCGGCCGCCGGCGGGGCCGACCAGAGCGCCCGCAACGGCGGCAACGCCTCGCTCCAGTTCGCCGCGTCCGGCATCTCGTGCTACCGCCTGGAGGTGTACGAGAAGGGCCTGACGACCCACAACCAACTCGCCGACCGGACCAACCCCAACTACGTCCTGGGCCGCCCCCCGACGACCTCGTACAAGCTCCAGTCGAACTTCACGGCCGGCGTGACTTGCAACGCCGGCGTGGCGTTCACCGAGCAGGTCGAGCCGAACGGCGGGGCGTTCACCGCGACCGCCGGCGCGCGGAACGGCTTCTGCGTCGTCGGCCCGGCCCTCGACCCGAACAAGGCCGAGAACGCCCCCGCCGTGGCGTACGCGCCGCAGACCGGGACGGCCGGGACGCTCGACAACTTGATGCTCCTCAAGGCGACGACGGGGACGCAAGACCAGCTCGAGTACGACGTGCCCGCGACCAAGCCGGACGACATCACGCCCAACGCGGTGACGCCGCTGAACGCGACGGAGTTGCACGCGGTCCTGCTGCAAAGGCTCGCCAACCCGTACTTGGCCGAGAGCGCGACCAACCCGTACGTCACCGTCGATTACATGGCCGGCGTCGAGGTCTTCGACGCCGTCCGGGTCGGCACGAACGCCGGCATGACAAAGGGTGCCCGTGCCCCGGTCAGGGACGCGGGCGAGAACTACTCGATGGGCCGCGCCCAGCCCTACGCCGGGTTTCAGTCGCAAGCCGCGATGACCGCGCCGGTCACTGTCCTGACGACGATGAGTGCGGGCATGCCGCCGCTGGGCCAAACCCTGACCGTGTTGCAGAACCCGCAGCCGCCCCCCGCCACGACCACGCCCCACAACACCTTCTTCCGGCACAACAGCACGAACCCGCCGGCCGCGATGTCGCCGCTTGTCCCTCAGACGCCGAGCGAGACGCTCATCCACCCGTTCAGTGAGCCGTTCCAGCCGGACCGCCGGCTGATCAACCCGCTCGAAATCTTGCACGTCTCGATGGCCCCGAGCCACCTCCTGACGCGCAACTTCGCCACGCCGAACGGCGCGACGCCGAGTTTCTACCAGCAGGAACTGTCCCGCGCCGCGCTGCCGACGCCGCCGACGGCCGCGCCGCCGCTGCTGTACCGCGCCCTCGACGTGCTCAACGTCAAGCCGTGGACCTACGGCGTGCCGCACGGCGGCCGCACCCCCGGCGGCGTCAACATCAACTTGATCAACGACGACGTCGGCGCGGCCCCCACCGCCCCGATGCTCGCCGGCGACTCGGCGGTGTTCAGCGCGGTCCTCGACCGCCAGCCGGCGAACTTCTTCACCGACGCGGACGTGAACCTCATCTGGAAGAACCTGCGGGCCTCACGCAGCCCCAACTGGACGACGACCGTCCCCGCCGTCGGCGCGACCGTGGACGAGTGGGACGCGGCCACCGGTGCCTTCGGCACGGACCGGCCGTTCAGGGGCCTCGGCGTCGGCCAGTACGACACGAGCGCCGGGGGCATGGCGAGCGCCCAGGGGCTGGAATCGACGCTGCTGCGCTCGGCCTCGCCGCCGACCGGCACGCCGCTGTTCTTTAACGCCGCCCAGACCGACCCGTACCGCCAGGCGGAGCCGCTGCGCAAGGCGTACAACAACTTCACCACGGTCAGCGACAACTACCTCGTCGTGTTCACCGTCGGCTTCTTCGAGATCGTCGAGGACAAGTCGGTGTTCCCGACGCGGATCGTCTTGCGCCGCGAGGCCTACGAGCAAGTCCCCGGCGAC
The DNA here is from genome assembly GCA_043744775.1 of Fimbriiglobus sp. Lineage (GTDB taxonomy): Bacteria > Planctomycetota > Planctomycetia > Gemmatales > Gemmataceae > Fimbriiglobus. Next base: position 1,397 of record JAYTUC010000014.1, on the reverse strand, counting down.
CTGCGCTCGCAGTTCACGGCCGTGATCGACCGCACCGGCCTGGCCGTCAACGCCGCCAACCCGACGGACGGCCAGACGGGCCGGTTCGCCCAGGCGGCCGCGGCGACGGGCGTCGAGCCGCTGACGCCGCGCGTGGCGGGTGGCAGCACCTTCAACCGCTACCGCGTTCGCTTCCCGGTCGATGGCACCAGCATCTCCACCGCTCTCAGACTCCGGGACATGCCGACCGGGAGCGGGTCGCTGTTCGGCGTGATGGCAGGCACGACGATTCGCCTGGGCAGCGGCCCGACCGCGGCGAACTTCGTGGTCACCGAGATGGGCGGCGTCTTCAACTCCGGCGGCGCGCCCGCCGACCCGCGCGACATCTCCCCCGCGAACGCTTACGACGCCGCGGCGGGCCTCGGCACGGTGACGGTTGAGGCCCCCGCCGGGGCGCAGCAGCCGGTCTGCGCCGCCGGCGACTTGATCAGCCTGCCGGACAACGAGTTCAACGCCGGGGCCAACACCGTGTTCGTCCCCGGCAACCCCGGCCGGCCGGGGAACTTCAGCCCGACCAACTCGCAGTTCCGCGGGGTGGTGCGCTACTTCGGCCGGATGCAGCCGTAACCGACCCGCGGCGACCCGACAAACCCCGTACCGCCCGGCTTGGTCCTTCCACGCCGGGCGGTTTTGCCTTACACTGTCCGACGCTCACCCCGCCCCACCCCCGTCGGAGTCCCCCCGATGCGTCGGCTCCTCGGCGTCCCCGCCGTCCTCGCGTTGACCGTGGCCGTGATCGCCGCCCAAACCCCCGCCGACAAGCCGGCGGCCCCCGGCGTGACCGTGGACAAGGAGAAGCGGACGGTCGCCGTCGCGGCCAAAGTCGCCCCGCGCAAGCTCGCCCACCTCGACCAGGTCTACCCCATCGAGGTCATCGCCACCTGGGCCTACCGCGACGGCAAGAAGGGCAAGGCCCACGAGACCGTCGTCACCACCGAGGCCCTGCCGAGTGACGTGCACAAAGCCCTCGAAAGCCTCGGGGCCAAGGCCGGCAAGCCGGGCCGCGGCGAGGGGGCCAAGGCCGTCGGCCCCGAACTGACCGTGTACATCGAGGTCACGCAGCCGGACGGCACGCCGAAGCGGCTGACGATGGACAAGGTGCTGCTCGACCCCAAGACGAAGAAGCCGCTGCCGAAGGGGGTCAAGTTCCTGTTCACCGGCTCGGCGCAGGTCGAGGTCGAGCCGGGCAAGCCGGGGACGGTCTACGGGGCCGACCTGACCGGCACCTTGCTGGCGATCTTCCCCGTGACCGACGAGACGGTCTGCCAGTCGTCGCTGACGATGGCCGACGAGAAGTACCTGAAGTTGGACGTGAACAAGGACGCCCTGCCGCCCGAGGGCACCGCCGTGAAACTGAT
>JAYTUC010000013.1:0-11911 GCA_043744775.1 Fimbriiglobus sp. | reverse complement strand
CCAGACGCTGAAGCCGTGGTGGTTGTGGTCCCGGCCGCTGCCGCCCTCGCTCGTCGGCGTGCGGCCGAACTCGCCGCCCCACAGCACGAGCGTCTCGGCGAGCAGCCCGCTACGCTTCAGGTCGCGCAGGAGCGCCGCGACGGCCTGGTCGGAGTCCTTGGCCTTGGTGCGGTGGCCCTTCTCGATGTCGCCGTGGTCGTCCCACGGCTGGCCGCCGCCGTAGAAGACTTGCACCGTGCGGACCCCACGCTCGACGAGCCGGCGGGCGGTCAGGCAGGCGTCGGCGAAGTAGCCCTTGCCGTATTCCTCGCGGACCTTGGCCGGCTCGCGGTTCACGTCGAAGGCGTCGGTCGCCTCGGCCTGCATCCGGAAGGCCATCTCGAGCGACTGGATGCGGGCGTCGAGCTGGTCGTCGCCGGGACGCCGCGCCGCGTGGGCGCGGTTGAGCCCGTTGAGCAGGTCGAGCTGCTCGCGCTGCGTGCCGGCCGTGACGTGCCGGTTGCGGATGTGGTCGATCGCCTTGGCGGGGTCGAGGCTGGCGATGTGGCAGCCCTGGTAGGCCCCCGGCAGGAAGCTGTTGTTCCACAGCGCCGGCCCGACGACCGGCTTGCCGGGGCACAGCACCACGAAGCCCGGCAGGTTCTGGTTCTCGCTGCCGAGGCCGTACAGCAGCCAACTGCCCATGCTCGGCCGGATCGGCTGGGTGTTGCCGCAGGTCATGAGCAGCAGACCCGGCTCGTGGTTGGGGATGTCGGTGTGCATGCCGCGGATCACGCAGATGTCGTCGATGCACGCCCCGACCTTCGGGAACAGCTCGCTGACCTCGATCCCCGACTGGCCGTACTTCTGGAACTTGAACGGCGACTTGAGCAGCGCGCCCGTCCTACGCTCCGTCTTCAGCCCCGCGGCGGGCGGCTGCTGGCCGTGGTACTTCTCGAGCGCCGGCTTGGGGTCGAAGGTATCGACCTGGCTCGGCCCGCCGTTCATGAACAGGTGGATGACGTGCTTCGCCTTCGGCGCGAAGTGCGGCGGCTTGGGCGCGAGCGGGTTCGCGGCCTTGTCGGCGGCGCGTGCCGGCGTGGACAGCCCGGCGAGGCCGAGCAGGCCCAGCCCGGTGCCGGTGCGCGTCAACAGCTCGCGGCGGGAGAACGGGGGGAAGTCGGTCACGGCAGAAGCCTCGGGGTTGGGTCGTTCGCGGGGTCAGAAGCCGCCGGAGAAGGTCGTCAAAGAGCCGTCGGGGCTGAGGAAGAGCTTGGCGACCACCCGCCCGCCTCCCTCGGGCGTGTTGTTGAGCGTGATAAGGATGCGAGACCGGCCGTTGGCCCAGACGAGTACCAGGCCGCGGCGGTGGTTCTCCTCGTACACGGGGCGGGCGATCAGCAGCGCCGCGTCACCCCAGACGCCAGGCTTGCCGAAGACCGCGTCGAAGTCCGCCGTCGCCGGGGGCCGGCCGGCCCCGAGGGTCGCCTCGACTTGCGCGAGTGACGCCCCCATCGGGACCGCTTCGAAGCCCGCCCGCGTGACCCGCGGGTTGGGCAGGGCGAACGCCGCCCCGACCCGCCCGCCGATCACGCCCCCGGAGGCCAGGGAGACGACGACGCCCACCACCCCGCAGCCGCCCAGGAGCAAGACCGGCACGGCGACCATCGCAACGATTAGCACCGGCGAGAGGCCGGCCTTCTTGCGCTTCGGGCGCTTCCGACGCCGTAGGTCGTCGCTCATCTCGGACCCCTATCCAGCGATTCAAACGTAACGCGGGGTCCCGCTCAGTCGGCGTACATCATCTCGTTGCTGGCGAGCAACGCCTGGGCGTACTGCTGCCAGCGGGTCAGCTTGTCGTCGGGCTTCGCGGGCAGCTTCAGGAACGCCGCCGCCAACTCGGCCTCGCGCGGCTCCGGGGGGCGGCTGAAGGCGAGCCGGTAGGCGGCGGTCACGCGCTCGGCGTCGGTCGCCCCGAGCGTCGCGGCGCGGGCGGCGAACGCCTTCGCCTGGGTCACCATGAACTCGCTGTTGAGCGCGAAGAGCTGCTGCTGCGGCACCGTCGTGACGTTGCGGCGGTCGGCGGTCGCGTTGGCGTCGGGGAAGTCGAACATCCGCAGCAGGCCGTCGAGTTCGTGCCGGCTCACCCTGGCGTAGACGGTGCGGCGGCGGGCGGCGGGGTCCCTGAGGTCGAACGGCGGGCCGCCGACGGCCGGGTCGAGGCTGCCGCTGACGAAGAGTAGCGAGTCGCGCCACGCCTCCACGTCGAGCCGATGGCGGGTGCCGCGCGCCAGGTAGGCGTTCGGGGCGTCCGCCGTCGGGTCGCCGTCGCCGGCCGCGAGCCGGTACGCGGTCGAGGCCAGGATTTGCCGGTGCAGCCACTTCAGCGACCAGCCGTTGCGGACGAACTCCACCGCGAGGTAATCGAGCAGTTCGGGGTGGGTCGGCCGCTCGCCGAGCGCGCCGAAGTTACTCGGCGTGGCGACTAATCCGCGGCCGAAGTGCCACGCCCAGGCGCGGTTGACGATCACGCGGGCGGTCAGCGGGTTGCCCGGCGAGGCGATGGCGTCGGCGAGGTCGAGGCGCGTGAAGTCCTTCGCCGGCGTAGCCCCGGCGGGGGCGAGCACGCGCAGGAAGCCCTTCGGCGCGGCCTCGCCCTTGGTCGCCGGGTTGCCGCGGATGTAGACGCTCATCGCCTGGCCGGCCCCCGACACGACGTGCGCGGCCGGCGGCGCGGCCGGCGACGCCTTCTTCAACTGCTCCACATCGCCGCGCAACGCAACCAACTTCGACTTCGCGTCGTCGGGCAGGAACAGCTTCTCCGCGTCCGCCGGGGCGACGAACAGCGGCGCGGCCGGGTCGAGGAACACGGCCTTGCCCAGCGGGTCGGCGGGCTTCGGCTTCGCCCCCTTGACGACCGCCGCGTCCGGCAGTTCGACCGCGACGAGGGCCGCTTGCAGCGACTCGGCGACGGCGAGAACTTCGGCCGGCGTGGCGTCGGGCTTGAGCGCGAACCACTCCTTGAACGCGGGCGGGGCCTTGGCGGCGTTGGCGGGGTCGAGGAACTTCGCCCAGCGGCGGACGAAGTGCGGCGCAAGCCCCAGGTTCAGGGCCGCCTTCGACTTCGCCGCGCGGGTCGCCCGGTCCGCGACGAGGTAGCCGGCGGTTCGCCCCGCCGCGTCCTTCGAGGCGACTCGGCCGGCCGCGTTCAGTAGGGCCGTGACCTTGGCCTCGGCCGCCTTGACCTGCTCTTGCGCCTCGGCGTAGAGCTTCACGGCGGCGGGCGTCGCCAGCGGGGCGGTCGTCATCGACGTGCCGTAGTAGACGCCCGCGATGGCGTAGTAGTCCCGCGTCGGCACCGGGTCGAACTTGTGGTCGTGGCAGCGGGCGCAGGCGACCGTTAGTCCCAGGAAGCCGCGCGTCAGGGTATCGACGCGGTCGTCGAGTTCCTCGGCGATGGCCTGCTCGCGGGCGGTGTTCTTGTAGTACTCCGCGCCTAGCCCCATTAGCCCCAGCCCGGCGAGCCGCGTGAACGGGTCGCCGACGGACTCGGGCATCAGGTCGCCGGCGACTTGGAGCCGCACGAAGCGGTCGTAAGGCATGTCGTCGTTGAACGCCCGCACCACCCAGTCGCGGTACAGGTACGCGTTCGCCTTGGGTGTGACGCCGAAGGTGTGCGCCTGGTCCTCGGCGTAGCGGGCCACGTCGAGCCAGTGGCGGCCCCAGCGCTCGCCGTAGCGCGGGCTGGCCAGCAGCCGGTCGATCACCTTGGCCCATGCGTCGGGGGACGTGTCGGCGGCGAACGCCTCGACCTCCTCGGGCGTCGGCGGCAGGCCGGTCAGGTCGAACGACGCGCGTCGGGCGAGGGTCACGCGGTCGGCGGTCGCCGTGGGGGTCAGCCCATTCTCGGCCCACTTCGCCCTCAGGAAAGCGTCGATGGCGTTGCCCGCCGCGCCGCCGCCCGGCACGGCCTGCGGCGTCGGCGGCGTGAGCGACCAGAAGGCGCGGCCCTTGTCGAGGTCGATGCCGGCCGCGGGCTTGGCGGCGAGGGCGTCGCGGGGGTCGGCGGCCCCGTCGCGCACCCACGTCTCGAAGTCCGCGATCACGGCCGCGGGGAGCTTGCCGGCGGGGGGCATCTGCACGTCGCCGCCGTAGCGCAGCGACTTGACGAGCGTGCCCGCGTCCGGCTTGCCGGGGACGACCGCCGGCCCCTCGTCGCCGCCCGCCTGCCAGCCGGCGCGTGAGTCGAGCCGCAGCCCGCCGCGTAACTTGCCGGCCTTGGCCGCCGGCTCCGAGTGGCACTTCTGGCAGTGCTCGACGAAAACGGGGCGGATCTTCGCCTCGAAGAACTCGACCGCCTTGGGGTCGTCGGCCGCACCGGCTGGGACGCAACTGACCAACAAGGCGACGCCGACAAGCAGCCCGCGGAGTGACGGCATCGGGTACTTCCCCAGGGGGGTGTCGGCGGGACGGGCGGCGGGGCGGGGGGGCATCGGCGTGACGATTGTAACCGCGCCGAATTTCCGCGGCAACACCCGAGTGCGGAATGCGTCAGTTTGTTGCGGCACTGTCGGCAAGCTGACTAGGATGACCTGGGGCTACCGCCGCCCGCCGCCGTTCGCGAAAGGGAAACCGATGTTGAACCTGCCGTTAGCCGGGAAGTCGCAGCCGTTCAGCCCCCAAACTGCCGACAAGGGGTCGCGGCTACGCGGGGCGACCGTCACCGCGAGTGTCTGCCCGTACTGCGCCGTCGGCTGCGGCCAACTCATTTACACCAAGGCCGGCAAGCTCGTCGACATCGAGGGCGACCCTCGCAGCCCCATCAACGAGGGCACGCTGTGCCCCAAGGGGGCGAACGCCTTTCAACTTGCCGTCAACGCCCACCGCGTCACGAAGGTCCTGTACCGCGCGCCATACTCCGACCGCTGGGAGGCGAAGCCGCTCGACTGGGCCGTTGACCAGATCGCCCGGCGCATCAAGGCGGCCCGCGACAAGGACTTCGCCGCCGGGCTGCACGCGGTCAAATCGATCGGCACCCTCGGCGGGGCGACGCTCGACATCGAGGAAAACTACCTGATGAAGAAGCTGTTCTCCGGGGGCCTCGGCATCCTGTCGGTCGAAAACCAGGCGAGAATTTGACACTCCGCCTCGGTGCCCAGTTTGGGTGCCTCGTTCGGGCGGGGAGCGGCGACGACTTACCAGCAAGACCTGGCGAACAGCGACTGCCTGCTGTTCATGGGGTCGAACATGGCCGAGGCCCACCCGGTCGGCTTCCGCTGGCCGATGAAGGCCAAGGAGCGGGGCGCGAAGCTCATCCACGTCGATCCTCGCTTCTCGCGCACCTCGGCGATGTGCGACCAGTACGTCAACATCCGCGCCGGCACCGACATCGCCTTCCTGGGCGGCATGATCCGGCACGTCCTCGTCAACGACTTGTGGTTCAAGGAGTTCGTGACGGCGTACACCAACGCCGCCTCGATCGTCGATGACGGCTTCCGCGACACCGAAGACCTCGACGGCCTGTTCAGCGGCTACTCGTCCGAGAACCTCAGCTACGACCCGAAGGCCGGGCACTGGGCGTTCGCCGGGGCCGGCGGCCAGACCCAGACGAAGGACGAGGGGCCGCACGGCACGCACGGCTACGGCCTCATGGGCGTCGGCGACCCCGGCACCGAAACGCGCAAGGACCCGACGCTGCAAGACCCGCGCTGCGTGCTGCAAGTGCTCAAGCGGCACTTCGCGCGGTACACCCCCGAGATGGTGGCCGAGGTGTGTGGCTGCACGGCCGCGGACTTCACCCGCGTCGCCGAGACCTTCGCCGCCAACTCCGGTCGCGAGCGCACCGGCACGATCGTCTACGCCGTCGGCTGGACCCACCACACGACCGGCATCCAGACGATCCGCGCCGCCGGCATCCTGCAACTCCTCTTGGGCAACATCGGCCGGCCGGGCGGCGGCGTGATGGCGCTCCGCGGCCACTCCAGCATCCAGGGTTCGACGGATGTCTCGACGCTGTATGACCTCCTGCCCGGCTACCTGCCGCAGCCGACCGCCGGCCCCGACCACGACACCCTGAAGGGCTACCTCGACAAGGAGGGGTTGAAGTCGGGCTACTGGTCGAACTTCCCCAAGTTCGTCGTGAGCCTGCTCAAAGCCTGGTACGGCGACGCGGCGACCCCGGCGAACGACTACGGCTTCGGCTGGCTGCCGCGCGTGGACGGCGACTACTCGCACCTCGTCACGATGGACCGCATGGCCAAGGGCCAACTCACTGGCTACATGGTGTTCGGGCAGAACCCCGCCGGCGGCGGCATGAACGCCGGCCTCCAGCGCGCGGGGTTGCGTGCGCTCGACTGGCTCGTCGTCGCCGACTGGTTCGAGACCGAGACGGCCGTGTTCTGGAAGGACGACCCCGGTGCCCCGCCGCCCGACAAGATCGGCACGGAAGTCTTCTTCATCCCCGCGGCCGGCGGGACGGAGAAGGAAGGCACCCTCGTCAATACTCAGCGGCTCTTGCAGTGGCACAACAAGGCGCTCGACCCGCCGGGCGACTGCCGCTCCGACGCCTGGTTCGTCTACCAACTCGGCAAGCGGCTGAAGGAGCTGTACGCCGACTCGACCGACCCGCACGACCAGGCGCTGTTGAACCTGACGTGGGGGTACGACCACGACCACCCGCCGGTATTGCCCGACGGCACCGTCAGCCGCATCGAGGGCGAGCCGGATGTCGAGAAGGTGTTGCGCGAGATCAACGGCCACAAGCTCGACCCCACGACCGGCCCGCCGCGACTGCTGACGACCTTCTCGGAGTTGCGTGACGACGGCACGACCGCGTGCGGCTGCTGGATCTACTCCGGCGTGACGCCGACCGCCGGCCGCAACCGCGCCAACGAGCGGACGCGCACCCCCGACAACCCGGTCGAGCCGAACTGGGGCTTCGCCTGGCCGCTGAACCGCCGCGTGCTGTACAACCGCGCCTCGGCCGACCCCGCCGGTAAGCCGTGGTCCGAGCGCAAGAAGCTCCTCTGGTGGGACGAGGCGAGCCAGCGCTGGGCCGGCCCTGACGTGCCGGACTTCGAGCCGGACAAGCCGCCGGGCTACCGGCCGCCCCAGGGCGCGACCGGTATGGCGGCCATCGCCGGCGACGCGCCGTTCATCATGCACACCGACGGCCTCGGCTGGCTGTACGCGGCGAGCGGGGTCAAGGACGGGCCGCTGCCGTCGCACTACGAGCCGATCGAGTCGCCGGCCGGGAACTCGCTCTACCCGCGGCAAGTCAGCAGCCCGACGACGCGGACCTTCGACGGCCCGCTCAACCGCATCGCCCACGCCCCGACGGCCGAGTTCCCCGTCGTCGCCACGACCTTCCGGCTCACCGAACACTACCTGAGCGGGCCGATGAGCCGGTTCAACTCGTGGCTCAACGAGTTGCAGCCGGAGATGTTCGTCGAGGTCAGCTACGAACTCGCCGCGGAGCAGGGCTTCGGCAACGGCGACTGGGTGACGGTGCTGTCGGCCCGCGCGTCGATCGTCTGCCGGGCACTGGTCACCCGCCGCATCCGCCCGCTGCTCGTGGGCGGTAAAGTGGTGCACCAGGTGGGGCTGCCGTTCCACTGGGCGTTCGCCGGCGAGGTCGTCGGCGGCAACGCCAACGACCTGACTTCGATCGTCGCGGAGGTCAACGTGAGCATGCACGAGGGCAAGGCGTTCGCCTGCCGCGTCGAGGCCGGCCCCGCCGCCGGGCCGGGGCTGACGGCGACGAAAGCCGCGGTGCCGTGGCCGACGACCGACAAGGTGCCGCAAACGCCGTCGTCGGCTCAACCTGAGGGGGGGTACGCCCATGGAAGCTGAGTTCGCGCTGGCCGAGAGGCCGCAGCCGGCAGGTGACCCGGTGCCGCGCGGGGTGTTCGGGCGCGTCGTGCGGCACCTGACGTACCCGTTCCGCCGCGGGACGCCGCCGGCCGCGCAGCCGGTCATGGGCTTCTACACCGACACGACGCTGTGCATCGGCTGCAAGGCGTGCGAGGTCGCGTGCAAGCAGTGGAACCAGCTCCCCGCCGACGGATTCCACTTCAGCGGCAACAGCTACGACAACACCGGCTCGCTGTCGGCCGAGTCGTGGCGGCACGTCAAGTTCGTCGAGCAGTTCGCCGACGTACTGCCGCCCCCGCCGACCGGCCGGCTGTCACTCGACCTGGTCGCCGCGCCGGTGCCAGTGCAACTGCCGCAGCTCGACCGCTGGCTGATGATGTCGGACGTGTGCAAACACTGCGCGGCGGCCCCGTGCCAGCAGGCCTGCCCGACCGGGGCGATCGTTTACAACGAGTTCGGCAACGTCTACATCCAGCCGGACATCTGCAACGGCTGCGCGTACTGCATCGCCGCCTGCCCGTTCGGCGTGATTACCCGCAGCCAGTTCGACGGCCTCGCCCACAAGTGCACGCTCTGCTACGACCGCCAAAAGGACGGCCTCGTGCCGGCGTGCGCGAAGGCGTGCCCCACGGCGTCGATCCAGTTCGGCCCGCTCGACGAGTTGCGGCAGACGGCCAAGAATCGCGTCGAGACTCTGCACGCCCGCGGCACGCCGGGGGCCTACCTGTACGGCGACGCCGCGACCGAGACGTACAGCCCGCTGAACTCGTTCTACCTGCTGATCGACAAGCCCGAGGTGTACGGGCTGCCGGTGACGCCGGTCGATCCGTGGCGGCGGATGCTCGGCGACTACGCCCGCGCCGCCGGGGCCGGCGTGGCGGGGCTGGGGTTGTTACTCGCGTTCCTCCTGGCGGGCCGATAGTTCCGGGGGCGACGTAGCTGCCGTCCGCTCTTCTGTAGCTGGCCTCTGTGAGGCCGGACCCGCTCGCCGCATCGGGGCCTACGACACAGGACGTAAGACCGGCCTCACAGAGGCCAGCTACAGAAGAAAAGGCCTCGCCACACCTTAGCCGAGACGACACGAACATGGCCACCGCCCTCCGCCCCGCGCCGACGACTCGCGGCTACGCCGACCGCGAGGTCACGCAGCCGCCCAACTGGCACGAACTCGTCGTCTGGGACATGCTCCTCAACGCCGTCACGACGGGGCTGTTCCTGGTGACGGCGGTTGCTGTGCTCGCGCGGCCGGACGCCTTCGCCCCGGTCGCGGCTTGGGCCTTCCCGCTGGCGCTGGCGGTGCTGCTCATCGATCTCTCGTGCCTGGTCCTCGACCTGGGCCAGCGGGCGCGTTTCCACCACATGTTGCGGGTGTTCAAGCCGAGTTCGCCGATGTCGCTGGGGACGTGGTTCCTCACCGGCTACTCGCTGCCGCTGACACTGCTCGCGGGCCTGAGCCTGTTCGAGGCGCTCGGCTGGCTGCCGGCCGACTCCGCGACGCTGGGCGGAGTGCGGCTCGCGCTTCTGGCCGTCGGGCTGCCGCTGGCGTTCGGCGCGGGCGGCTACAAGGGCGTGCTGTTCAGCACGAGCGCGCAACCCGGATGGCGCGACGCGCGGTGGCTGGGGGCGTACCACCTGTCGTCGGCCCTCGCCCTCGGGGCCGGCGCGCTGTTGCTGCTGAGTCGCGCGACGGGGTCGGCGGAAGCCGCGGGGCTGCTCCGCCCGGCGTTCGCCGGACTGGCGGGCCTCAGCCTGGCGACGTTCGCGCCCCTCGCCGCCGAACTGTTCCCCGCGTTTCGCCGCCTGCAGTCCCGCGGGGTCGTCCTGGCGGGGGTCGTCGCGGTCGGGACTCTCGGCGGGCTGGCCCCGCTGCTCTTAGTCGCCCTCGACGGCAGCCCCGCCCTTGATGCCGTGGCCGTCACCTGCGTGCTCGCGGGGGCTTACGCCGTCCGCGCCGTCGTCGTGAAACTGCCCCACGCGATCCGCCACGCCTGACGGGCTAGCGGTTCTTGCCCGTGAACTGGCCGTGGTCCACCTGGGCGGTGAAGTTCTTGCGGCACGACTGGCACGAAATCACCTGCCCGCCCTGCGTCATCGTGATCGGGTAGGCCCCGACCGCCCCGCACTTGGGGCACTGCGTCGTCCCGCTACCGTGAGCCATCGGTCCTCCCTCCGGCCGCGGAGTTCCGACCGCCCCTGCGGCACAGGGTCGCCCACGCCAGCCGGTGGCGGGGGGTCGTACCATTTTGTTAGAGTTGGACCTCAGGCCCGTCAAGCCCGACGGCACCGCTACGGCTTCGGCAACTTCGCCTCCAGTTCGGCGACCTTCGCGGGGGCGTTCGTCGAGTGCGTCGGCCAATTCTTGGCGCGCAGCTTCTGGAGGGTCGCCCGAGCCGCGTCGTACTGCTTGAGGTGAAGCTGCGCCTCGGCGAGGCCGATCAGCCCCTCGGGTTCGAGCGACCGCACGGCATCGACCTGCCGCCAGTGCGGTAGCGCGTCGGCCCAGCGGTCCTGCGTTTGGCGGAGCCGGGCGAGCCGGACCTGGCCCTCGGTCTCGCCGCGCGACACCTCTACGATGCTCGTGAAAGCCCGCTCCGCGTTGGCGGCGTCCCCCGCGGCGGCGTAGCGCGTGCCGAGTTCCTCGTAGCGGGCCAGGTCGCGGCGGGTCAGGTCGAGCAGCGTGAGGATGCGGCCGATCGCCTCCGGCTTGCGGTTCAGCTTGTCGTAGCTGTCGATGAGCATGGTAAATGTCTCGGGGTCGTTCGGCTGGGCCTCGATCGCCAGCTCGAGTTGCGGGACGGCCGGGCCGTAGTTGCCCTGGCCGCGGTAGGCGGACCCGAGGGCCTTGCGCAGGATCGGGTTGACCAGGCCCGTCTCGGCGGTCTGCTTGTCGAAGTGCGCGGCGAGCGCCGCGAGGTCGCCGGCTTGGGCCACGGTCGCGTTGAGTGTCACGATCGCGGCGACGCGCCGGTTCTGGTCACGCCCCCAGGCGACGACCGCGCCGCTCGCCGCGTCCACCGCCTCGACGTGCCGGCCGAGCCTTGAGAGCGACACGGCGTGCCGGCGGTAGAACTCCGCGAGCTGCCCGGCTTGCTGCCCGCCGCGCTGGGCGTTGGGGATCAGTTCGGCGTAAGTCGCCGCGGCCTCGGCGTGCAACTCGCTGTCCTGCGCGGCGTCGGCGAAGCCCGGCATCGTCCCGACGTTCCAGGAGTTGCGCTCCTTCCAGCGGGCCACGCCGCGGCTGAAGACTTCGCGCGCCTCGGCCGGCTTGCCCAGGCCGTGGTACGCCGCCATCAGCCGGAAGCGTAAGCCCGCGTCGTCGGGCAACTCCTCGATGAGCGGCACCAGGACCGCGACCGCCTCGGCGTAGCGGCGCGACGCGACGAGGTAGTACGACAGGGTGCCGCGGCCGCCGAGGGGCAGCCTCTTGGCGCGGTGCAACTCGTCGAGGATGGCGACGGCCCGGCCGGGGCGATTACAGCCGGAGAACAGGTACTCGGCGACGTAGAGCGTCCCGTCGATCGAGTCCTTCGACGCGGCCAGGACCGCCTCCGCCGCGGCGGCGAACTCCGGCTCCTTCGCGGCCCAGTAGTGGCTGTAGCGGCGGTCGGACATCGGCCGGCTCCGCTGGCGGCGTGAGGTCAGGTCGTCCCTCAACTCCTCCAGGACGATCTTCAAAAGCCGGGCCTCCAGGGCGGGCGGCAGGGTGCGCGCCTCGGAGTGCCACTGGCTGAGCGTCCACGAGTGCTGGCCCCAGGCGTTGCGGTCGCCGTGGCGGTGCCACGACGGCGTCGCCTCGACGCGGGCCACCATGAACGCCAGCGCCGCCTCGGGGCCGGCGTGCGTCCGCGTGAGTTGCCCGACGGTCTGGGCGGAGTTGGCGTGCGACTCGTCCCACGGCTTCACGAGCGCGGGGAAGGTCTCGTTGGCCAGCGCGAGCACGTCGGCCCGCAGGCGGCCGAATTTCTTCGACGCGGCGATGTCGAACAGCGACGAGAAGGCGTTGAGCGTCTGCGACCGCTCGTTCGACTCGGGGTTGGCGAGCCGGGCGTTCAGGCGGCCG
>JAYTUC010000012.1:0-11930 GCA_043744775.1 Fimbriiglobus sp. | reverse complement strand
TCGGTCGTGCGGGGCCGTCCGCCGGGGTAGACGGGCAGGTGGGGCGCGACCAGCGCCCACTGCTCGTCGGTGATGTCACTGGGGTAGGGTTGGGTTCTCATGGGCCATTTTACGCACCCCATCACCCCTTATGGGACAGTCACTAACACCCTACCAGCTCGAGCTCCCCGCCCCCCGCGGCCGCTTGGGACCTCGGGCCGCCGGTTTTCCGTCACACTTGGAGGTTCAAAAGTGACCGAAGTTCTCCGGCCTTAACTGTTCGAACGCCTCGAAGCGCAGTTCGGCACCGTCCGTGTCACATCCGCAGGCCTGGCGTTAGTGATGCAGGTCTCGACGGGGTGGCTCGCGGCCCGCGGGCGGGCCGCCCCCCGCCCCGTGTCCAAGGTCGAGCGGTGGGGCGTGGAGTTCCCCATGGTTTGTTGACGGTGGGTCAGGGTTGTAGGGACTCGAACGTCGCCGGGGCCACGTACCCCAGCGCCGAGTGCAACCGCACCCGGTTGTAGAACACCTCGACGTACTCGAAAATCGAACGCTCGGCGGCGGAGCGCGTGGCGAACGACTCGCGGTACACCAGCTCCTTCTTGAGGCTCGCGAAGAACGACTCCATCGGCGCGTTGTCCCAGCAGTTGCCCCTGCGGCTGAAGCTCAACTCGGCCCCGTGGCCGGCCGCCGCGGCGCGGTACTCGGCGCTCGTGTACTGACAGCCGCGATCCGAGTGCACGAGCAGCCCCGGACCCGGCCGGCGGCGGGCCACCGCCATCGCGAGGGCCCGCCCCGTCAGGCCCGAGTCGGGCGACGGCCCCATGGCCCAGCCCACGACCCGGCGCGAGTACAGGTCCTCGACCGCCGCCAGGTACAGCCGCCCCTCGCCCGTCGCCACGTACGTGATGTCGCTGACCCACTTCTCGTCCGGCCCCGCGGCGGCGAACTGGCGGCCGAGCGCGTTCGGCGTGGCGTCGCTGGCGTCGCCGGGGCCGGGCGGCCGCGGCCGCCGGCGGGGCCGGGACGCCGCCAGGCCCAGCGACCGCATCACCTTCGCCACCGAGTTGACGCAGCACGCCACGCCGCGGGCCAGCAGGGCGCGGTAGAGCCGGGGGCTGCCGTAGCGGCCCTTCGCGTCGGCGAACGCGGCCCCCGCCTCGGCGGCCAGGGCGGCCGCGGCCTTCGCCCGCGCTGGCACCGGCCGGGCACGCCAGGCGTAGTAGCCCGCCGGCGTCACGCCCAGGTTGCGGCAGAGCGCGGCGACCGGCCAGGCGGCCTTCGACTCGTCCACGAAGGCGAACCTCACGCCGACTCCCGCGCGAAGAAGGTGGCCGCTTTTTTTAGGATTTCGCGGTCCATCGTGAGCTGGCGGACCTGCTCCCGCAGGCGGCGGACCTCGGCGGCCAGGTCGGGCGCGGCCGCGTCGGGCCCGGCGGCCGGGGCGAAGCGGCGCTTCCACTTGCGGAGCACCTCGGGGTTGACGCCCAGCCGCCGGGCGGCCGCGGCGATGGTGACCCCCTCGGTCACCAGGAGTTCGACGGCGGCCCGCCGGAACTCCTCGGTGTAGGTCTTGCGGTCGGGCGGAGGCGTAGTCGGTGAGGTCATGGCTTGGCTCCTCGGGGGCATCTTAGCCCACCGGACGCACCGTCAACGACTCCTGGGGATGTCCAGCGAGACCTACAAGGTTCGCTGCCCGTTCTGCCGGGACCGGTCGTTCCGGCTCTCCGTCAACCACTCCTGAACCCTCCCCGACCCACGCATTGGCCAGGAGCGCCTCTGGCTGGCCAAGTGCTACCACCAGGACTGCCTGGCCCGGCCGCACAACAAACTCCACCTCCGGCACCTCGTCTTCGACACCGGGCCCTAGGCCCCCGCCCCCGCCCGCCGGGCGACCCCGGCCCCCACGCCCCCCCGCCGGGCTGCCCGCCGGCTTCGCGCCGCTGCACGACCTACCGCCCGGCCACCGCGCCCGGCGGTACGTGATCGAGCGGGGCCACGACCCCGACCGGCTCGGCCGGAACCTCGGGGTCGGTTACTGCGAATCGGCGCCGCCGCCGTTCGCGGCGGCGGCCGGCCGGCTCGTCGTGCCCCTCGTGGCGAACGGGGAACTCGCCGGCTGGCAGGCCCGGCGGCTGGACGACGAACCCGGAGAGCGCACGCCCAAGTGGTGGACCGCGCCCAGGACCGAGAAGGCCGCGCTGCTGTACAACCACGACGCGGCCCGCGGGTACCCGGTCGTCGTCGTCGTCGAGGGGATCGCCGACGCCTGGGCGGTCGGGCCGTGCGCCGTCGCACTCCTCGGCCACGCCATGTCCCCCGCCCAGGAGCGGCTGCTGGCCGCGGGGCGGGCCGGCGGAGTCGCCGTCATGCTGCTCGACCACGACGGGCCCGCGCGGCCCGCGGCCCAGGACCAGAACCGGCGGTGCCGCGACCGCCTCGCCCGGCACGTCCCCGGCGGTGTGGTCCTGGCGACCCTGCCCGAGGGCACCGACCCCGGGGGCCTGTGCCCGTCGGCCGTCTGGGCGCTCATCCGGTCGGCCGCCGCCGCCCAGGTCGTCGCCCTCCCCCTCGCCCGTCTCCGGGACATCGTGCCCCGCGGCTGCGGGACGCATACGCCGCTCCCCCCGCCCCCCGGCCGCGACCCCGCGGCGGTCGCGGCGCGCCTGCTCGGGCCGGGGGGGGGCCGGCGACGCCCGCCCCGGCGACCTGATGGCCCGGGTGGACGCCGCCGGCATGGGCGCCCTCTACCGCGAGGTCGAGTTGCCGGCGGAGGCCGCGGCGGGGGCCATGCGGCGGAACGGCGTCGGCGTGGACATCGTGTGGCTGCAGAAGCTGGACTTCGAACTCGGCCGGCAACAGGCATCGACTCGGGAGCGGATCTGGGCGGCCGCCGGGCGGCGGCTGAACCCCGAGTCCGACGCGGACGTGGCCGCCGCCGCCCAGGGCCTCGCCGGTCGCGGCGGACCCGGTGTCGCGGCCGGCCGGAGCCCGGACCGGGACGGGTTCGCGGCACTCGTCGAAGACTTCCGCGACCTCCGGCGGACCGGCTCAACCGCGGCCAACCTCCTCCGGCATGTCGATCCGTGGACCGGCCGGATCTACTGCGACCTCGACCCGCTGGGGGCCGAGACCGGCCGCTTCACCTGCGCCGACCCGCCGCTGCAGTCCCTGCCGCGCGTGCTCCGCGGCCTCGTCGTCGCCGGCCCCGGCAACCTCCTCGTCGCGGCGGACTTCTCCCAGGTCGAGCTCCGGGTGCTCGCCCACCTCTCGCAAGACCCCGGGCTGCTGGGCGCGCTCCGCCGCGGGGTCGATCTGCACCGCCGCACGGCCGCCTACGCGCTCGGCGTCCCGGAGGCCGCGGTGACCGAGGCGCAGCGGCGCGGCGTGGGCAAGGCCGTCAACTTCGGCGTCGTCTACGGCCAGACGGCGCACGGGCTGGCCGGGACACTCAGCATCGACGTCGAGCGGGCGGTGGGGATGCTCGCCAACTATTTCGCCCGCCACCCCGGCGTGCACCAGTGGATCGTAGAGACCCGTCGGGCGGCCCTCCGCGACGGCTCGGTCGTAACCCTGTTCGACCGGCGGCGGGGACTCCCGGGGCTCCGGTCGGGCGACCCGTTCACGCGGGACCGCGCGCTCCGCCAGGCGGTCAACACCGTCGTGCAGGGGACGGCGGCCGAACTCAACAAGCTCGCCTTGGCCCGGCTGCACCGGGGCCTCGGGCCCGACTGCCGGCTGGTCTTCACGGTCCACGACTCCGTGCTGGTCGAAGCCCCGAGCGGCCGAGCGGCGGAGGTCGCAGGCCAGGTCCGGCAACTCATGCAGGTGTTGCCGTCCCGGTTCACCCTGCCGCTGCCCGTGGTCGTCGGCGTGGGACCGAATTGCGAGGAGTGCGAGCGCGGGGCTGTGTGAATTTTTCCCCCACATCTGCGGCTGCCCTGACGCCCCCGGTAGTGTGGGTTGGGGCCGGGAGTCGGCGGCGGCGAGCCCTGTCCTGGGCCGCCCACGGGTTCGCGGGCCCCGACCCTCGCCGACAACGGCCGGGAACGCAGCGTTACGGGCCGAGTGGGGTCGGGCGGAAGTGTCGCACAATTCTTGCCGGGGGGCGGGCGGATTGGCTGGGAGAAGCGCGGGAAGTCGGGGACACTGTACTACTACTGCTGCGTCCGCGGCGACGGCGGCGTCGCCGCCAAGGTCTACGTCGGCCGCGGGGCCGTCGCCGCCGAGGCCCTGCTGGCGGCCGCGGCCGGTGGACGCGGCCGGGGACGCGGGCCAGGCGACGCCGACGCCGGGCGGGCCAGCCGACGCGGCCAACCGCGTCGCCGACTACTTCAAGCAGTTGTCCCGCCGGCCCGACGCCGGGCGGGGCCTGGCGGCCGCGGCCCGCAACTGAAGGCCACGCGACAGGGGAGGTCGAGGTGCCCGTCAAGAGTTTCGAGCCGCGGGCCGACGACCCCGACGGCGCGTGGCGGAGGCCGCGGCCGCCGTCGCGGCGGAGGCGACCGCGGGCCGTCGCCGCGGCGGTGCCGGGGCGGCGTCGGCAGTTGGCGTCGCGGCTCGCCGCGAGCGGCGGCCCGGCCACCGTGCGGTTAGTGATCGACGCCCTCGTCGAGGCCCTCCGCCGCGCCCGCAGCCCGGCGCGGCGGGCGGCCTACGCCGACGCGCTGGTCGCCCTCGGCGCGGCCGCGGCGGCGGCGGTCGGCCCCGCCCTCGCCGCGTCACGGGTCGGCCGGCACCAGGCGGCGCTCGCCGGCGTGCTCGGCGAAGTCGGCCCGGCCCTGACCCTGGGCGGGCGGGTCGGGCTGGCCCTCGACCTGCACATCGCCCTGCACCGGGCGGCCGACGCGGACGCGTTCGCGGCCGTCGGCCGGGCCCTCGCCGCCGTGCAGGCCTCGCCCGACCGCGGACCCGACCCCCACCACTGAACCGAGGCCCGACGTGCCCCGTAAGCCCGCGCCGAAACCGGCAGCCGCGATGGACCCCGCATCCCAGGAGCGCGTCCTTCGACTCGCGGCGACCCTCGCGGCCGCGACCGCCGAGATCGCGCGGCTCGGCGAGTTGCCGCCGGGCCCGGAGCTCGGCCGCCTCTGCGTCGCGGTCCACCAGTTCGGTGGGAGCGCCGTGGCCTGGTACCGCGTGCAACTGAGGAGGCGGCCGCCACGCCCCCGGGTGCCGAGGCGGTCCTCGCTGGGCGGCGGGCTCGTCTATGGGCCGCCAGCGACTCCTTCACCGACCGCTCGGGGCGGGAGGCGGTTGCGTCGGCTCGCTTCGTCGGGCTACGCCCGCGCGGTGCCGATCTCGTCGGCCGTGACGCGCGGCCAGGGGACCAGGACGCACGTCAGGGCCAGCTCGGGGTACCGGAGGGGCAGGTCGAGCGGGCCGAGCCGGGCGGAGAGCCACCCGCGCGCCTCGGCTACGGCCGCCGCGACGCCCGCGGCGTCGGCGACGGCAGCCACGGCGTAGCGGCGGGGGTCGCGACCCAGGACGCGGTTGAGGTCGCGGACCAGCTCCCAGTCGCGGACTCGCGTGAAGTCCCCCGGCGCGCCGCTCACGCCGACGGTGACCGCGCGGACGACGCCGGCCCCGGTAGTGACGCGGTCAGTCACGCGGAACACCGCCAGCGGCGCGGCGAGCAGGTCGTCGGGGACGCCCGCCGCGACCGCGGGCAGCCCGCGGGCCTGGGCGACGGCGGCGTCCATCACCTTGTGCCCGACTCCTAACGTGCAGTCCGGGTCGATGCCGGCGCGGTCGAAGGCCACGCCGGAGTACGCCGGCCGGACGCCGGCCGCGCCCCGCCAGCCCTCCGGGGTCTGGAACTCGAGGCCCCCGGCCCCGCCGGCGACGCGACGCCTGTTGACGTGTGGCATTAGCTCGAAGAACGGCTTGAGGTCGGGCAGGTCGAGCCGCGGGATCTGCGCCGACGCCGCGCGGAAGTCGAAGCGGGCGGCGTTGCCGACCAGCGCCCGCACCGCTTCGAGGGCTTCCCGGCCGCCGAACTGCGCCGTGCGGGTGTCGAACCAGCCGGTCAGGTCCTCGGCCGGCACGCCGCCCGACTCGGCGAACACCCCGCGGAACAGCCCCGGCGACGCCATGCCCAGCACCAGTTGCAGCAGGTCCTCGGGCTGCGCCATCAACGGACCCAGGGCGCGCATGATCGGCGCGATCTTGGCGTTGAGCTTGTCCCAGATGCGCGCCTCGACCGTGTCCGGGTTGCGGAGCGTGTCGATCTCGACGCGCCGCGTCTGGCCGTAGCGGTTCAGCCGGCCGACGCGCTGCTGCATCCGCATCGGGTTCCAGGGCAGATCGACGTGGACGAGGCTGAAACAGTGCCGCTGGAGGTCGATCCCCTCGCCGCCGGCCTCGGTCGATTTGCCGTCGAGGTCGGTCCCCTCGTGCCCGTCGTCGCGGATCCTTGCCTCGCGCAGCCGCGGCAAGTAGCCCTCGAGCGGCCTCTCGGGGTCGAACCAGTCCGGCCGCAGCAGCTTGAGCAGCGACACGAAGCCGTACTCCTTGCCGCGGTGCGGGGTGCCGGTGAAGAAGACCAGCGAGCCGACCCTGCCCGCCGCGTCGAGCTTCTCGACGAGCCGGTAGCCCAGCGTCGGGCCGGACTGCTCGTCGGCGTTGAGGTGGTGCGCCTCGTCCACGACGACCATGTCCCACGGCGCGGCGGCGAGCAGCCGCGCGTACCGGCCGCGCTCGTCGTGCCGCAGGGTGTGCAGCGACGCCACGACCTGCGACTGCGTGCCCCAGAAGTCCTCCGCCGGCGTGTCCGCCTCGCCGTAGTAAGCCGCCAGACGGATGTCGAACAGGTCGCGCATGCGCTCCTGCCACTGGCCGACGAGCGAGGCCGGGCAGAGGACCAGGAGCCGGCGGACCTCGCCCGACGCGATCAGCGGCAGCAGGATCAGCCCGGCCTCGATCGTCTTGCCGAGGCCCACGTCGTCCGCGACCAGCCAGCGCGCCGGCCGGGTGCGGTTGACCTGCTTGCAGACCCAGTGCTGGTGCGGCAGCAGAGCGACCTTCGACCGGGAGAACACGCCCCAGGCGTCGTTGACCGAGCGGATGGCGTCGCCGAGCGCGCGGGCGATCGCCTCCGGGGCGGGGTCCCACTCGGCCCGCCGCAGTATCCCCTCGTAGGTCTCGACGGCCGCCAACTCCGCGGCCGGCAGCTCCTCGGCCCCGTGGTCGAAGCGGACGAACGCCGTCGGCCCGTCGTGGAAGCGGACGGTGCCGGTGCCGAAGCGCGGGTGCCGCACGCGCTGGTTCGCCCCGAACTGGGTCATCGCTTACTCACCTTGGGGACGGGAACTATGCGGTAGTCGTTGAGGACCACGAAGTCGCCGTCGGTCGGCTTGGGCCGGGCCTCGTCGGCGAGCTTCTCGGCGTAGAGCAGCAGCGGGATGTCGAAGGTGTTGCCGAAGGCGGGGTCGGCCGGGTGGCGTTCATCGAGGAAGGTCGCGACCGAGGCGGAGAACCGCCACGGGGTCACGCGGTTCGTCCGCGGCTCGACCCAGCCGACCCGCCGTAGCACATCACGCGCGGCCTTCGGGGCGGGGTAGGCGTAGCGCTTCGCTCGCGGCGACTCCAGTGCCCCGACGCGCACGAGTTCGCGAACGACGAGGCAGGCTCCGGCCCCGAGGATTTGCGTCAACGGGGGGGCCGTCAGGTGCGTGCCCTGGAAGTGGGCGCTCGCCTTCGGCGTGAGGATGTCGCCAGCGAGATGCGGCCGTCGAGTTTGTCCAGGGCCAAGAAGCACTCGGCGTAGACATCGATGTGCCGGGCGACCGTGGCGATGCCGAGGAAGTTCTTCAGCCGGTGGTAGCGCGGGATGCTGGCCGCGGCGCGGTCGATCTATCCCTCGACCTGTCGCAGCCAGACCCCGGAGGACCGGCGGCTGTCCGCCAGAACCTTGAGCCAGCCCTCCTCCTCGCACAGCCGCACGAACTCGCGGATTTGCCCCCGGCTTCGTCCGGCCGGCGGTCGTGAGCATTGCCACCAGGAAGAGTGTCAACCACTCCGCGCGCTCGGCGTCGGTCGTCGGCACCTCGCGACCGATTTTGGGCGGGTGGCCCTCTCGGTAGGGCGACGTGTTGTATCCGCGCAACTGCTCCGTCCCCTCGGCGGCCCACCACGCGGCGATCGTTGCCAACTCGACTCGTGACGCACGAGGCGTCGGCGGCCGGGGAGCATCGACGATTTCTTTGGGGGTGACGCCGGCAGGGAGTCGCCCCTGGCTCACCGTCTCGACCCACACCCCTATGTCGTCGCCGTTGACCCACACCTCGAGCAGAGACTGATTTCGCTGGACGGCCTCGACGACATCGCCCTTGCCGCTCGGTTGGGCAGAGGGGCGCTCGCGGTACAGACGCGTCACAGCCCCCGCTTCCGGGTCCCACAGCAAGTCGCGTAGCGGGGCCGGGATGCCGTGAACCTTGGCGACAACGGCGAAGAAGGAGGCCCAGAACTGGGCCGAGTCCTTCGCCGCGGGCAGGCCAGACTTTCCGGCAGCGATGACGTCGAAGAGGGCGACGAGGCCCGCGCCAAGGTGCGCCGCCAGTTCGCCGAAGCGCGCGACGTCTCGGGGGCGTCCCACTCGACGTTGACGCGGCCCACGTCGAGCTTGAGCGGCGCGTTGACGAGGAACCCCGCGCGGTGGACCTCGCCCGTCGGCGCGGTCACCCAGACCGTCGGCACGTCGTCGGCCACGCGCACGAAGCCGCTGCTGTCGAGGCCGAACCCCACGTCCCCGGCCGCCGTGCGGACCACCAGCGCCTCGCGGGGTAGCCCGTGCATGCCATCGGGGTCGAGCCGGCCGACTTCGACGGTGCCGCCGTCGAAGTCGTGCGTGGTGGTCGCCCTCCACGCGGCGGTGCGCTCGCCGGCGGGGGTGTGGCAGCGGATCGCGCGGACGCGCCTGGCGAACACCGTCAGCAGCTGGGCGAGCCGCACGAAGCGCCCGGCCA
The DNA here is from genome assembly GCA_043744775.1 of Fimbriiglobus sp. Taxonomy (GTDB): domain Bacteria; phylum Planctomycetota; class Planctomycetia; order Gemmatales; family Gemmataceae; genus Fimbriiglobus. Next base: position 2,985 of record JAYTUC010000012.1, on the reverse strand, counting down.
ACTCGGCGACATCGACGCCGCCGTTCAGCGGCAACTCCACGGCGGTGGCGGTCTCCCCGTCGAAGTGGCGTCCCGTCAGCCAGGCGCGGAGGGCGAGGCTCGACGCCTGGTCGAGCGGCACGGGGAAGACGCCGCCGACGACCTTGAACGCGAGCCGGCCGCTGACGACGCGCGGCTCGTCGCTCACTAGGTGCACGCTCTTGAAGCCGAGGCCGAAGCGCCCCGTGACCGCCGGGGCCGCGGCGGGCTCGGGGCCTGCGTCCTGCTTGTCCGAGTGGTTGAAGTAGATCATGTTGGCTAGGTCGCGGTCGTAGCGGTGGCCGGCCGGCGCGCCGGCCGGGACGCGGTTGACCCCCCGGCCGTCGTGCGCCAGCCGCAAGACGCCGCCGCCGACCTCGACGGCGACCGCCCCAGGGGCGTCGCCGCGTTGGACACAGGCGTCGTCGGCATTCTGGAACAGCTCGAAGAGGACCGAGCCGGGCTGGTAGCGGAAGTCCCCCAGGTGCCGGCGGACGCCGTCGAGGATCGCCGAGGCCGTCGCCGGGTCGCGGAGCAACAAGGCCTCCAACTCCTTCTGCGCCGCGCGGTCGAGCTTGTCGGCGCTCACGCCGTCTAGTTGGCAGGACCCTTCAGGCGCTGCTCGTCGGCCCGCCGGGAGCGGGCGTCGTCGTACGACCTCAGGGCGGCCACGAGTTTCGGCGGACGCCGCACCCCGAACCGTCGCAGGTACTCTCCGGCCGACAGCAGGACTTCGATCCGGACGCGCTCCAGGTCGATCGTCTGCTCGCCGGACAAGTCGTCGAGCACTTGCCCCAGGCCAGCGTCGCGTTGGCCGTACACCTTCTCGAAGATGAAGGCGGCCGTGGCGACGAGGAGGCGCTTCCGTTCGGCCAACGGGGGTAGCGGTCCCAGCTCGGTCAGGTTGACCCAGTCTACTTGCAGGTCGCCTTCGAGGAAGACATCCATCGACGGCAAGACGCTCCGGCGGTCGCACGACGACGCCCAGGGCCTGGGGACGCTGCACATCGTCAGCGCGTGGGCGACCGAACACGGGGTCGCCTGGGCCAGGTGGCCACCGCGGAGAAGTCCAACGAGGTCACCGCTACCCCTCTGCTGCTGGGGCAGATCGAGCTCGCCAAGGCCGTGATCGCGATCGACGCCGCGGGGTGCCAGAAGGAGATCGCCCAGGACATCGTGGCCGGCGGCGGCGACTTCGTGATCGCCGTGAAGGGCAACCAGCCGAAGCTCAGGGCCGCAATCGCGTCGCTCGTCGGGGAGCAACTGGAGGGCGAGTTGAAGGCCCTGAAGCACCGCGGCTACGAAATCGACTAGCGCCGGCACGGCCGCCGGGACGAGCGGTCCTACTGTGTGGCCCGGGTGCCGCCGGACTTCACGGCGAAGGGGGAGTGGCCGTGGGTGAAGGCGGTCGGCAGGGCGGTGCGAATCACCACACACGCCGACGGGAGCCAGAGTGACGAGGTGCGGTACTTCGTGCTCAGCCGGTTCCTCAGCGGCGAGCGGTTCGGCGCGGCGGTGCGGGGTCACTGGGCGATCGAGTCGATGCACTGGGTGCTGGACGCTACGTTAGAGCCGCACGCGGGAGCGGACCCTGGCCAACAACCTGAGCTGGCTGCGGCGGTTCGCCGTCAGCTTGCTGAAGCGTCACCCCGTCAAGGACAGCATCCGGGGGAAGATGGTCCGCTGCCTGATGAGCACGCAGTTCCTCGACGATGTCCTGACTTTCCAGGCAGTATAATACGCGCTGGCCCTGACCGTCCGGCCGGGCCGAACTCCCTCCCGGAGACTGCCGTGTCGATGACCACCGCCCGCCTCGCCTTCGCGCTGGTCTTCACGGCGATACGTCCCGCCGCTGCCGCGGACTGGCCGCAGTGGGGCGGAGGGCCGACACGCAATCCCGTCAGCTCGGAGAAAGGGCTTCCGCTCGACTTTCAGTTCGAACAGACCGACGACAAGGGCAAGGTGACCAAGGCGGAACGGGGCATCGGGTGGAAGGCCGAACTCGGGGACCGGACCACGATCCCGCCCGTCGTGGCCGACGGATTGATCTGGGTGGGCACGAGCGCCCGCCAACCGGCCGACGAGACGATTAAGGAAAAGGACTGGGACGGCGGCCTGCTCATGTGCTTCCGCGAGACCAACGGGAAGCCCCTGTGGAAACACCGCTCGCCCCGGCTGTCGGGGAAGGGCGTGAACTACGCCGAAGACTCGTCCCGGGCCGCGCTCGGCTCGGTCCCGCTCGTCGAGGGAAACCGGCTCTTCTACGTGAACAACCGGAACGAGGTGGTGTGCTTCGATATCGCCCCGCTCAAGAAGGGTACTGGCACGCCGAGTGAGGTTTGGACGCTCGACATGCGTAAGGAGTTGGGGGTGTTCCCGCACCTGCCGATCATGCAGTTCGGGTTCGCCGCGTCGGTCGCCGGGTACAAGGGCCGGCTTTACGTCGTCACCCACAACGGGGTCGATGATTCGCACGAGAAGGTGCCGAAGCCGGACGCGCCAAGCCTCGTCTGCCTGGAAAAGGCCACCGGCAAGGTGGTATGGACGGACAACTCTCCCGGCAAGAACATTCTGGAACACCAGACCTCCAGCCCGCTCGTGGTCGAGGTCGGCGGGAAGCCCCAAGTGATCGTTGGCCAGGGCGACGGGTGGCTCCGCGCGTTCGACGCGACGACCGGCGGATTGGTCTGGAAGTGCGACCTCAATACCAAGGACGCGGTCTGGGGGATCGGCGGGAGCGGGAATCGGAATTCCGTGGTCGCCACCCCGATCGTTTACGACAACCGCGTCTACGCCGCGACCGGCCTCCAGGTGGAAGCGGGCAACGGCCCCGGCGCGCTCTACTGCATCGACCCGACGAAAGAAGGCGACGTGAGTCGCGAACTCGACGCCGGGCCGAAAAGGGGGAAGCCGAACCCGAACTCCGCGGTCGTCTGGTACACCCCGCGAACCGCCCCGGCGGACGTG
>JAYTUC010000011.1:0-11969 GCA_043744775.1 Fimbriiglobus sp. | reverse complement strand
TGCCGAAGATCGACGGCTCGACGGCCGACCAGTCGCACAGCGCCGCCTCGTGCAGCAGCACGATCTCGGCGGGGGTCAGGTCGATGACCGCGGCGTCGGCGAAGAGGCCGCCGTTGAACCAGGCGATCTCGTCGGAGCCGTACTCCTCGCCGGTCGCCATGCAGTGGAACAGCGTCGTGAGGAACTTCGTCAGCCGCGCCGGGTCGCCCTTGGCGTTGCCGACGGTCTTGGTGAACAGGTCGCGCGGCAGCAGGTCGATGTCCTCGGCGAACATGCAGAACATGAGCTTCATGAGGAAGTGCGCCGCCGGCTCCGGCTCGACCCCCCGGCCGCGCAGGCCGTCGGCGAGCTGGGCGAACTTCGCCGCGACCTCCTCGGTGATCTCCTTTTGCGTCTTGCCCGGCCGCAGGTCGTACGGGGCGTGGAAGAGGTTCCGCAGCAGCGCGAAGGTCTTGGGGTCGGCCAGGTCGTCGAGGTGGAACTCGTGGCGCTCGGTCGGCGTGCCGGTGAAGTTGGTGCGGACGACGAAGGTTTCGAGGTCGCACACCACCAGCAGCGGCGGGTTCTCCAGCGCCTCGCGGTAGTTCTGCAACTGCCGGTAGGCGGCGTTCAGGTCCTTGTGCTTGCCCTTGTACTCCCAGCCGAAGCAGCCGCGCCGCCACACGTCCGCGAAGCCCTTGCCGCCGTCGGCCTTCGCCACGCCCTTCTCGAAGGTGAACGACGCGCCGGTGGGGTCGGCCTCGGCCGGCGGCGTCACGTCGAGCAGCCCGCACAGGTCGAGGAAGTGCTGCTGGTACGACGACCTCTCCGAGAGGTTGGCGGCCTTCCACTTGGCGACGAACTGCGGCACGGTCAGCATCGGGGTCACTCGGCGGGGCGCGGTCGGGGCCGGCCGTCAGTCTATCCGCCGGGCGCACAACGCGCCAGGGCCAGGACGCGCTCGGCGGGCAGTTGCGCCGTCGGGAGCAGGTTGCGGTCGGCCCGGACTTGTGACACGCCGGACTCGCGGACGACGTAGAACTCGCCGGCCGCCTGCTGGGCGAGCTTGTCCAGCGCCGCCGGCTGCCGCTCGAGCATCGGCCGCAGCTTGGCCAGCGCCGTCGGCTCTTTGACGCGGCCGAGCAGCCAGGTCAGGATCTGGTCGCGGCCCTTGTAGTCGAGGTCGCCGGGGCTTTGCGTCGCCAGGAACACGCCCAGCCCGGCCGAGCGGCCTTGCCGCAGCAGGTTCTCCAGCGGGGCCTTCGCGGCCGGCTTGCCCTGGGCCGGCAGGTAGACGTTCGCCTCGTCCAGGAGCAGCACCGCTTGCAGGCTCGTCGCCGGCGACTTGGCCCGCCAGCGGTCGAACGCCGCGAGGAACTGCGCGACCCAGAAGTCGGCCGCCGCGCCGAGGGACTGGGTGTTGACGACCGCCAGCCGCGTCTTGCCGGCGGGCAGGCCGCGGCCCAGCAGGGCGTCGATGTCGAGCGGCTCGCCGTCCTCGAGGAGTCGGCGCTGGCCGATGGCGAGCGTCAGCAGGTCCTCGCCGAGCTTCTTGAAGTGCTTCGCGTCGAACCCGGCGGTCTCGGCCAGTAGCGACTCGTCCATCTCGGCGACGAGTTCTTGCAGGCCGCGGGCGGTGACGGGGCGGCCCGGCGTGGCGGCCCGGCCGGCGACCTCGACGGCCTTTTGCAGGATGACGAGCTTGGCATCGCCGGGCTTGTCCTTGTAGCCCATCATGCCGGCCAGCGCCGCCGCGGCGTACCCGGCGAGCTGCTCCTGGTCGGCCTTCGGCAAGTCCGCGAGGTCGGGCACGACGGGGATCGCCAGCGGCCGGCCGCTCGCGCTGCCGGGCGTGTACAGGGCCACGTCGAGCCGCGCCCGCAGCGCGGCCCGGCGGGCGGCGCGGGCGGGGTCGGGTTCCGCCTCGGCCCAGGCGTCCGGGTCGGCGTACCGCGCCAGGTCGCCCTTGCGATCGACGAGCACCGCGGGGACGCCGGCCGCCAGCAGTTGCTCGATCACGGCGAGCGCGGCGGTGGTCTTGCCGCTGCCCGAGCCGCCGAGGAACGCCGCGTGCCGGCACAGGTCGGCGAAGGGCAACTCGATTGGGGACGCCGACGCGCCGCGGCTCACGCCCAGCCGCGCGGAGTTGTCGGCCGGCCGGAGGTCCGCCGGCGGGGCGGGCTTCGCCACGCCGACCGGCGGCGCGGGCTGCGGCGGCGGAGCCGGGCCGCCGGCCGCGAGGGCGTTCAGGTCGAGCAGCGCGCGCAACGACGGCAATCCGGCCAGCGGCTTCTCGGCGAACTGCCACGCGGCGAAGCCGGAGTCGCCGAGGTGCTCGGCGTGGAAGGCCCGGAAGGCCGCCATCGCCCGCCAGTCGCCGTCGGACACGGAGACCTTGAGGCCGCTGCCGACCGGCTTGACGAGCTTGGCGATCTCCTTCGCCACGAGCGACGTGCCCTTGGGGAAGTCTTCGGAGCGGACCAGCACGACCGGCAGCCCGCCGGCCTTGGCGACGGCCTCCTTGACCTGCCGCCCCAGCCCGCCGCCCTGGGCACCCTTGTCGCACACGGCGACGAACCGCAAGCCGCCGCCCCCCGCGTTGACGGACACGCGGACGAAGCGGTCCTCGCAGTCGGTGCTGAAGTCGATGCCATCGGGGAACTCGTCCGACATCGCCTCGATCGACTCGGCCAGCAGTTGCGCCAGCGCCGGCTCGTCGCCCAACCCCGCCGACTGCGGCAACGCCTTGAAGTCGTTCCACATCTGGGCAAGCACTAGCGGGGGCAGCAGCGGCGGGGGCGGGGGCGTCGGCCTGTCGGTTGGCTCGACCCAGCCGCCGGCGTCGCGGCAGCGGCGGTGTTGCTCGTGGACAAAAAGAAGTACGCTGCGGATCGTCTGCCCGGCCAGGTGCGCGAGGTGGTCGGGGCGGAACGGGGCGAGGGCGTCGGGGCCGGCCTCGACCTCGGCCTGGTCGAAGAGGTGCCCTAGCCGTCGCGCGACGATGGCCTCGACCTCCGTGGCGTTGAGTTGATCTTGGAGTTTGACCGGGGGCGTCTCTCTTTCGAGCCGGTCGAGTTTGGGAGTGGGCAGGAGTTGCCGCAGTCCGTCGTACAAGTCGTCGAGGCAGGCGACGACCACGACGCCGTTGGGCACGTGGGCGGCAACGTTCACCAGCGCATCGACCGCCTGCCGGAAGCGCCGGCCGGCCTCACCGCCTTGCTCCATTTGGTCGAATGTTTCTTCGAGTTGATCGACAAGGAAGACCAGCGGCGCGGCCTGCGACGCCGCGGCGACCCGGCCGATGCCCTCGATCATGCGCAGCGGGCCGCCCTCCGCGGCGTAGTTCGGCAACCCGCCGATCAGGTCGCGGTCAGCCGGGGTCATCTCCTCGCACCGCAGCCACTTCATGACGCGGCTTCTCAGCCGGCTGTCCGGGGCGAGCAGGAACAGCAGCGCCCGGACGAGGTCCAGATCGCGCGGGTCGAACTGACCGCCAACGGCGGCGTCGGCCAGCCGCATCACGACCGCCGCGGGACCGCCGGACTCCGCGTCCGCCTCGGCGAGCGCCGCCCGCGCGGCGGCCGGGGCGTGAATCGCGTCGAGTAGCCCCTGCGCCAGGCGGACGAGGCCCGACCCGGCGTGCTCGCGGTACGGCAGATCGAGCGAGTCGATCAGGTGCGCGAGGACGTAGCGCAAGTAGTCCGAGGACTGCGACACCATCTGCAGGTAGCCCGCGTAGCCACCGGCCGCGTGGGCGGCGTGGCGGAAGGCCCGCATCAGGTGCGTCTTGCCGCTGCCGGCGGTGCCGCGGACCAGGAAGATTTTCCCGTGCTCGGCCCCGGCGTCGGCGGCCCGCCGCAGCAGCCGGCCGAACGTCTCCCGCGCGCCGGTGTGGATGGTTTCCACGTCGAGCGGGTCGGGCCGCCACAGCCCGCCGGGGTGGACGACGGCGCTGAACGTCTCGTCGGCGAGCTTCGAGGTGAACGCCTCGACCCGCGGGTCCGAGGTCACGGGGGCCAGGGCGGTCACGGCGCGTCTCCGGTGTCGAGGAAGTGGAAGTTCGAGGGATACTGTACCGTCAGCGACTCGGCCAGATCGGCGGGGTCGAACGCCTGCGTCAAGTTGGCCTGGATCAGGCTCAGCAGCCGCAGGCGATTGGCCTCCACGAGTTGCCGCTTGAAGCCGTCGAAGCCGAGCGCGTTCATTGCCGGGTCGGAGCCGAGGTGCCGCCAGACGTGGCTGATGAACACCTTGTTGCGACCGAACCGCCCGGTCGGGCAGGCCCGCGCGGCGGCCACCACGCGGCGGGCGAACTCCGGCAAGTCGAGCGCAGCCGGGGGCGGCTCGGGCGGCCCGAACGCGGCGGCGAGGACCTTGGCCCGCAGGTCGCCGACGCGCTCGCTCCTCGTCCCCAACAGCATCCGCACGCGCTGCGTCTTGAACTCCTTCGCGGTCGGCGGCTGCCCCTCCCCGAGTTCCCGGCTGACGGCCGCGGCGGCCAGCTCGTCGAACGTCCGGCAGCCGGGGAAGCCGACGAGCCGGCAGACGAGCGCGGCCACGGCGGCATCGACCGGACTCTTGCCGCCCGCCCCGATCGGCAGGTCGAACGCCCGCCGCAACAGGTGGCCGGCGAGCTTCGGCCCGGTGCTCAGTCGCTCGCCCTCTTCGACGCTTAGCCCCAGAGCAAGCGGCACGAGGTACTTGTCCCGGACGGTCCCCCAGGTCGCCTTCGGCGGCAGCGCCTGGATTCGTAGGTATGCCAGCGCCTGCTCGCGGCCGGATGGCGTCAGTGTCAGGCCGGGGTCGGCGAGCAGCCCGGCGGCCTTCAACGCCTTCGCCACCTCGGCCACGGCCCCCTTCTCGGGCGGCTCGCGCAACAGCGGGGCGACATCCTTCTGGACGACGGCCCCGGTCGGCGGTTTCTTCGCCGCCGGCAGCAACCGGGCGAGAACAAGGTCGGCGAAGGTGCCCAAGGCCGGCGGGGCGGGCGCGGCGTCAGGCACGGTGAGGGCCTCCGTTGGGCGGGGTGGCGCGGCGGTGGGACACAGCCTCCAGGATGGCCGTCAGCACCTCGTCGGACCTCGGCACCACGTCCTCGGCGAGGAACCGCAGGACGAGGTAGCCGTGGCGGGCGTACAGCCGGTCCTTAACGCGGTCGCGGCGGTACTGCTCCTCGGTCAAATGGTAGTACGCCCCGTCCACTTCGACCGCCAATTTCAACGCCTCGGCCAGCAGGTCCGCCTCGCCAAGGCGCGAGCCGTGGCGGAACGGCAGGGGTCGGTTGGGCCGGAACAGACCGGCCGTCTCGGGCAGCGACTCGAGCAGTTCGTGCAGGAACTCCTCGGCGGCGCTGCGGTACTCCGACTCGTCCGGCGCAGCCGGCGCGGTCGCGGCGCGGGCGAACAGGTCGGCCCCCTCGTGCGTCAGGCCACGCGCCGCCGCCCGGCCGATGGCGTCGGCGAGCGGGGCGGGGTCGGCCCCGGCGGCTCGCAGTCGGTCGGCGACCTCGGCCGGCGAGACGAACGGCACGCGGACCTCACCCTCGCGAGCCAGCGCCGCCTCGCGCGACGGGTCGGCGGCCAGCCGGGCGAACGCCTCCGCCGTCAAGCAGACGGCGACTGGTACGCCCGGAGCGGCGACCGCGAACCGGGCGGCGCTCCTCGCGGCCGCGCCATCGTCCCCCGCGGCGGGCACGACAAGCAGCGCGGGCCACCCGGCGGGGGGCGCCAGCCCGTAGGTGCCCGCGGCGGCATCGACGGGGTCCGGCCAGGCCACGGGGGTCGCCGCGGCGCGGGCGGCCAGTACGGCGAACGCGACGGCGGCCGCGCGGTCGTCCGGGTCGGCCTCGCGCCGCAGCGTCGCCAAGTCGTGGGCCGTCGCGTCGGCAAGGCGAGCCCCGCCTCCCCACGGCTGCCGCAAGACCCAGGACTCGGCCGCCGGGGCCAGGTCGCCCGCCGCCGCGAGCCACGCCCGCGCCAACGCGCCGGGGTCCGGCGAGGCCGTTTGGGCGACCGCCCGATCGGCGGCCCACGCCCGCCAGGCCCGGACGCCCAGACCTGGGGGGCCAACGAAGGCACTCACCGTCGGGACGCCGCGGCCCCGACGCTCCTGGTGCCACGCGAGTCGCGTCGCCGCGTTCGTCATCTCAACTGCTATGAAGATGGAGTGGGGTCGTTGATCGAGGCGGTGGTGTTATCATCCGACGCCTCTTAAACTCAAGATGTCCGAGAGCGATTTACAACATGTTCCCCCGTGTTGTCATTAGAAGAGTCGCAAGTGAGCGGGTTGGGGTGAGGCTGTTAACCCCCCGGTCGGCCCCCGGAGAGCGTTTCGGAGACTTTCCGCCGTTCGGCGGCCGTTCGTGGGCCGACCGGCACCCTCGCCAAGCACTCGCCGCGGACTAGAGACATTCTGCCCCGCGCCGTGGCAACGCACAAACACTGCATTTTCCAGCGTAGAAACGCGAAGACTCCGCCCCAGAGAGGAGCGGAGTCGCGTGTGAAGTGGTTGCGAGACGTGGTTCGAGGCCGAAAGGTCTAGCTCCCCGGGTTGGATTCGAACCAACGACCAGCCGATTAACAGTCGGACGGACACAAGTCTTAAACCCCATGATTCGCAGGACTTACCGCCGATCGACCCCGCCGGGCGTAGTGCCGGGCGTAGTGCCGACGCGACCGTACTGACCGAAGGGGGGCCGCCGCACGATGCTGACCTTGCCGCGGTGATTGCCGCGTGGCCGACACTGCCGCACGCGCTCCGCCGCGCAGTACTGGCGATCGTCGCCGCGATCGGGTGACGCTGCGGCGGGGTCTGCTGCAATAACTGACATCGGCGCACTGGCACGACTCGGGAGGCACACCGAGGATGACGGGACTCGAACCCGCGACCTCCGGATCGACAGTCCCGAGCCGTTGCAACCCAAATCCTTACACGACAAGCGTTTACCGGCTACCGACCCGTGTGGGAGCAGTGCCTGGGGCAGTGCCCCGGCTGTGGAGCAACCGAAAGTTGAGTCGTCTTTCGACACTGAACTGGCTACCCTCGTGACAGCCTGGCCGACGCTCCTCGAAGCAATTAGGCCGCCGTCAGTGCCTTGGTCGCCGTGGCCGCCCGGTCACCCGCGTCATCCTGAACTTGGCAGACACTACAGAACTCGACGGATCAACACGTTGGTCGCCGGATCCGCGCCGCTAACGGGGCCGACGCTGTGGGCCGCGGGGTACAGTTCAGTGAGCGCGTGCCGTACTGATCGGTCGTCAACACCCACGGCATCGGCCCGGCGGGGGTGTTAGACGCTTATCGGAGCGGGGCCGGTCCGGTCAAGGCCAGGGCGGCACGGTTGACCTCCAGGACATTGACGAGCGGTTCGCCGCCCACCAGGCCGGCCATCGGCGTGAAGGCGCTCGCCCGCAAGACGACGTCGAGTTTCGATCGGGTCGCCGACACGTCGCCGCCAGACTTCGCTGCCAGGGCCGCGGCGACGCGGTCGATTTGGGCGCGGGCGGCCCGCAGCGTCAGGTGCGGGTCGAGACCGGAGCCGGACGCGGTCACGGCGTCGGCCGGCACGGCGGCCGTGTCGGGGTACGCCTTCAAGTCCTCGACGACGCGCTCGCGCAGCTTGGGGTTGTTGGCCCCGAAGTTCGAGCCGCCCGACCCGCCGGCGTTGTAGCCGACGGCCGACGGCCGGGGGTGGAACCATTCGTCGCCCTTGAACTCCTGGGTGATCAACCGCGACCCGACCGGCTGCCCGTCCGGCCCGAGGACGAGGCTCCCGGCCGCGGTCGTCGGCGCGAGCCGGGCGACACCGAGCAGGACCGCGGGGTAGGCGACCGACCCGATCGCGACCGTACTCACAAGCAGTAGGGCGTTGGCACGCAGGTGGGCTAGCATTTCGACCTCATACTTCGAGAATGCACAATGCAGAGTGCAAAGTGCGGAATGTTAAACCACGACAATCAATCCGATCCGCTCTTCAATTCTGTACTCTGCACTCTGGCTCACACGGCCCCCAGCGCGGTCAATACCAGGTCGATGACCTTGATGCCGACGAACGGGGCGACGATGCCGCCGAGGCCCCAAACGAGCAGGTTCCGCCGCAACAGGGCGTCGGCACCGACGGGGCGGTAGGTCACGCCCTTCAGCGCCACGGGGATCAGGCACGGGATCACCAGCGCGTTGAAGATCACCGCCGACAGGATCGCAGAGGTCGGCGATGTCAAATTCATGAAGTCGAGCGTCTTCAACTGCGGCAACGTCCCGGCGAACAGCGCGGGGACGATGGCGAAATACTTCGCCACGTCGTTGGCGACGCTGAAGGTCGTCAAGGCCCCGCGGGTCATCAGGAGCTGCTTGCCGACCTCGACGACCTCGATCAGCTTCGTCGGGTCGCTGTCGAGATCGACCATGTTGCCGGCCTCCTTCGCGGCCTGTGTCCCGGAATTCATCGCCACGCCCACGTCGGCCTGGGCGAGCGCCGGGGCGTCGTTGGTGCCGTCGCCCATCATCGCGACCAGCTTGCCGGCCGCCTGCTCCTTGCGGATGTACGCCAGCTTCGCCTCGGGGGTCGCCTCGGCGATGAAGTCGTCCACGCCCGCCTGTGCGGCGATCGACTTGGCGGTCAGCGGGTTGTCGCCGGTGACCATGACCGTGCGCAGGCCCATTTTGCGCAGCCTCTCGAAGCGCTCGCGGATGTTGGGTTTGAGGATGTCTTCGAGCACGATCATGCCGGCGACGCGGTTGCCCTCGCACACCAGCAACGGCGTCGCGCCCTGCGAGGCGACCGCGTCGATCTGCTCCCGCAGCCCCGACGGCAGCGTGCCGCCGGCGGCCTGGGCGTACTTCATCACGGCGTCGGTCGCGCCCTTGCGGATGCTGGGGCCGTCGCGGCGGTCGATGCCGCTCATGCGCGTCTGCGCGGCGAACGGCACGAAGGTCGCGCCCGCCGTCGCGTCCACGCTCGACAGGTTGACGCCCGGCATCTTGCGGTACAACTCGACGACGCTTTTGCCTTCCGGCGTCTCGTCGGCAACGGATGCGAGGGTCGCCAGCCGGCCCACGTCCGACGCGCTCGACTCGCCGAACGGCACGAAGCGCGTCGCCCGGCGGTTGCCCATCGTGATCGTGCCGGTCTTGTCGAGCAGCAGGGTGTCCACGTCGCCGGCGACCTCGACCGCCTTGCCGCTCTTGGCGATGATGTTGGCCCGCAACGCCCGGTCCATGCCCGCGATGCCGATGGCCGACAGCAGCGCCCCGATGGTCGTCGGGATCAGGCAGACCAGCAACGCCACGAGCGTCGGGATGTCGGTGCCCAGGCCGACGTTGCCGGTGTACCCCTCGGCGTACAGGGCCAGCGGGTACAGGGTCGCGGTGACGATCAGGAAGATCAGCGTGAACGCCGCGAGCACGATCGACAGGGCGATCTCGTTGGGCGTGCGTTGCCGCTTGGCCCCCTCGACGAGCGCGATCATGCGGTCCAGGAACGACTCGCCCTGCTTGACCGTGACGCGGACGACGATGCGGTCGGACAGCACCTTCGTGCCGCCGGTGACGCCGGAGCGGTCGCCGCCGGCCTCGCGGATGACCGGGGCCGATTCGCCCGTGATGGCCGACTCGTCCACGGCGGCGACGCCCTCGACGATCTCGCCGTCGGCGGGGATGACCTGGCCCGCCTCGACGGCGACGAAATCGCCCTCCGTCAGGTCGGTCGAGACCGTCTCGCGGAAGGCCCCGCGGCCGTCGCGGCGGAAGGCCGGCGTCGCCTGCTTGGTCTTGCGCAAGGCGTCGGCCTGGGCCTTGCCGCGCGCCTCGGCGAGGGCTTCGGCGAAGTTGGCGAAGAGGACCGTCGCCACGAGCCAGAAGTCGAGCGCGATCAGGTAACCGAGTGTGGCCTGGGTCGAGTCGGGGTTGACCGCCTTGACGACGGTGTAGAGGATCGACAGGGCCGTGCCGACCTCGACGACGAACATGACCGGGTTCTTCCAAAGGTAGTCCGGCCGGAGCATGACGACCGCGCGGCCGGCGGCGGCCTTCAAGAGGTCGGGGGCGAACAGACTCTGCGCCCGGCTCGCCTTGCGTGCAGACGTGGACATGGTGGCCCTTACTTGGTGGTGAAGGAAAGGTGCTCGGCGATCGGGCCGAGGGCCGCGACCGGCAGGAACAGCAGCGCCCCGACGAGGACGATCGTGCCCACCAGGACGAGCGCGAAGGTCGGCGTGTCGGTGCGCAAGGTGCCGGCCGTGAACGGCGTCGGCTTCTTGCCCGCCAGCGACGCGGCCAGCGCGATCGGCGCGATGATCGGCACGAAGCGGCCGACGAGCATGACCAGGCCGGTGAACAGGTCCCAGACGACGGCGCGGCCGTTGGCCTCGGCCTTCTCGGGGTTGGCTGCGTCCTCGGCAGTACCCACCGTGTCGCCCAGCCCCTCGAACCCGGAGCCGTTGTTCGCGCTCGCCGAGGTGAACTCGTAGAGCATCTCCGACAGGCCGTGCGGGCCGGGGTTGTTGGTCGCGTCGGTGCCCCACTTCGACACCGAGGCGATGCCCGTGGGGATCAAAATTAGCAGCGGGTGGACGAGCAGCGCGAGCATCGCCAACTTCACTTCGCGGGCCTCGACCTTCTTGCCCAGGTATTCCGGGGTGCGGCCGACCATCAGCCCGGCCAGGAACACCGCGACGATGAGGTAGACGAGGAAGTTGATCAGCCCGACGCCGACGCCGCCGAACGCGCAGTTGATCCACATGCCCGAGAGCGGCGTGAGGCCGGCGAGCGGGTTGAGGCTGTCGTGCATGCAGTTGACGGAGCCGTTCGACGTGCAGGTCGTCACCGCGGACCAGGTCGCCCCGGCCGACGGCCCGAAGCGCAACTCCTTGCCTTCGAGGTTGCCCGAGGACTGGTCGAGCGGCAGCCCGCCGAGGCCGGGGTTCGGGGCCATCGTGTCGGTGACGATCGCCCAGACGGTGAAGGCCACGAGGAACGCCACCATGACGTTGAAGATGACCGTCGCCTGGCCGTTGCCGCGGACCATGCGGCCGAACATCACCACGCACGCCATCGGCACGAGGAGTATGCAAGCGCACTCCAGGAGGTTGGTCCAGGCGGACGGGTTCTCGAACGGGTGGGCCGAGTTCGCGCCGAAGAAGCCGCCGCCGTTGGTGCCGAGCTGCTTGACGGCGACGATCGCGGCGACCGGCCCGCGGCTGATCGTTTGCTTGCCGCCCTCGGGCGCGGTCACGGAGACGCCATCGACGACTTTCGTCGTCACCACAGGGCCTTCCAGGGTGTCCACCTCGACAGCCCCATCGAGCGTCATCGGCACGCCGCCGAGGATCAGCAGCCCGCCGACGATCAGGCTCAGCGGCAGCATGACGTAGGCGACGCCGCGCCAGACGTCGAGCGTGAAGTTGCCGAGGTGCTTGTCGCCGCGCAGGCCGCGGACCACTGCCAGCAGCGCCGCCAGGCCGATGGCCGGGGTGACGAACTGCTTCCAGGCGATGACGAACAGTTGGCTGAAATACGACAGGTGGACTTCGCCGGAGTAGTGCTGCAAGTTGGTGTTCGTGAGGAACGACGCGGCGGTGTTGAACACTGTCGTCGGGGCGAGGGCCGTCTTGCCGTCGGGGTTGAGCGGCAGTAAGTGTTGCGTCGCCAGCAGGCCGAAGCCGATCACGAAAGCAACGGCGTTGAACGCTAGCAGTGCCAGGCAATATCCCTTCCACGACTGCGGGCCGGTGTCGAAGGCGCGCTCCAGCGCGTTGTCGGCAGGCCGGTCGAGGGCACGGGCCATCGCCCGGCCGAGCGGCACGGCCAGCCCGGCGGCGAGGCCGATCACGAGTAGCGGTAGTATCCACATGGGGACGCGAACTCCTTAAAACCACTCGGGGCGCAGGAGTGCCGCGACGAGGTAGATGAGTAAGAACAGGGTGACGAACGCGGTGAGCCAGATCACGGCAGTCTCCTAAAGGCGGTCGCAGAAGCGGACGAACGCCGCCATC
>JAYTUC010000010.1:0-3050 GCA_043744775.1 Fimbriiglobus sp. | reverse complement strand
CCATGATCCACCTCATGCTGAACCGACTCCAACCGAAGGGCGGGATGCAGAGTTCCACTACCGACAGGCCGCCTGACCCCCCTTATGGGACAGTCACTTAGTCATGGTCGTCGTAGATGTCGGCCGACGAGAAGTCGAGTGGCAGGGACTGACCGGTGGACATCGAGCCCATGCGCTCGAGCGCCTGGCGGAACTCCGCCGGGGTCAGTTCCGGCCGGGAGATGTACCCCGGCGGCAACTCGGCCGGGGGCGACGCGCCGGCGCGGGCCGCCTCGACGATCTGCACGAGGTGCCGCACCACCGGCGCGGGCAGCCCGGTCAAGTCGAGTGTCAGCGGCGGCGAGAAGTCGGTGTCCATGCAGACATCCTACCACGGCCCGCCGGCGGTGTCAGCAACCTTTCGCCCCGCGGGGGCGGCGGCCGTCGAGGAATGAGCCGAACGTGTCTCCCTGCGGCAGCCGCACCGCTTCAAGTCGCACGGAGGCGGCGTGGCTGGAAGCGCGTGACGCGGACGAGGAGGCCGGGCGTCTGGTCGATCTCACCCGCCAACCGGCCGTCCACTTGGCAAGAGTCGTTGACATCGTTGCACTACTGCTGTTCGCGTCGAAGGAAGCTCCCGATCTCGCGTTGGCACCACTCGGAAGTCGAAACCGTCAAGTCTTTGGGCATGAAATGTCCACGATCCCGGACGGCTTGCCAGACCGTGCGTGACAGGCGGGGGTCGCCCTGCTCGACAAGGAACAGGGGCAAGAAGGCGTGGGCGAGCCTGCCCCCGCGGCCCTGTAAGTTCGCGTCGAGGATTTCCGCGTAGGCCAACTCGAGGACGCACCACCCGCGGGCGGATTCGAGCATGGCGTCCGTCACGAAAAACACGACGTGCCGCGAGGACAGCACGGCGTCTTGCAGTGACTCCCGCGAACTCCGGCCGTAGTTGTAGTCGGCCTCGTCAAGCCAGGGGCTAACTCCTGAGGCGGCCAAGCCCTCAGCGACGGGCCGGACCAGCCCGTCGCGGTCCTCTTGGCTGTGCGACAGGAAGACGTGATACCGGCACTTCGGGAACGAGCGTATTTGCCACAACATGACGGACCCCTACCACGTCGGAGCAGGGAGTTCCGGGATCGTATACACCTTCGCCTCGTGGCCGGTCAGGAGCGTAATCAGTCGCTCCCCGACCTCGGTCGGGAACAGCGAGCTGAACTCGTTCGTGTCCAAAATCCCGGCGTCGCACAAGGCGTTAATCGCGTGGCGGATGTCCCACTCTCGCAACGGGGACTCCACGCTCTTCAGTTGGAATTTGTAGAACGCGTTGCGATCGATCAACGCGGCATCCCCCCGCCGTCGGCCCGGATCGACCTTCGGGAACGCCTCCAGCACGTCCCGGTAAATCTGCGGCAACTTCAATGCGTACTCGCGCAGCTGTTCGTCGGTCGGCTCGGCCATGACGGTCCCTCCACTGGTGTCGCCGGGGTGTGCGGTCCCCCGGCATTCTACCCCGCCATTGTTAGCCCTTCAGCATCTCGTCGTGCTTCATCCCCGACGGCGGCAAGTCACTCCTCCGGCAGTTCGCTAACGCCGCTTTGGCCCCCGCCAACTGGTCGGCGTCGTTGTCCTCCCACTCGATCGACACCGCGCCGTCATAGCCCACGCGGTTCAACTCGATGAAAATCTCTTCGAGGCTGTTGGCGTCCCGCGCCGTCCCGGCCGTCACGAACTTCCAGCCGTTCGTCCAGTGGCCCATCGCGCGGTGCCCGCCGAGCCGGCCGCCGCGGGTGTGCTCGCGCTCGACCTGCACCCCCTTGACGTGCGCGCAGTGGATCGCCTGGTGGAACTCGCGGATGAACGCGATGACGCTGACGTTTTGCCACTCGAGGTGGCTGCCGTCGAGGTTGAAGCCGACGGTGCCCTCGTAGCCGGCCTTGTTCATGTGGTTGAGGTAATCGCCCGCGCTCTCGAGGTCGCCCATCGCGCGCTCTGACGGGTGGCACTCCAGGTCGTACGTCACGCCGTACTCCTTGCACAAGTCCCAGACCGGCCCGAAGCGCTCGACGAGCAGGTCGAGCGACAGGTCGCGCACGTCGGGCAGGTCGTAGCCCTCAATCGCGCCCGGCAGCGGCGGGAAGAGGAACCAGTGGCTCCAGCAGTTCGCCGGGCTGCCGACGAACCCCGGCACGGCGACCTTGCGGCCCTGCAACTTCGACAGGTGCCCCGCGTAACGCACCACCGCCATCAGGTCGGCCGCCGCCTCCTTGTGGACGAGCTTCGCCACCTCCTCGGGGACGAAGTACGGGTCGTGCCGCGGCGGGGTGTGCCCGGCGACGCGCCAGGCCCGGTACGCCGCCTTGGCGGCACCCGTGCCGGCGCAGAAGTTCAGCGTCTTGGCGCTCGGCTCGTCGCCCAGCACTTGGCCTTGGAGGTGCGCGGCGACCGTGAAGATTTCGAGGCCGTGCTTGCCGGCGATCTCGAAGCGGCGCTTGGCGTAGGCGGCCGCCCCGGCGTCGGTGTCGCACTGCCGCAGGTCGAGTTCCCAGCTCGCCTCCTCCCAACCGTCGAAGCCGCTCCCGGCAACGAACTTGAGCCACGGGCCTTCGGGGATGTTGCCGAATTGCCCGCGGACGAGGCCGACCTGGTGGAAGCTGCCCTTGCCGTTCTTGTGCGCGGTCGTCTGGTGGAAGCCCATGAGTGAGGCCCTTTCGCGGGGAGATTGAGCGGTGCCGAGGCAGACGCGAGTAGGTGTAGCCGCCGCAGCGACTGGGGCAAGCACCGGCCCGCACGGCCGCGGGGAGTATTGTTAAGGCGTCTCGCCGGGGTGAATTCAGAAAAATCTCTCACAATTCCGAGTTCTAATCTCTCAATACGAGGGGGTTGGTAGAAATCATGCAGAGGACACGAAGTTCTGTCACTTTTGGTCGCTCTTTTTCAGTCTTTCCTCCCCGTACCCGAGGTGTTTACCATGGCCCACTCCCTCCCTCGCCGCGCCCGCAAGGGCTTCACGCTCATCGAGCTGCTGGTGGTCATCGCCATCATCGCCATCCTCATCGGGCTGCTGCTGC
>JAYTUC010000009.1:0-3061 GCA_043744775.1 Fimbriiglobus sp. | reverse complement strand
GAAGTAGCCGACGACCGCCGACACGAGCGTGCCGACGGCCAGTGACACCAGGTCGTCACTCGACGCGAACAGCGACGCGTGGTCGGCGGGGTCCGGCGACTTGAGCAGCTTGGACTCGTCGTACAACTCCTTCAAGCCCGCGCCCAGGACACTCGGCAGTGAGAGCAAAAACGAGAAGCGGGCCGCCGCCTGGCGCGACAGCCCGGCGAAGAGCGCCCCGGTGACCGTCGTACCCGACCGGCTCGCGCCGGGCATGAGTGCCAACGACTGCCACAGGCCGACCCACAAGGCTTGGGCAATCGTGATGTCGGCCTCGACGGTTTCGGGCAAGTGGCGGCCGCGGCGGACGCGCACCCAGACCTCGACGGCGGCCATCAGCAGCGCGAACACGATCGCGACGACGCCCATCGCGCCGAGGTCGTAGAAGTTGGCCTTGAGCCACTTCTTGAGCGTGAACCCGGCCACGACGACGGGGACGGAGCCAAGGGCGATCAGCCAGGCCAGTCGCGACTCGGGGAGGCTGCCGAAGCGCCGCACCTTCACGTCGTGGAGCAATGCCCCGAGGATCGCGAGGATGTCGGCGCGGAAGTAGGCGAACACGGCAACGAGGGTGCCGAGCTGCACGACCGTCGTGAAGGCGTCGCCGGGGTTCGCGTGGCCGAGCAGTTCGCGCGTCGCGAGCAGGTGCGCGGTGCTGCTGACCGGCAGGAACTCCGTCAAGCCCTGCACCACGCCGAGCAACGCCGCCTCCCACAATGACATCCTGCCGCCCCCGTGGTCGCCGATTGCCCGTAGGATTACCTTAGAATCGGGACGCCGAACGCGCAGCGCGGGGGGCGGGAATTCCGGCGCGGAGACTCAGTCATGGACGAGCCGGCGAAAAAGAAGAAGCGGCCGTACCACCGCGTCCGCAAGGTCAAGCGGCCGCGCTCGACCGCACCGGGGCAGCACGTCGCGGTGTTGCCGGCCGAAGTGCTCGAGGTGCTGAACCCGCGGCCGGGGCAAGTCTTCGTTGATGGCACTCTCGGCTACGCCGGGCACGCGGCGGCGCTCCTCGAACGGGTCGGCCCGACGGGGAAGCTCGTCGCCTTCGACCTCGACGCCGGCAACTTGCCCCGCGCGCGCGTCCGCCTCACGGATGTGGGCAACCCCTTCACGCTGCACCACGGCAACTTCGCCGGCGTCGCCGCCGCGCTGGCGACCGAGGGCATCACGGCCGTGGACGGCTTCCTGGCCGACCTGGGCATGTCGAGCATGCAGCTCGACGACCGCGAGCGCGGCTTCTCGCTGCTGCGCGACGGACCCCTCGACATGCGCATGGACACGAGCCGCGGCAAGACCGCCGCGCAGTGGCTCGCCGACATCGCGCCCGACGACCTGGCGGCCGCGCTCCGAGACATCGGCGACGAACCGCAGGCCGAGCGCATCGCGGCGGCACTCGTCGAGGCGCGCGAAACCCAGCCGATCGAGCGCACCGGCCAGTTGCGCGAGCTGATCGAGCTGGCCGCCCCGGTGGAAGTCTTGCGCGGCGCGGGCCTGGCCCCAGCGCGCAAGCAGCGGCTGCTCCCGGCGACCCGCGTCTTCCAGACGCTGCGCATCCTGGTCAACCGCGAGTTGGCGAGCCTTCAAGGGCTACTGAGGGCGTTGCCGTACGTCCTGAACCCCGGCGGCACCGCGGCGATCATCAGCTTCCACAGCGGGGAGGACCGGCTGGTCAAGGCGGCGTTCAAGGACGGCCTGCACGCCGGGCTGTACGCCGCGATCTCCGACGACCCCGTCCGCCCCGGCGACGCCGAGAAGCTGGCGAACCCCCGCGCGCGAAGCGCGAAGTTACGCTGGGCGCGGCGGGCGGGGTAGCCGGGTCAGGTGGGATGCTTAGTTCGGCGTGTCTTGCGTCGGTGGCTCGAACAAGCGGAGCCGTTGACGTTGGGGCGCATTCAGGCGAGCCCCCGGCCGCAGCGACCGGAGCAGCCGGACGCCTTCCGCAACTGTGGCCACGACGCCCACCGAGAGCAGGTACGCGACCACGACGCAGGCGCTCCGGCCGTGACCTAGCGCGCAGTGGACGTAGACCGGGCCGGAGGCCACACCCTCGGTCACCCAGGCCACGGCCGCCCGCAGTTGCGGCTCGGTCGGGGCCGTGGCGTCGAGCACCGGCAGCGATTTGTACCCCGCCACTTCCCGGAGCCGCCGCGACTCGGCGAACTCCGCGGCGAGGTCGAGGACGCCGACCCACCCGACGGCCGCACCCTCGCGGGAGGCCAGTCGTCGCCCGAAGAACAGGTTGGGCGCGACCTGCACGCACGCCGGCTCCCGCGAGGCGAGGCGGTACAGGCCGAGTGTCAGAGCGTTGAGAAGGAAGTACGGGCCGAACAGCGCCCAGGCCAAGACGGACCGGCGGCCGGACGCCCGCTTGAGCAGCAGCCCCGGCCCGGCCCCGGCGTACGCCACCGCGAGGAGCGAAGACGATACAGCCGGGTACAGGAACACGACACCGAGACCGCCGACGGAACCCCACGTCGCCAGGGCCGTGGCCACGCAAGCGAGGGCCAGCACCAGGAACGTGAGGCTGTACTTCAGGGACACACCACCTCCGCCTGGAGCTTCGCAGGCTGTCCTTGGCTCCGCCGCAGGCGACCTCTTGGCGAGCCGCTTGCGTGAGCGGGCGGGTTCCGGGCCTGCCTGGGTCAGAAATCCAATGCCCGACCGGGCTGACTACGACCCTGACAGTCTAGAACCCGCCCGCTTACGCAGGCGGCTCGCCTGGCCGTGCCGCGAAGCGCGTCGCCTGCCGCTCAGTCAGATCGCCTCGGGGCCGCGCTCGCCGGTGCGGATGCGCACGCAGTCCTCCAGCGGCAGGATGAAGATCTTGCCGTCGCCGATGCGGCCGTCGCTGCCGGTCCGCGCCGCCGCAACGATCGCGTTGACCGTCGGCTCGACGAAGTCCTCGTTCACCGCGATTTGCAACTGCACCTTGCGCAGCATCGTCACCGTCAACTCGTGGCCGCGGTAGACTTCGCTCTGCCCCTTCTGCCGGCCGAAGCCCTGCACGTCCACGACG
>JAYTUC010000008.1:0-12031 GCA_043744775.1 Fimbriiglobus sp. | reverse complement strand
GGGCTTCGATCAGGCTGAGCGCGTGCATAAGCACCTCCGCCCGCCAGGTATCCAACCCTCCCCCACTCTGCCAAGTCCAAACAGGAAACGGCCCTGGGCTCTGCCGTAGACTGTCTGGACAATCACTGTTCGGACGGGTAATATGCTGCTATGACACTCTCTGCGACGACACTCACGCCGCCCGTCCGACGCTTCGACTCCTTGGAGCAGGAAGTGTACCTCGCTCTGTGGCGGACTTACGACCGGCTCCGGGCATTCGAGGACGACCTGTTCGGACAGTTCGAGCTGACGGCCCAACAGTACAACCTGTTGCGACTGTTGGCGGCCGACCGGCCCGAGGCGGTGCCGGCGGCGAAACTGCTGGCGCGACTCGTGTCGAAGGCCCCGGACATCACGCGGATGCTCGACCGGCTCGAAGTGCGTGGCCTGCTGACCCGCACGCGCTCCGACGAGGACCGCCGGGCGATCTTCGTGGCGATCACCGAAGCCGGCCTGACCCTCCTCGACGAACTCGCCGCGCCGCTCGCCGACTGCCACGACCGACAACTCGGCCACTTGCGGCCAACAGAATTGCAATCCCTGATCGCCCTGCTGCAAGCCGCCCGTGCCCCGCACGAGCCGGCGGGTAGCCCCTGGAAGTGACCCGACTTCGACAACCCATTTCGCCACCGACCGGAGACACCAGATGACGCAGTATGACCAAGCCGTGACGCACGTCGATGTCGTCGTCATCGGCGGCGGGCCGTCCGGCAGTACCGCGGCGACCCTGTTGGCCCAGAAGGGCTACCAGGTCGAACTGTACGAGCGCGAGCACTTCCCGCGCTTCCACATCGGCGAGTCGCTGATCCCGCACAGCTACCACACGATCAAGCGGCTCGGCATGCTCGACAAGATGAAGGCGAGCCAGTTCACGCAGAAGCACAGCGTGCAGTTCGTCACCGAGCACGGCAAGCTCAGCGAGCCATTCTACTTCGCCGACCACCGGCCGGGCGAGGCGTCGCAGACGTGGCAGGTGCGGCGGGCAGAGTTCGACCACATGCTGCTCAAGAACGCCGCCGACCACGGCGTCGGCGTCCACGAGGGCGCGCGGGTCATGGCAGTGCTGTTCGAGGGCGACAAGGCCGTCGGTATCCGCGTCAAGCCGGCCGGGCACCCGGAGCGCGAGGTGCGGGCCAAGGTCGTGATCGACGCTAGCGGGCAGTCGTCGATGATCATCGACCGCTTCAACCTGCGCAAGTGGGACGCCGACCTGCGCAAGGCCGCGGTGTGGACCTACTGGAAGGGCGCGTATCGCGACAGCGGCAAGGACGAGGGGGCGACGATTGTTTTGCAGACCAAGGACAAAGCCGGCTGGTTCTGGTACATCCCGCTGCACGACGACATCATCAGCGTCGGCGTGGTCGCCGGGCACGACTACCTGTTCTCGGGGCGCGAGTCCAAGGACCTCGAGAAAGTCTACTT
The DNA here is from genome assembly GCA_043744775.1 of Fimbriiglobus sp. Classification (GTDB taxonomy): domain Bacteria; phylum Planctomycetota; class Planctomycetia; order Gemmatales; family Gemmataceae; genus Fimbriiglobus. The sequence goes on along the minus strand of JAYTUC010000008.1, from coordinate 10,570 downwards.
CGAGGAAGTGGAGCGTTGCCCCGGCCTTCAGCCTCGGCTGAAGAACGCCACGCGCGTCGAGAGCTTCCGGGCGCAGAAGGAGTACTCGTACCGCGCGACCAAGGCGGCCGGCGACGGCTGGTGCCTCGTCGGCGACGCCTTCGGCTTCCTCGACCCGCTGTACTCGTCAGGTGTGTTGCTCGCGTTGACCTCGGGCACGATGGCGGCCGACGCGATCGGCGACGCCTTGGCAGAGGGCGACACGAGCGAAGCGTCGCTGCGGCGTTGGGAGCCGGGCTACGTCAAGGGCATGGACCGCATGCGTCGGCTCGTGGTCGAGTTCTACAACGGGCTGAATTTCGGCAAGCTGATCCGCAAGCACCCGCACATGAAGGACACCGTCACCGACGTGCTGATCGGCAACCTGTTTTACGACGGCATCGACGAACTCTGGCCGCTGATCGACGAGATGAAAGCTGAGGCGGCGTCGAAGGCGGTCGCCGGAGTCGAGGAACGGGAATCGGTCGCGGTGTAAACAAGGCATTCCACCGCGGAGGAGCAGAGTAGCGGAGAAGACCAAAACATTGAGTTTGGTTTTCTCCGCTACTCTGCTCCTCCGCGGTAGAATTGTTCTCCAAGCTTTACCCGACTGGCGACGGGTTGCGCTCCTTGAAGCCGCTCTGGTGCCAGTAAGGGTACGCCAGGGTCACGGTACTGGCGGCGTCGAGCCTGGCGACCTGCTCAGGGGTCAGCGACCAGCCGACGGCCCCGAGGTTCTCGCGTAACTGCTCCTCGTTGCGGGCACCGACGATGACGTTCGCCACCGTCGGCCGGCGCAGGAGCCAGTTGATCGCCACTTGCGGCAACGTCTTGCCCGTCTCGGCGGCGACGGCGTCGAGGGCATCGACGACCTTGTAGACGTACTCGTCGGACACCGGCGGCCCCAGGTCGTTGCTCTTCTGGCTGTTGCGGCGGCTCTCGGCGGGGATCGGTTGGCCGCGGCGAATCTTGCCCGTCAGCCGGCCCCAGCCCAGGGGACTCCAGACGACCGCCCCGACGCCTTGGTCGAGGCCCAGGGGCATCAACTCCCACTCGTAGTCGCGGCCGACGAGCGAGTAGTACGCCTGGTGGGCGACGTACCGCGCCAGCCCGTAGCGCTCGGACACGGCGAGTGACTTCATCAGGTGCCAGCCGGAGAAGTTCGAGCAGCCGACGTAGCGAATCTTGCCCGCCTTCACGAGCGCGTCGAGGGCCGACAGGGTTTCCTCGACCGGGGTCACGGCGTCGAAGCCGTGGAGCTGGAAGAGGTCGATGTAGTCGGTGCGGAGCCGCCTTAGCGCGGCTTCGCAGGCGCGGATCAGGTGGAAGCGGCTCGACCCCACGTCGTTGGCCCCGTCGCCGCTGCGGAAGGTCGCCTTCGTCGAAATCAGAACCTGGTCGCGCCGGCCCTCGACCGCCTGACCCAGTAACTCCTCGGCGAGTCCGCCGGAGTAGATGTCGGCGGAGTCGAAGAAGTTCAGGCCGGCGTCGAGGCAGACATCGACGAGGTGCCGCGCCCCTTGGGCGTCGGTGCTGCCCCACGCCTTGAAGAACTCGCTGCCGCCGCCGAAAGTCCCGGTGCCGAGGCTCAGGGCCGGCACCATCAGCCCCGACCGCCCCAGTTGCCGCTGCTCCATGACATGCCCCCGTGAAAATTGCAGGCGAGCCGCCTGCGTGAGCAGGTTCAAGCCTACCGACATCGAGTCGGAATATTAGCCGAGGATGCGCCGAGAAAATCAAAACAAAGCGATTCGCCGCAGAGGGCGCATGAGGGCACATGAGAAAGGCCGAAGGCGAGAAAGGCACCAAACCGTGCTTAAACCACTCGACGGCCCGGAGCCACCGCGGTAAACAGGAGGCCTGAGGAACTCAGTCGGTTTTAGCTCTCCTCGCTTTTTGCCTTTCTCATGTGCCCTCCTGCGCCCTCTGCGGTGAATCGCTTTCAGTCTTCTCTGTGTCTCCACGGCAAAAGTGTTTCTGCTCCATCAGCCGTCACACGTCCGCCAGGTAGACGTAAGCGCCGATCACGACCGCGACCAGCCCGGTGCCCCCGGCGACGGCCCACAACAGGCTCTGCTTCTTGCGGGCCAACGCCAGGGCCGAAACGGTCGCGCCGACCTGGGCGGCGAGCATCGCGTAGAAGAAGTGCTTACTCTTACGCTGGTGCCGGTCCGACTCGGCCGACGAGACCTTGAGCCGTGCTTCGTAGAGCAGGCTCACCCCCTGGTTCAGCGACGCCTCGATCTGGTAGCGTCGCCGGTCCAGCTCGAAACCGGCGGCCTGCGCGGCGACCCCCCGCGGCGTGCCGGCCTCGTCGGCGACGAGTCTCCCGGCCGCCTTGACGGTGCCGTCCCAGTCGCGGTCGGTCTGCTCGACCGACTTCTCGGCGGCGTCGATGGCGGCGGTCACGGCTGCCGCGGGCACGCGCCGGGCCTGCGCAGTCAACTCGGCCTCGGGCACCCGCGCCCGAATGTCGGCGAGCAGCTTCGCGAGCGCGTCGTCGTCGATCTCGGGTAACTTCGCCGGCGGGGGGCCGCCGCCGGCTAGCCAGCCGGCCGGCCCCGGCTCCGTGCCGGGCACCGCGACCGCCAGGAAAGGGTTGCCCTGTCCAGCCGTCGCGGCGAGTTGGGCGGCCGCGGCCTGGCAGATGAGGGCGCGGTCGCGCTTGAAGCCGGCCAGCGTCCACTGGCTCGTCGCCTTGGCCTGGTCTTGCGCGGCGTAGCTGCGCCACAACATCGCCTGCTGCAACTCGCCGGTACTCATCCCTGCGAACGCCGTCGCGAGGGCCGTCAGCGCGATTGGTAAGGCCACGCCGACCCGGTCCATTAGCGACTTGGGTGCATCCGCTTTAGCTACGACTGCGGCGTCTGACACAGCATAGCCCTCGGGAAAATTCCAATCGATATCATGATCAGAAAATTGCGCAAAGTCGTGCCGAAAAGCTGTCGATCACCACGCCAATTTTACGCCCCGCGCAAAAAGACGTAGGCGAATTCCTAAGCATTCTCATAGTTGGCATTTCGGAATCGCTAGGAATTCTAGGTGCAAGCGTATCGATAAGTCGAAATGGACGAATTCCGGCCCCGCTGCCGAAAGATTTCTACGCCCGGCCGGTAAAACGCAACAGTCCTATCTGATACGGCTTGCGAGTTGCTGCCACGAGCCTGTGTCACTCAGGCCTGTTGTCCTCCTGCAACGACATGGCCTGAACCTTTCCATCTAGCACTCGGAGCCGACCATGCCTTTTTCGTACCGAAAAGCATACCTGCGACTTTCTCAGTCTCCCCGGCCCGCGTCGTTGCGGTGTGAGGCCTTAGAAGACCGGGCCGTTCCCGCCACGCTTTTGGGTCTGACGACGGCCAACAGCCTCGTCACGTTCGACTCCGCGACGCCGGGGACTGTCTCGGCTCCGATCGCGATCACCGGCCTGTCCGCTGGCGAAACCCTGGTCGGTATCGACTACCGCACCTCGAACAGCCTCCTCTACGGCGTCGGCAGCACAAGCCGGCTGTACACGATCGATCCGGCGACGGCTGTCGCCACGCCGGTCGCGGCCCCGTTCACCCCGACCCTCTCGGGCACGTCGTTCGGCGTGGACGTGAACCCCGTCGCCGACAAGCTCCGCGTGGTCAGCAACACCGCGCAGAACTTGCGCGTCAACTTCACGACCGGCGCGGTCGCCGCGACCGACACGCCGCTCGCTTACAACGCGGCCGCTTACGACGCGGTGGTCGGCGGGCCTGCCCCCGCGCCGCAAATCGTTGGGGCCGCCTACACGCGGAACAGTACCGCCACGCCCGGCACGTTCGTGACGACCGAGTACGTGATCGACTCCAATACGGGCCTGCTCTCGACTCAGGGGGCTGCCGACGGTGGCGACCCGATGAACCCGGTGCCCGCCTCCGACTCCCCGAACACCGGCGTGCTATTTCCCGTCGGCAAACTCGGCTTCCCGGTGCTGACGAACAGCGGCTTCGACATCGAAAACGCGACGGACAGCGCCTTCGTCGTCTCCGGCACCAAGCTCTACACGGTCAACTTAACGACCGGGGCGGGCACCTCCGCCGGCGTGATCGGTGGGGCGCTGACGCTCTCCGATGTCGCCGTCGTGATCGCCCCGGCCAGCGCCGGGGCCGGGGCGTTCACCTTCGCGTCCCCGACCGCCACGTTCCCTGCTAACCGGGGACCGCTCGCGCTGACCGTGACGCGGGCCAACTCGTCGCTGCCGGCGACGGTGAACTACTCCACCTCCGACGGTACCGCCGTCGCGAACACCGACTACTCGCCGAACAGCGGGACACTGTCGTTCGCCCCCGGCGTGACGAGCCAGACGATTTTCCTGGGGCTGCCCGGCGGCCCGGCCCAGACTTCGGCCGCGAAGACGTTCGGCGTGACCCTCAGCGCCCCGACCGGCGGCGCGACCTTGGGGGCGACCCCCAGCGTGACGGTTACCATCCCCGCCGTGTCCGGCACGGACCCGATCCTGTCGCCGGTGACGAAGTTCTTCGCCACTGGGGCGGGGCAGGGAGGTGCCCCGGTTGTCAACGTTTACAACGCCACGACCGGCGCTTCGGTGTTCAGCTTCACCCCCTTCGAGGCGACGTTCCTCGGCGGCGTAACCGTCGCGACGGGCGACGTGAACGGCGACGGCGTTGACGACATTGTCGTCGGCACTGGCGTCGGCGGTGCCCCGCGGGTCGTGGTGGTCGATGGCAGTAGCAAGGCCACGATCGCCGACTTCTTCGCCTACGAATCGACGTTCACCGGCGGCGTCAACGTCGCCACCGGAGACGTGAACGGCGACGGCTTCGCCGACATCTTGGTCGGCTCCGGCGTCGGTGGCGGCCCGCGGGTCCGCGTGCTCAGCGGTGACGGCATCAACGGCACCACGCAGGTCGGCATCGCCGACTTCTTCGCCTACGAGAACACCTTCCGCGGTGGTGTTAACGTCGGCTCAGGTAACCTCACCGGCGGCAAGTTCGCTGACGTGATTGCCGGGGCCGGTTTCGGTGGCGGTCCGCGGGTCCGCATCTTCGCCGGTAGTGGCATCAGTGCCCCGACTCAGATCTCGGTTTCGGACTATTTCGCCTACGACCCCAACTTCCGCAACGGGGTCAACGTCGCATCTGGTGACGTGAACGGTGACGGCCGCAACGACGTGGTGACCGGGGCTGGCATTGGTGGCGGCCCGGATGTCCGGGCCTTCAGTGGGACGACCTCGACCCAACTGGCCGCGTTCTTCGCCTTCGACCCCACCGCCACCGGCGGCGTCCGCGTGGCGACCACCGCCTTCGGGGCTGACGGCACCGACCGGATCGTGACGGCGGCCGGGCCGGGCGGCGTGCCGCAGGTGCGGCTCTTCAACGCCAAGACCAGCACGCCCGCCCAGGTCTTTAACTTCAACGCATACGACGCCGCCTTCCGGGGCGGGGTGTTCGTGGGCTAACCCTGGCGGTTAGCCATTCTCGCCCCAGGCCGACTGGCCTGGGGTCGCCGACTTCTCTCTTTCCCTTGTGGAGCCGATTCCTATGACCGATCCGAAGAAAACCGCCCCCGCGGGCACTGACCGCCGCTCCTTCGTCAAGACGGGGGCCACGATGGTCGTTGCTGCCACCGGCCTCCTCGCCACCGGCGCGACGGCCACGGCCGGCCCCGGCACCGTGCCGAACATGTTCCCCGGCTTCAACAAGCGGGCCTTCAAGGCGATCCAAGACGACGAGAACTCGCACGTCGCGTTCTTGGTCGGTGCCCTCGGCGCGGCCGCCCGCCCGAAGCCGAACTTCAAGAACATCGCCCAACCGGATGTTCGCGCGTTCGTAACCACCTCGAACGCCTTGGAAAACACCGGCTGCGGCGCGTACACCGGGGCCGCCCCGATCATCTTTAACCGCTCCTTTTTGGGCGCGGCCGCGTCGATCGCCCTGATCGAGGCCCGCCACGCCGGCTACCTCAACGTCTTGATCAACAACCTGTCCACGATCAACGTGTTCGGGGTGGAGGAAGACTTCGAGATGGCGCTGACGGCCCAGCAAGTCATTAACCTCGCCGGCCCGTTCATCGCGGACCTCAACGGCGGCCCGCCGCTGGCCTTCAGCACGACCCCGTCGCGGGCCAACGACATCGCCATCCTGAACTTCGCGCTGGCGCTGGAGTACCTCGAAGCCGAGTACTACAACGTCAACGTGCCGAAGTTCTTCCCGGCCTAGTGCCTGGTGGACTCGACGAAATCCTGCCCGCCGCGAGACTTACGTTTCGCGGCGGGCGGTTTCGTTAATTGCGTTACTTGTTGAAGTTCGTCATGACGAAGAGCAGTTCGCCGGCCTTGGTCTTGAACTCGGTCGGGCAGGGGTTGCCGGGCAGCGCGTAGATGAGCCGCACGGTCTCGCCCTGCTTGTCGAGAAGGCCCAAGGCGACGGCCCCGGAGTCCGGCGCGGCGGTCGCCGTCATCGTGATCTTGCACGGGCTGCTGGCGTGGTCGAGAGTGTAGCTCGCGGCGTAGGCGTCGCCGCGGGCCTTGTGGACGACTTTGACCGTGTCGTCCGTGAAGCGCACGACGGTGTCGGCGATGTGGTCGTGCGGCAACGGTTTGCCGTCGCGCTCGCCGGAAACCATCGTGTAACCGCCGGTCAGGTTCAGCATGGGGCTTCTACGAGGTGTCCGCGGCGGGGGGTCCGCCGCGCCGCCGGTGTCGGGCAACTCCGGTGCCGATTGGCGGCCCCCGTCGCATAACGACTCCGGCACCCCGGCGCGGGCCGCACCTCACGAGGACGCACGATGTCACGGCTCGCCACACTCTTGGCGCTGATCGCATTCGCCCCGGCGGCGACCGGAGGGAAGTTCAACAAGTCCCTCAGCGTCGGCGACGCCGCGCCGGCTTGGGCCGACCTCGACGGCACCGACGGGGCCAAGCACTCGCTGGCCGACTTGAAGGCGAAGGCCGTGGTCGTCGTGGCGTTCACCTGCAACAGTTGCCCCGTCGCCCAGGACTACGAGGACCGGCTGATCGCGCTGGCGAAGCCCTACGCCGCCGCCGACTCGCCGGTCGCCGTAGTGGCGATTTGCGTCAACGCCGGCAAGGAGGACGCGCTGCCGGCACTCAAGGCCCGCGCGGCCAAGCGGAAGTTCCCGTTCGCGTACCTCACTGACCCGTCGCAGGAGATCGCCCGGCGGTACGGCGCAGCCTATACGCCCGAATTCTTCGTCCTCGACCGCGACCGCAAGGTCGCCTACCTGGGGGCGTTCGACGACAAGGCCCCGCCCGGCGAGCCGACGGCGCGGCACGTCGAGGAGGCGATCGTCGCCGCACTCGCCGGCAAGGCCGCCGCGACCGGCGAGACTTCGGCGGCGGCCGGCTGCCGCATGAAGCTCGCCCCCAAGAAGCGGGACGAGTAGGCAGAAATCCCGCACGACGCCGACCCCCGAGCACCACTATTACCCGGCCCCCGACCCCCGGAGCCGACCATGAGACTCACCCTTCGCACGCTTCTCGCCTACCTCGACGACACCCTGGAGCCGCAAGTCGCGCGCGAGATCGGCCAGAAGCTCGCGGCCAACTCGGCGGCCCTCGAACTCGTCGAGCGCCTGAAGCGCGTCGCGCGTAAGCGCGGCCTCGGCGTCCCGGCGTCCGGGGTGAAGGGCGACGCCGCCGACCCGAACCAGGTCGCGCAGTACCTCAGCGACACGATGACGGCTGAGCAGATCGCCGCGTTCGAGCAGGCGTGCCTCGACTCGGACGTGAACCTCGCCGAGGTCGCCGCCTGCCACCAGATCTTGACGCTCGTGCTGTCCGAGCAGGTCCGCGTGCCCCCGACGGCGCGGCGGCGCATGTACGGCCTCGTCGGGGCACCGGCGTCGCTGCCCAACCGCAAGCCGGGCAAGACGGTCCCCGTCGGCGGCACCCGCGACGACGCCCCCCCCGCCGACGACCGCATCGACGCCTCGTACCTCCTGGGCATGTCGGCGTTCGCGGCCGGCGAGCGGCGGGCGGTGCGCCTCACGCGGCTCGCCGTGATCGGCGTGGTCGCGTCGCTGCTCGTCGTCGCCGCCGTCATGGCCTGGCCGCGCCACCCGGACGCCCCGCGCGAGACGGCCGCCCTGCCGGCGACCACCCCGACACCCGCCCCGACCCCGGCTCAAGCGGTGGCGAAAGTCGATGCCGTGAAGCCGGACGCGGAGCCGGTCAAGGAGGCACCGAAGCTCGAAACGCTGCCGCTACCGACGCCGGTCGAGCCGCCGAAGGCCGTCGAGCCGGCCGCCCCGACGCCGGCCCCGCCCACGGCTGTGGAGCCGGCGAAGGAGGCCGGGCCGCCGCCCCCGGCGAGCGCCGACCGCGCCGTCGTCGGGCGGTGGGAGGTGCGCGAGCCGCTGCCGGTGCTCGTGCGGCAGTCGCCGGCGAACCCCGCCTGGACGCGCGTCCCCGCCGACGCCCCGGAGTTGGTCAGCACCGACCGCCTGACCTGCCTGCCGGGCTACAAGGCGACGGTTCGCCTGGATTCGGGCGTCACGATCGACCTGTGGGGCAACCTGCCCGACCTGTTCCTCGGCTCGCCGATCCTCGAAGCCTCGCTGACGCCGACGGTCCCGGCCCCCGGCGTGAGTGCCGACCTGACCGTCCACACCGGCCGCTTCTACGTCAGCACGAAGAACCCGAGGGGCGCGGCCGTGCGGCTGCGCTTCGCCACCGAGGTCTGGGACGTGGCGCTCGGCGACGACAAGACCGAAGTCGTGCTGGAGGTCAGCCGCGAGCTGGTGCCCGGCCCGGCCGGCGCGGTGCGGGCGTCGGCGGGGCTGCACGTCAACGCGGGCCGCGCGACGCTCACCTCGACCGCGCTCAAGGGGGTCGCGCTCGGCAAGGCCGACGAGGTGTACTGGGACTCCGTGAGCCGCCTGAGCCGCCCGCGGCTCGACCCGGACCAGCGGATGAGGGCCGACCGCTCCGCGTACTGGTCGAAGTTCCCCGTCTACCCCGACGCGGCCCGCGCCAAGGCGTCGCTGGCGGCGCTCGACGACTTCTCCAAGAAGATCGCCGACCCGAACCGCGTGCGGGCGACCTTCGACGAGGCGCTGCAAGACCGGCCCGAGGCGGCCAACGCCCAGGCGTTCTCGACGGCCCGCGTGGCGGTGCTGATGTTCGCCGGGCTGGGCGACGTGAACGGCCTCGCGGACTGCCTGGGCGACCCGAGCCGCGGCTTCATCCGCCAGGCGGCCGCCATCGGCCTGCGCTCGCTCTTCGCCGCCGACTCCACCGCCGCGGAGCGCTTCCGCGAGGTCCTCGTGGCCAAGTCGCGGCTGCCCGAGGACGAGGCCGACACCGCCGTGCGCCTGCTGCGCGGCTTCACCGCCGCCGAACGCGCCGACCCGGAGACGCTCACACTGTTAGGCAGCAAGCTCTCGTCCCCAGCCGTGCCGGTGCGCGAGCTGGCGCTGTTCACGCTCGTGAGTTTCATCGACCCGAGCGACCCCGCCGCGAAGCCGCTACTGACGTTCGACGCCGCCGCCGCGGCCGACGCCCGCGCCGCCTCGACCGCCGCGTGGGCCAAGAAGATCGACGAGTTGAAGCGCAAGCTCGCGGAGCCGGCGAAGTGAAATTCCCGCCCCGCCCCGGTTACTCCGTCACGTCGTAGGCGACGATTTTGGCGTCGTCGCGCAGGTAGACTTTGCCGCCGACGAGGACCGGCAGCGACCAACAGCGGCTACCGCTTAACACACCCGGCAGCTCGCCGCGCAGGGCGAACGCTTTGGGGTCGGCATCGGCCATGAACAGCGTGCCGGTCTGCGTCAGGCCGAGCAGCTTGTCGCCGGCGAGCACCACGCAGCCCTTCGCCATCGGCTTGTTCGACTGGCTAATCGCCTCCCAGCCCTCGACGACTTCGCCCTTGCGCAGGTTGACGCACTTCAACTCGTCGGCGTCGTAACCGTACAGGTAGCCGCCGCGGGCGACGCAGTTCGAGTGGTGGTTCTGCATCACCCGCCGCGGCCGGTAGTAGACCGCCTCGGCCGCGAAGCCGTCGCCGGACTTGGCGACGCGGAACAGCCCGCAGCCCTTGGCGTACCCCGACGAGATGAACACGTACTCGTCCACGGCGATTGGCGTCGCGACGTTGCCGTTGAACTGCGTCGCCCACGGCACCGACCACAGTTCGCGCCCGGTCGCCGCGTCGGCCCCGACCATCTTCGTGCCGCCGACGGCGACGACCTGCGCGACGCCGCCGAACGTCGCGATCGTGGGCGAGCTGTAGCCGAGCGGGTCGCCGGGCGTGCGCCAGAGTTCCTCGCCGGTCGCGCGGCTGTAGGCGACGAGCATGGCGTCTTTGGCCCCCGGCTGCACGATGACGGCGTCGCCGTGGACCAGCGGCGAGCGCGACACGCCCCACGTCGGCTTCGACGCGCCGAAGTCGTCGATGAGGTGGTGCCGCCAGGCGATCACCGCGTCGGCCCCTTTGGCGGGAACGTCGATGGCCAGCAACTGCCCGTCGGCGGTGACGGCGAAGACGCGGCCGCCGGCGACCGACGGCGTGGCGCGCGGGCCGTTGGCGTGGTTCGAGTCGAAGCC
>JAYTUC010000007.1:0-3089 GCA_043744775.1 Fimbriiglobus sp. | reverse complement strand
ACGCAGAGGCGCGGAGAAAACCAAAACATTAATTTGGATTTCTCCGCGCCTCTGCGTCTCCGCGGCCAAATTCTTGTCCTGGCAGTTCGAGTCGTCGTCGCCACTTCGGCTTCGCGCCGCCGATCGGTCGGGGTAGCCTGGCCCGCCTACGGGCGGTTGGGAACTCCACGGAGGGTACGCGAGATGAGTGACGGAGTCGTCAAAAAGGGGATCACCGGGCACGTCGGCGGCTGGATCAAGGGCGTCCTGGGGCTGTTCGTCGGCGTCGGCTCCGGCGTGGTCGTGATGTACTCGAACGCCATCGTCAACCAGGTCGTCAAGCCGACGCGGCCGGTCGCCAACTTCGCCGTCTCGGCCGACGGCCTGACGGTCACCTGCCAGAACCACGCGAGTGGCGACAGCGGTTGGTGGGACTTCGGCGACGGCAGCACGCTCGACCCGTTCGACGCCGGCCAACAGACGCAAACGCACAGCTACGCCAAGCTCGGCACGTACTCCGTGAAGCTGACGGTGCGCAACTTCATGATGGAGGAGAACGAGCGCGCGGTGCCGGTCGATTTGACGACGCCGCCCAAGACGCTGCCGCCGACGATCACCGCGCTCAAAGTCGATGCCCTCGGCGGCACGGCCGTCGCGCCGGCCGGGTTCCGCATCACCGGCAACGTGCAGAACGCCCAGAGCGTCATTTTCGACATGGGCGGTGAGCAGACCGTCGAGAACCTCTCCGGCGACTTCGTGAAATTCGTCGTCTTCGACAAGCCCGGCAGCCAGACGATCCAGGTGTTGGGGGTAGCGGGGTTGACGGCCGTCAAGCGCGAGGCGAGTGTCGAGGTGCGGGCGGCCCCCACCGGCTCGGTGTCGGTCGTCCTGAAAGTCACCGACAGCGGCACGCAGGTCGAGAAGCGCACCGCGACGCCGACGGTGGCCATCCCCCTGCCGAAGAAGGGCGAGACGCGCTTCCAGCGGCCGGTCAGCGCCGACCCCGGCTTCACGATCGCTGACATCAAGGTCGGCAAGCTGAACCCCGCGGTCGTGAAGAACGTCAAGCTCGAACTGCTGCCCGACCGCACCGCCGGAAACCTCGTCGGCGACTGGGCCGCGGCCGGCGACGCCCTCACGAAGGCCGCCGGCAACGCCGACGTGATGGTGCCGCTCACGCTCAGCCTCCAGCGCGCCGCCCCGGTGGTGCTGCCGACGGAGACGGTCTCCGCGGTCGTCAACGCCGCCGGCCAGGTCACGGCCATCCCGCTGCCGCCGCGCCGCCTGGGCTTGCAAGACGCCCAGCGCAAGATCGAACTGCAACTGTCCCGCGCGATGCCGGACGGCTCCGCGGACATCCTCGCATTCGTGCCCGACTTGAAGTTCCCTTGGAAGGGCGCGGTCGCCTCGCGGCCGGGCGTCGGCTACGGCTTCGGGGCCGACTTGAAGGGCGACCAACTGCAACTCCAGATGCAGACCAAGCGTTAACGCGCCGACGCCGGCCGCCGGCAACCCTATAATCCCCGTGTGGCGACGCCGCGACGCGGGGATCATTCGATGCCGGCCGACTTCCTGCCCCTGTCGATCAAGCGCGCCGGCGACGCCTTCCGCGTCGAGTGGTCCGACGGCCTCGTCACGACCGTGCCGTTCCAGAAGCTCCGCGATCACTGCCCGTGCGCCGGCTGCAACGACGAGCGCGCGAAGCCGGCCGACCCGTTCCGCGTGCTGAGCGCCCGCGAAGTCGCGGCGGGGCTGCCGGTACCGGTGGCGATGAGGCCGGTCGGCCACTACGCCTACCAGATCACCTGGAACGACGGCCACGACGCCGGCATTTTCACCCTCGACGCCCTGCGCCACCTCGGCCAGCCCGTCGCCCCCCCGAAGGACACCCATGCCCCCGCCTAGTGGCCCCGGCCAAAAGTTCTCGCTGCCCGGCGTGAAGCACATGATCGCCGTCGCCAGCGGCAAGGGCGGCGTCGGCAAATCGACCGTCGCCGCCAACCTCGCCGTCGCGTTGCAGATGGCCGGCCAGCGCGTCGGCCTCATGGACGCGGACATCTACGGCCCGTCGGTGCCGCTGATGTTCGGCCTCGGTCAAGTCGATCAGACCCGCACGCCGTTCCCGTTGGAGAAATTCGGCATCAAGCTCATGTCGATGGGCTTCCTGGTCGATCCCAACCAGGCGGTCATTTGGCGCGGCCCCAAGGTCGCGCAGGCGGTCGGCTCGTTCCTGGCGCAAATTCCCTGGGGCGAACTCGATTTCCTGATCATCGACCTGCCGCCGGGCACGGGCGACGCCCAACTCACGCTCTCGCAGCAGGCTCCGTTGACGGGTGCCATCATCGTGACAACACCGGGTGAGGTCAGCTTGATCGACGCCCGCAAGGGGGTCAAGATGTTCGAGGAGGTCCGCGTCCCGGTGCTCGGCGTCATCGAGAACATGAGCCACTTCACGAGTGCCGACGGCGTGAAGCACCCGATCTTCGGCACCGGCGGCGGGGCGAAGCTCGCGGCCGAGGCCGGGGTGCCGTTCCTGGGCGAGTTGCCGATCGACCCCCGCGTCGCCACCGCCGGGGACGCCGGCGAGCCGGTCGTGCGGAAGTACCCCGACTCGCCGGTGTCGGCCGCTTACGTAGCCCTGGCGCAGACGGTAATTCACGAAATGGTGAAACGGCCGCAGGCCAATGCGCTACCTGCGGTCGAGCTTTGATAGCCGAGTTGACGCCTCCGCACCTTTGGGACTCGCCATGCTGACTGCCCTGACGCCGGAAGACCCGCGGACGCAGGCGAAAATCTGGAAGCTCTACCGCGACTACTTCGACGTGTCCGAGCGCAAGCGGCGCTGGAACCTCCGCGAAGACATCCCGTGGGACCAGTGCAACCCCGGCCTCGACCCGGCCATCGCCGACGTTGTCGAGACGTTCTGCATGGTCGAGCTGTTCCTGCCGGACTACCTCGCCAAGCAGCTCCCGCAGGTCCGCGGCAACAAGGGCCGGTCGTGGATGCTCGCCAGTTGGGGCTACGAGGAGTCGAAGCACTCGATGGCGCTCAACGACTGGATGCTCGGCGGCAAGCACCGCACCGAACGGCAACTCAACGAGATGGACACC
>JAYTUC010000006.1:0-3156 GCA_043744775.1 Fimbriiglobus sp. | reverse complement strand
GGAAGTCGCCCGGATTCACGAACCGCACGAACTCCGGCGACTCGTGGTTGAGCAGCGCGTAGCTGCGCACCGGGTTCGCCGAACTCGGCCACATCTGCGGGTTGACCGCGGCGACGTGCGCCCGGCGGATGTCGGACGCCGTCGCGTCGCCGCCGTGGCAGTCGGTGCAGCCGATGCGGAGAGTCGCCTTGCCGTGCGGGTCACACACGGTTTGGTGGCACACCACACAGCCGACCGACTTGGCGTGGGCCTCGGCGGCGGTCTGCTTCATGAGTTGCAGGTCGGCGAACTGCGGCGGCATCGGGTACGGGTCGGCCGGGTCGGTGGACCACTGCGGGTCGTTGAGGTCGCGCGTCGGGTTGCCGAACGGCAGCAGCCCGCCCGAGGTGAGGTTCTCGGCGACGCGGGGCAGGGGGTCGGCCGGGTAGTTGGCGGGCGCGCCGAGCGCGAACGCGAGGGTCAGCAGCGGCGGCAGGGCGAGGGCCAGCACGCGGGCGACGGTCAGCGGGCCGGCGGTAGCCATCGGTTCATCCCCAGCGGGTGTCGGGCCGGCGTGGCCCAACGCCCCCTATACCCCGACCGCGGCGCGGGTGTCAACCCGACGGCGTGCCTTAAGTTCAACACGCTTGCGTCCAGCATCCGCAGCATTCACGGGGGCCGCCGAGTACCGGAAGTGGGTAAACGCGACACTGTGCCGTTGACTAAGTGATTCGGCGAGCTAACATAAGTGATCAAACATGACAAGCCCAACCTGCCCCGTTTTTGGGGTGCGTGTCCCGTGTTTTGGCGACTTTACTGCCTTGACCTTTTGGCGCACCACGCTTATAGCCAGCGGCGTGACGCAGTGGACCACGGGAGGAGCGACGATGGTCAAGTCCGAAACACTACCCCGTAATTCGGCCAAACTGAATTTCAGCGACGGACTGGTCGTGATGACCCCGCGTGACTTGGACAAGTTCGTGATGAGTGCCGAGAAGGCGATCGAAGCCTGTAGTAAGGAAGTGAAAAAGGGTGAGCGTTCAGAGCGATTCAGTGAGCATTTTGTCGCTCCCCTTTACGATTGGTGCCTCAGCAACGCTAGCCGAATCCGGGCGTGTTACCTGGCTGTGCCCAGTGACCACGTTCCAGTGTTCGTGGTGACAAATTCCCGGCGGTTCGATTTTGACTTCGCCGAGAAAGTTGCGGCCATCGAACTGCAACTTGCCGGGACCGGTTGGCAGGTCAACGTCACGCAACTCCCGGAAGCTGACGACGAGTCACTGGCCACATTTCTCGACCCAGAAAAGGCGCTCCAAATTTATGCCAACAGCTGATCAGCACCGAGTCAAAGCTGAAGGCAATCGGAAGTTCCTGGCACTCATTCCGCTTGCCGACCACCCGGATTGGGTGGTCGTTGCTGCGTTCTACACGGCATTACACTTAGTCGATCGGCTGCGTGCCGCGTTGGGTCACGGTCACAGTCAAGGGCATATTGATAGGCTAACTTACGTTCAGCGACACCACCCCAAAATCCATCCGTACTACCACACCCTCGAAAACAGTTCAAAGCTAGCACGCTACGAGTCCAACAGCGACTTCTTTGCCCGGTATCAACTGGATGATATCACCGCCAATCTCATTGCCCGACAACTTGTACCAATCGAAGATTACGCCCGTATTTGCATCGCCGGCTAACCCTTTACGCCCCCGTCGCCGGCTTGCCGCCGCGCGGGTGGTACTTCGCGTGGATCGCCTTCAGCCGGTCGCGATCGACGTGCGTGTAGTGTTGTGTGGTGTTAATCGAGGCGTGGCCCAACAGCTCCTGGACGGTGCGCAGGTCCGCGCCGCCGGCCAAGACGTGCGTCGCGAAACTGTGGCGCAGCGTGTGCGGCGAGACGGTCGTCGGCAGGCCGGCGCGGGCGCAATACTTCTTCACGATCTTCCACAACACGATCCGCGTGAGTTGCTTGCCGCTGCGGCTCGTGAACAGCACCGTCGCGCCGCTGTCGCTCGGCTTCGCGAAGGCGACGCGGCCCTCGCCGAGGTAGTCGCGCAGGGCGGTCACCGCCGGCTTGCCTAAGGGCACGACGCGCTGCTTGCTGCCCTTGCCGGTACACTTCAGGAAGCCCGAGTCGAGGTACAGGTCGTGCATCCGCAGGCCGACGACTTCGCTCGCCCGGCAGCCGGTCGCGTACAGAGTTTCCAGTAGCGCCCGGTCGCGCAGGTAGAAGCGGTCGCCGGCCTTGGGGTTCGTCAACAGCTCGATGACGTTCGCCGGGGACAGCACGCCGGGCACGCGCTCCCAGAGCTTCGGCGAGGCGAGCAAGTCGGTCGCGGTCGGGTCACCGCGCTCTTCGAGGCGCAGGAAGCGGTAGAACATGCGCAGGCTGACGATGTGCCGGGCCATCGTGCCGGCCGCGAGGTTGCAGTCGTGCAGGAAGCCGATGTACCGCGCCAGGTCCTTGAGCGTCGGCTTCGAAGCGTCGGCGAGCTTGACCGTGCCGACCCACTCGGCGTAGCGCTCGAGGTCGCGCGTGTACGCCATCTGCGTGTTCTCGGCCAGGCCACGCTCGGCCTTCAGGTAGTCGCGGAAGGCGTGGATGTCGGCGACGAGTTCGTTCAGGTTCATCCCGCGAGTATGCACTGTCGCACCAGCGGCCGCAACTGCGCCATCGCCCGGCCGCGGTGGCTCAGCGCGTTCTTGACCGTCGCGGACAGCTCGCCGAAGCTGGCGTGGTACTCGGGGATGACGAACAGTGGGTCGTAGCCGAAGCCGCCGACGCCGGTGGCACTCTCGGCGATGACGCCCCAGCACTGCCCCGCGACGACGGCGACGACTTCGCCCCAGGGGTTCGCCAGCGCGGCCGTGCTGACGTAGTAGGCCCGGCGGGCGTCGCCGACTTTGCCGGCGAGTTCGCGCAGCAGCTTGGCGTTGTTGGCCGCGTCGTCGCCGTGCGTGCCGGCGTAGCGGGCGGAGTAGACCCCCGGTTCCCCGCCCAGGCTCGGCACCACCAGGCCGCTGTCTTCGCCAAGTACCCACGCGTTCAAGACCGGGGCGAGCTGCGCGGCCTTGAGCCGGGCGTTAGCCTCGAAGGTGTCGCCGGTTTCTTCGACCTCCGGGGCGTCCGGGTACGGCGACAGGTCGGTCAGGTCGAGCGGCAAGTCGCCCAGGAGTTG
>JAYTUC010000005.1:0-12473 GCA_043744775.1 Fimbriiglobus sp. | reverse complement strand
CCACTGCTCGTCGGTGATGTCACTGGGGTAGGGTTGGGTTCTCATGGGCCATTTTACGCACCCCATCACCCCTTATGGGACAGTCACTTAGTCGTTCGGCGGCAGAGGGGCTTGGATTGGTGATCCTACCTGAATCAGCAACCGACGCAGAGATCTTTGCCGCGGTCGAGGGCTGGTTGCGACTGCCTGTAGTTTCCGCAACTTCCTCCTACTGAACGGCTGAACTCCGCCAGGTAGACGAGTGCCGTGCCGTCCCGGACGATGGCGTTGCCACGCGCCCCCCGCTCCGGACGGACTCGGCCATGCCCTCGTCGCACCCGCTCCCCCCGTCGTGCCGCTGGTTCTCCGCCCTCGCGGCCGCCCTCGACCGTCGGTCGGCCCCACGGCTGGCGTGGCTCTCCTCGTCGGGGCGGTCCTGGCCCGCGGCCGGCGGACGGTCACGAGCTGGATCCGGGCCGCCGGCCTCTCGGGCGAGTTCCGCCACTGTTACGCGGCGGTGGCGGCCGCCGGGCGCAAGACCGACCTCGCCGCCGCCCACCTGGCCCGCGAGGTCGTGAAGCCCCTGGTCGCGGGCGCGACCCGGCTGACGTTCGCGATCGACGACACGCCGACGCCGCGCTACGGGCGGCATGTGCAGGGGGCCGGGGTCCATCACAACCCGTGCCTGGGGCCGGCCGGCGGGCCGTTCGTGTACGGCCACGTCTGGGTCGTCCTCGGCCTCCTCGCCGCCCACCCGGCCTGGGGCGTCGTCGCCCTGCCGCTGCTGGCGAGGCTGTACGTCCGGCGGAGGGACTTGCCGGGCATCGCGCCCGAGCACCGGCCGGCGTTCCGCACCAAGTTGGCGATGGCCGTGGACCTCATGCAGTGGGCGGCCCGGTGGCTCGGGCACCTGGGCAAGCCGGTGTGGGTGGTAGCCGACGGGGCGTACGCCAACGCGGCGTCCCTCAAGCCGGTGGAGGCCCTCGGGGTGACCGTGGTCAGCCGGCTGCGGAAGGACGCGGCGCTGTGGACCGTGCCCGCCGCCCCGGCCGCGGGGCGGCGGGGCCGCCGCCGCGTCTACGGCGAGCGGCGGATCGACCTGGCCAAGCGGGGCGGGCAGCGTCGCGGGTGGGCGACGGGCACGTTCACCCTGTACGGGAAGGCGGCGGCCAAGCGGTACAAGACGTTCGTGGCGACGTGGCGGCCGGCCGGGGGCGCGATCCGGGTGGTGCTGGTGGACGAGCCGCGCGGCTGGGTCGCGTCCTTCTGCACGGACACGGCGGCGACCGCGGCCGACGTCCTCGAATCGGTCGCCGGCCGCTTCTCGCTCGAGACGGCCTTCCGGGACGGCAAGGACGTTGTCGGGGCGGGTCAGCAGCAGGTGCGCAGGGTACGGGCGAGCGTGGGGGCGTCCCACGTCTGCCTGTGGACCATCACAATGACTGAGGCGTGGGCGTGGGGCCGGGCCGAGGCGGACATGGTCGGCCACCGGGCCGCGTCTCCGTGGGACGACGGGTCGCGGCGGCCGAGCCACGCCGACAAGCGGCGGGCGTGGCGGCGGGAACTGCTGTCCGGGGAAATCCACGCGGCTCTACGTGCCGGGCTAACCGAGCCGGAAATCCATGCGGCTGCGGAACGCCTGCTCGACCTCGCCGCCTGAGTAGGACCAAGTCGCGGAAAGTGTAGCTCCTGACGGACGGCCGGAATAAAGTTGTGGTTTTCACCAAGGTGTCGGCCACAACCGCGAGCGAGGCCATGGAGCAAGCCTCCAAACGGCAGCCGGCGTTCAAAGCGGCCTCGGCGGATTCGTCTCCCGACGGCCAAAGCTGGGCCGTCATGATGGTAAAACAGACGAAATGATGATCGGCCTGACAGACTCACGCCGAACCGGGCGCGGCCCCCCTACCGCGTCACCCCGCGCCAGCGATTCGGCGAAAGGTGATGGCCGGCCTGGACATCCTGAGTTAACATCGCCCCCGACGACCGCGACAGCGCGCCCCCACGCCGCGCACGAATTCCGAGTTCGACGACGCGAATTCGCTGACCCCGATGAAATTCTCAAGGTCGAGACGCCTTGACCCCGGAGCAGTCGGCATGAAATCGGCGGTCCCCATTCTGACAATCTTCTTGCTCGCTACCGTAGGCGTGCTCCATGCCGCCGACGCACCGGTCAAGAGTCCCAACATCATCTTTATTCTCGCCGACGACTACGGCACCGGCGAAGTGGGGTGCTACGGCTCAGACAACTACAAGACGCCAAACATCGACGCGCTCGCCCGTGGCGGCACTCGCTACACGAACGCGTACACGGCGGCACTCTGCGGGCCGTCGCGGGCCATGATTCTCACGGGTCGCTATGCGTTCCGCACTGGGGCCACGAATCAGGACGCCACCGGCCTCATGAGTCCCGCGAAGGAGACGATGATGCCGAAGGCACTGAAGGGCGCGGGCTACGCCACTTCCTGCGTCGGGAAGTGGGGGCAACTGCCGCTCGGCCCGACGGAGTTCGGCTTCGACGACTGCCTGAAATTCCGGGGGAGCGGCAAGTACTGGAACACGCAACCCGGGGCCAACAACTTTGAAGTCAACGGCAAGACCGTCAAGCTCAAGGATCGAGAATACCTACCCGATCTGATGCACAACCACGTCGTCAATTTCATCACAACCCACCGCGAGCGTCCGTTTTACGTTTACTATTCGATGTCGCACATCCACGGCGAAATCCTGCCGACGCCCGACAGTGTCCCGAACAGCAAGGACATTTACGCCGACAACATCGCCTACATGGACAAACTCGTCGGCAAACTGGTGTTGGAAGTCGAGCGTTTGAAGCTGCGCGAGAAAACGCTGATCGTATTCCTCGGCGACAACGGCACCGCCAACGGCCACTCGAAGCGGGCCACCATCGGCGGGCGGGCGGTCGCGGGCGCGAAGGGTTCCATGCAAGAGGGTGGCGGACTCGTGCCGTTGATCGTGAACTGGCCCGGCGTCACGCCCGCGGGTCAGGTCTCGCACGACCTGATCGATTCGAGCGACTTCTTCCCGACCTTCGCGGCACTCGCCGGGGCGAAGTTGCCGGAGAATACGACCCTCGACGGGCGCAGTTTCGCCCCGCAAATTCGCGGCGAAGCGGGTCAGCCTCGCGAGTGGGCCTTCAACCAACTCGCGAACAGGTGGTACGTTCGCGAAGCCGGATGGAAGCTGAACGAAAAAGGCGAACTGTACGACATGAACGACGCGCCGTTCGCGGAGAAGCTCGTGGCTGCCGACTCGAAGGACGAGAAGGCGATCGCCGCCCGCAAACGTTTGGGGGCAGCGCTCGAAAAACTGAACCCTGCCGGCGGCATCAAGGACACGGGCGATGGCACCGGGCGACATATGAGGAAGAAGTAGCATCCCCACGATCGTACCCAAGGGTGAATTCAATGAGGTATATTGTCCCGTTGGCCGTCCTCGTGGCCTTCACAACGGGGGTTGCCCGCGCCGACGACAAGTCAACAAAACTGAACGTCCTCTTCATCGCGGTGGACGACCTGCGCCCCGAGATCGGGTGCTACGGCAACGCCGTCGTGAAGACGCCGAACCTCGACCGACTCGCAGCCCGCGGCACGGCCTTCACGCGCTCGTACTGTCAGCAGGCGGTGTGCAGCCCGTCGCGCAGTTCGGTCCTGACCGGCCGCCGACCGGACGCCACGAAGGTGTACGACCTCGTGACGCACTTCCGCGCCGCGCTCCCCGACGCGGTCACGCTGCCCCAGCACTTCAAGGCGAACGGCTACCACACCGCGGCACTGAGCAAGGTGTTCCACCGCGGGTACGAGGACGGGCGCTCGTGGAGCGAGCCGCACTGGTACCCGAACGGGCAGACCGTCGATACCGACCCGAACGACTCCACCAAGCGGGTCGTCAAGAAGTACGCCGGTGGTGTCGAACTCAACGCGAAGGAGGGCGGGGCGAAGGGGCCGGCGTTCGAGGCGAGCAAGAAGGGCGACGACGAACTGGCGGACGGGTTCACCGCGAAGGAGGCCGTGAAGCGGCTGCACGACCTGAAGCAAAAGAAGGAGCCGTTCTTCCTCGCGGTCGGGTTCCTGAAGCCCCACCTGCCGTTCGTCGCGCCGAAGAAATACTGGGACCTCTACGACCCCGAGAGTATCCCGGTCCCGACCATCGAGACGTTACCGAAGAACGCGCCCGCGTTCGCCGGGCATGTGAACGGGGAGCTGCACAGTTACGCGGGCGTCCCGAAAGGGAACCCGATCCCGGCCGACTTCGCGAAGAAGCTCCGCCACGGGTACTACGCGTGCGTCAGCTACACCGACGCCCAAGTCGGTCGGTTGCTCGACGCGCTGGATCGGGAGGGGCTGGCCGACGACACCGTCGTTGTGCTGTGGGGCGATCACGGCTGGCAACTCGGCGAGCACGGGTTGTGGAACAAGCACACGAACTTCGAGTTGGCCGCCCGTGCACCGCTGCTGATCAGCGTGCCGAACCAGAAGGCCGCGGGCAAGAAGTTTGACGCACCGGTCGAGTTCGTAGACGTCTACCCGACACTCGCGGAGGTCTGCGGCTTACCGATTCCCGCCGGCCTAGACGGCATCAGCCTGAAGGCGGTCCTCGACGATTCGACGGTCGCGCTGTCGAAGAAAGTCGCCATCAGCCAGTACCCGCGCGGCGGCAAAACGGGCCTCGGCCAACTGATGGGTTACAGTGTCCGTGACGACCGCTGGAGGCTGACCGTGTGGCGGAATCGCAAGGACGGGAAGGTCGCGGCCACCGAACTTTACGACGAGAAGAACGACCCGACCGAAACAGTGAACCTGGCCGAGGAGCCTGGGCACAAGGCCACCATCGAATCGCTGTCGAAACACTTGCCGCCCTTGCAACCATTCGAGAGCAAGAAGTAAAGGGCGTCGGAAGCGGCGTCGGGGACAGTCACGGTTTCCGGGGCCGAACCCAACGCCGCGCCTGGCACTGGCCGCATGCGGGCTTTCCGCGACGGCAACGCGCCCCCTCCCGGCGGGCCGTCTCCGCGGGGCGAACCGGTTGCATCGGCACGCAGTCGCGGTCATCGTAGCGCGGGTGGCGTAAGCCCGAGCCACTTCAGAGTTGGTGTCTTGACAGCCCCGCCGCGGGGGCCGTTCGGTGTCGGGTACGACCAAAGTGGGCAAGCCATGTCCGAAGTGTCCGACGCCCTGGACGCCGTGCGGCGGGGCGAGGCCGGGGCGGCCGACCGGCTGCTGCCCCTCGTGTACGACGAACTCCGCCGGGCGGCCGCGGCCCTGCTCGCGGCCGAGCCGGCCGGCCAGACCCTCGAGCCGACCGCCCTGGTCCACGAGGCGTACCTGCGGCTCGCCGGCGACCGGGAGTTCGACCACCGCGGGCACTTCTACGCGGCCGCGGCCCGAGCCATGCGTTGCATCCTCGTGGACGCCGCGCGCCGCCGGCGGGCCGCGAAGCACGGCGGCGGGCTGACCCGCCACGACGCGCACGACTTCCCCCTCACCGCGCCCGAGCCGGACGAAGACCTCCTCGCCCTCGACGCCGCTCTCGACCGGCTGGCCGCCCTCGACCCGGTCAAGGCCCAGTTGGTGCAACTGCGGTACTTCGCCGGCCTGACCGTCGGGCAGTCCGCCGTGGCCCTCGGCGTCTCCCCCGCCACGGCTAAGCGGTACTGGGCGTACAGCCGGGCCTGGCTCTTCCAACAAGTGGCGAACCGAGACCCGGAGGATTCGTGAGCCGG
Organism: Fimbriiglobus sp.; assembly: GCA_043744775.1. Taxonomy (GTDB): domain Bacteria; phylum Planctomycetota; class Planctomycetia; order Gemmatales; family Gemmataceae; genus Fimbriiglobus. The sequence continues at coordinate 6,754 of JAYTUC010000005.1, read as the reverse complement.
TCCGGCGACGGTTCTCGCATCTCGAGAGAGTGACCGCCGGCCCGCGAGGAGACGCCGTGAACGAAGTGACGATTTTCGCCGCCGCGCTGGAGCGGGAGGACTCGGCCGACCGGACGGCCTTCCTGGACGCCGCCTGCGGCCGCGACGGCAACCTCCGCCGGCGGGTCGAGGGGCTGCTCGCGGCCCACGGGCGGGCCGGCAACTTCCTCGACCGGCCGGCAGCCGGGCCGGTCGGGCCGGTCGAGGAGCGGACGCTGACCCAGGCCGCGGGCGCGGACCCGGCGGACGGGGACGACGACGTGGCCGAGGTCGCGTCCCTGTTCGGCCCGCCCGGCCGCCCGGACTCGCTCGGCCGGCTCGGGCACTACGAGGTCCTCCAGGTCCTCGGCCGGGGCGGGTTCGGGGTGGTGTTCCGGGCGTTCGACGACACGCTCCAGCGGGTGGTCGCGGTCAAGGTCCTGGCGTCGCGGCTGAGCTCCACCTCCCCGGCCCGCAAGCGGTTCCTGCGCGAGGCGCGGGCGTCGGCGGCCCTGCGGCACGAGAACGTGGTGCAGGTGTACGCCGTCGAGGAGCTGCCGGTCCCGTACCTGGTCATGGAGTTCATCCCCGGCGAGACGCTGGCCGACCGCCTCCGGCGGACCGGCCCCCTCGACGCGGCCGAGGTCGTCCGGGTCGGCCGGCAGGTGGCCGCCGGGCTGGTTGCCGCCCACGCCGCCGGGCTGATCCACCGGGACATCAAGCCGGCCAACATCCTGCTCGAAGCCTTGCCCACGCCGCGGGCGAAGATCACCGACTTCGGCCTGGCCCGCGCGGCGGACGACGCCAGCCTCACGCAGAGCGGGGCGGTGACCGGGACGCCTCAGTACATGAGCCCGGAGCAGGCCCGAGGCGACTCGATCGACCACCGGTCCGACCTGTTCAGCCTCGGCAGCGTGCTGTACGCCCTGCTGACCGGCCACCCGCCGTTCCGGGCCGGCGGCACCTTGGCCGTGCTCCGGCGGGTGGTCGAGGACGACCCGCGGCCGATCCGCGAGGTGATCCCCGAGGTGCCGGACTGGCTGTGCCGCCTGGTCGCCAAGCTGCTGGCGAAGGATCCGGCCGACCGGTTCGCGACGGCCGCCGAGGTGGCCGACGTGTTGGCCGCGGGCCAGGCCCACCTGGAGACCCACGCCCCGCTCCCGGCCGCCCTCGCCGCGGTCGGGCCGAGGCCGACCGGGCGCGCCCGCCGTCGGCTCGTCGCCCTCGCGGCCGCCGGGGTCCTCGTCGCCCTCGCGGCCTCGGCGTACTTCGCCTCGTGGCCCGCCGACAAAAACGGGAAGGTCGCCGGCGAAAGCACCGCCTTCGCCGCGGTCAAGCCGCCGGACCCGTGGGTTCCGCCGGTCATCCCGACGGCGGCCGAACTCGCCGACCGGCCCAGCGCGTTCGATGCCCTCAGGCGCGAAGACGTTTCGGCGGCGGCGCTGGCGAAGGCCGGCGGCGGCGACGACCCGGCGCAGGCACCGCCGGGGCTGGTCGCGGTGCTGCCCCGGCACGCCGGGCCGGCCCTGTTGGTCCTGGGCGCGGACGGGCGGCACCTGCTCACCGTCGGCGGCAAGAACGGCGACGACGCCACGGTTCTGCTCACCGACCTCGCGGGCGGCAAGCCGGACGTGACCCTCGGCACCGGCCGGTACTACTCGATCGCGCTGAGCCCGGACGGGAAGTGGGCGGCGGCCGGCCGCGGGGACGGGATCGACGTGTGGGAGACAGCGACTGGCGCGCGGGGGGCGAAGTTGACGGGCCGCGCCGGGGCGTCGGCGCTAGCGTTCTCCCCGGACTCCGCCCGGCTGGCCTCCGCCGGCAACGTCACCGTCCGCATGTGGGACGTGGCCTCCGGGCGGCAACTGTGGGCACAGGACGACCACAAACTCGAAGGGTTCAATATTGCCCTGTACGCGGTCGCGTTCAGCCCGGACGGGAGGACGCTGCTCAGCGGCGGGGAGGACAAGCACGTGTTCGTCCGCAACCCGGACACCGGCGAGCGGACCGCGACGTGGGACATCAAGGACGTGATCCGCGGGCTGGCGTTCCGCCCGGACGGGGCGGCGGTGGCGGTCACGTCGCACGGCCCGCGGGCCGAACTCCGCGCCGCCGACGGGGCCAGCCTCGGCGAACTGCCCGGCGGGCCGCTGGCTCCGCCCGGCGTCAACATGCACGCGATGAGTCCGATGTGGCGGGCGGACGGCAAGTTACTGGCGTGGTGCGAGGCCGAGTCGAACATGGTCCGCGTGTGCGACCTGTCCGGCCCGGAGCCGCGGACCCGCAGTTTCCAGGGCTACCGACCGCGAACCGACTACCTCAACAACGTCGCGCTGACCGCCGACGGCCGGCACGTGTTGACCGGCAACCCGGACGGCAGCATTTACGTCATCCGCCTGGCGGCCCGCGGGCAGGCGTTCCGGGTGGGGCCGGGCGACTGACGGCGGGCGGGCGGGTGGGTGCCAGCCGCTGGGAGTTCACCATGTCCGGTTTCGGGTCCGAAAGGGTTTCGCCACCTCCGACGAGGGTGAGGTCTGGCTTTTCAACCTCACGTCCTCCGATCGCTTGTCGGATGCCATGCAGTTCAACTTCCGGGCTGTGATGACGGACAAGGGTCGCAAGGATTTCACTCGGGTCGGTGTCGCGAATTTGGCCGCGCACTTCGCCGACCGGGTCGTGACCGTTGAGGGTAAGGTTTCGCGCGTCACCCACAGCCAAGGCGGCACGGACACCGGGGGAATGCCCCCCAACCCGACCTCTCTGACCATCGTCACCTTGACCATCGACTCCCTGGATCAGTTCGTGTCCGTGCGTTAGACGAGTCCCGGCAGGCCGAACCCGGTGGCGTCTACGCCGACACTGTGTTCGGACCGCCAGGCTCGCCCTCACGAGCCACCCACGGTAGCGTGGTGGCGTTGCGGTGGGCCGAGGCCGCGAAGCCAAACCCGGCCGCTGCGTGAGGTCATTCGGCGGCAGGAGGATCAAATCATGCGCTCGACGCCGAGCGGCGGCACCACACCGGGCGAACCCCGTGGGGTTGTGTCGAACTCGACGCGGCCGGGCGGAACGAACAGGGGGACATCTATTTCGACATCGACGGCCCCGAACTGGCGAACGTTCCGAAACAGTTTTTTGACGGCGATTGACGGGTTTGGGACTGGGTGCGCGCCGGTGAGCGTTCGACAGCGGCCTTCGCCGAGGCCCTCGGCGTGGCGGGCGACGAGCGCGAAGGACCGGATCGAGGCGCGGCTCAGGCGGGCCGCCGGAGGCGACGATGCGCGACGCCGTTTTCGGCCCGGCCCGGCGGGCGGTCGCCGACCCGCACTTCTTGGCGTTCGCGCCGCTTCTCGCTGGCCCACTTCTTGCGCGACTACGATCACCCCCGCTTACCACTTCCGCGCGGACGCCGACGCCGCGGCCGTCGCCGCACGCCTCGTTGCCGACTTCGGGCGGCCGGCTTTGGCCGCGTGCTACTCCGCTTCAATCTTGTGTCCGCCCGACGATTTCGGGGCGTCGAGGGTCGGTCGCATCAGTAATTCCGTAAAAATGGCGTCGAACTCTCCCGCGGAGGATTGAATAGACCGTCAAGGGGGATTGCGATGGCCGCGACGACGACCGCCTCGACACTGCCGGTGACGCGCGTCAGCCGCGGCGTCACCGGCGACGACTTCTACGAGTGCTTCGGCGAGACGCTCCTTCAAGCGCTCAGCCCCGACACCTGGCTCGAAGGCGTCGAGGTCGTGCGGGAGTACGCGCGGATCGAGGCCGAGGTCGCGCGGGCCGTCGAACTCGAGCGCTCGCACGAAGTCAACGTGCGGAAGTTCGTCTTCCCGCGGCTGCGCGAGTCGCGGGGCGCGCCCCCGGAGGCGGGGCACTACGCCGACGTGACCGTCGAGGAGATCGCGAGCGTCCACCGCGACCTGCTGTTCAACGGCCGCGTCGAGGCGTGCGACGGCACGGTGCAGGTCCACGACAGCCTGCCGCTGACGGTCTACCAGATCGGCGTCTGCCTGGTGAGTTACCGCGGCAACAGCGGCAGTTGGTCCACGCGGCTGTTCCGGCGGGACTTGCGCGAGGAGCGGGGCGACCCCGTCGGCGACATGCTCGAAGTGCTCGAGCGGCGCGGCCGGCGGGCCGGGCTGAACCAGCCCGACCGCCGCGACGGCCTGAGCGAGTTGGCCCAGCGCGCGGTGATGAGCTACGCCGAGGCGCGGACGCTGACCCGCGACGCGACGGCGTTGTGGCGCATGGGCCACGGCAGCCCGGCCCCGTACCAGTTGCTCGCGGGGGCCGGCAACCCGGACGTGATGGTCGAGTCGGTGAAGGTGCTGCGCGAGCTGATCGACGGCCACCGCCGGTTCGTCTTCGTGTCGAGCGAGTCCGGCGACCGCGACCTACTGATGATGGGTCAGGCCCTGCGGCCGCTGGAGTACCTGATCGTCGGCACGCTCGACGAGCGCATCACCGAGTTCGTCGAGGGCCTGCACTTCACGCCGACGGTGACCGTGCCCGACGAGTGGGACGGCACGCGGCTGTCGCCGGAGAAGTGGGTGATGCGGTTCCGCGACGACATCGCCTCGCAGGTGCTCGTGGGCGTCTACCGGGCGTCGCTGTTCGCGCCGCCGCAGGTCTTCTACTGCCACCGCGACCACTTCGAGGTGGCGGCCCGCGTCGCGATCGCCGACTCGATCCTACTCCCCGACCGCGGCTTCCCGATGCTGATCGACCTGACCGACCGGGCGTGCAAGTCGGTGTACGGCGGCGGCAACCTGCGCGACCTGGCGACGGCCGCCTACGCCAAGGCCGGGGCCGGCGTCCGCTACGGCAGCGAGCGGCAGAACCGGCCGGAGTGAAGCAAAGTCGTGGCGAGCCGGAAGCGTCAGCGCCCGGAGTCCGTCGCATACGTTTTGAAGACTCCGGGCGCTGACGCTTCCGGCTCGCCGGCCACTCGAACCCCCACGTCACCGAGGAGATTACCCATGACGACGAACGGCTCGATCGGCAAGCTCGCCGCGGAGATCGCCGCGGCGGGGGGGCCGGCCGTGCGCGACGCGCGGGACGCCGACGCCGTCGGGCGGACGCTGTTCGACCTGCCAGGGAGTACCGACCTCGCGGTCACCGTGCTGCTACCCAACGTCCACTTGCACAAGGCCCCGGCGCAGTCGCTGGTGCGCGTCGTCAGCCGCGTCGATGGCCGCAAGTACCTCGGGGTCGTGAGCGCGGGGCCGTTCGCGGAGCCGGACGGGCTGCGCGGCGACTCGCCGATGCTGCAAGCCGTCGCCACGCACGGCGGCGACTACCTGCCGCCGTTCCACGGCCGCGTCCAGGTGACGCTGCTCGGCGAGGAGCTGGCCGACGGCTCGCTGACCCCGCCGCGGCTGCGGCCGCAGCCGAACAGTGCCGTCTTCGTGCTGGGCGACGACGAGGCGGCCGGCGTCTTGAAGTGCGGCGGCGACGTGCGGCTCGGCCTGGCCGTCGGCCACGAGCAGGTTGTTGTGGGCGTGCCGTCGGACGCCAAGGCGGTGCTGCCCCGGCACACGGCGATTCTCGGCACCACCGGCGGCGGCAAGTCGAACACCGTCGCGGGCCTGGTCAAGCGGGCCACCGACGCCGGCATGGCGGTCGTGCTGCTCGACGTGGAGGGCGAGTACACGCGGCTGCACGAGCCGAACCGCGACCCCAGGATGGCGGCGGCGCTGAAGGACCGCAAGCTCGACGCGGCCGGGGTGCCGGCGGAGCGCATGGCGATTTACCACCTCGTCGGCCGCGAAACGTCGAACCCCGCGCACCCCAACTTGCGGCCGTTCAGCTTGCAGTTCGCCCGGCTGTCGCCCTACGCGGTGTTCGAGATCCTGGGCCTGAGCGAGGCGCAACAGGAGCGCTTCCTGAAGGCCTACGACATCGCCAAGGAGGTGATGCGCGACCTCGGCATCTTCCCCGTCGCGGGCCTCGCGGAGCAGGAGCGGATGGCGCTCGAGAACGACGAGTTCGAGCGCGGCTACCCGCGCATGACTCTGGGCATCCTTATGGACGTGGTCGGGGCCTGCCTGGCGCGGGCCGGCACGACCGGCGGGGCCAAGAAGTCGAAGAAGGGCGAGGACGACGAGGAGCCGGAGTTGAAGGTCGAGCCGTACTCGCCGGCGCTCAAGACCCCCGTCGGCGTCGGGTCGCTGCGGACGCGGGTGAACGCGGCCAACCCGCCGGGCAACGTCATCTCCTGGCGCGCGGTCCTCGGCCGGCTCGCGCGGCTCAACCGGCTGAAGGTCTTCTTCGACGGCGACACGGTCGCGAGGCCGGTCAACTACCCCGACTTGTTGAAGCCCGGCCGGCTGAGTGTGATCGACCTGTCGGACAGCGGCTACTCGGAGCTGAACAACCTCGTCATCGCCGACCTGCTGCACGGCCTCCAGGAGTCGCAGGACGCCCTGTACGAACAGTTCGAGAAGGGCGGTGCCGAGAGGCCGCCGCGGGTGCTGATCGTCATCGAGGAGGCGCACGAGTTCCTCAGCGAGGAGAAGATCGACCGCACGCCGATCCTGTTCGAGCAGGTCGCCCGCATCGCCAAGCGGGGCCGCAAGCGCTGGCTGGGCCTCTGCTTCGTGACGCAACTGCCGGCCCACCTGCCGAAGCAAGTGCTGGGGCTGTGCAACAGCTTCCTGCTGCACAAGCTGACCGACCCGCACGTCGTGGGCCTGCTGCGTCGTACCGTCGGCGGCGTCGATGACGGCCTCTGGGA
>JAYTUC010000004.1:0-40380 GCA_043744775.1 Fimbriiglobus sp. | reverse complement strand
AGGAGCAGAGTAGCGGAGAAGACCGAAATTCAAGTTTAGGTCTTCTCCGCTACTCTGCTCCTCCGCGGTTAATGCTGTTTTCCGTGAATCACCCCGCGACGTACCGCGCCAGGAATTCCCGCGACCGCCGCGCCGCCTCGACGGCGTTGTGGCTGTGCCGGCTCAACTCCACCGACACGACCCCCTCGTAGCCGACCGCGTGCAGGGCGTCGAAGGCGTCGGCGAAATCGACGGTGCCCTCGCCGAACATCAGGTGGTCGTGGACGCCCGGCCGCATGTCCTCGACGTGGACGTTCCAGAGCCACTCGCCCCACGCCGCGACGTGCTCGCTCACCGGGGTCTCGCCCTGGCACACCAAGTGGCCGAGGTCGAGCGTGAGGCCGAAGCTGGAGTGGTTCACCGCGGCGTGCAGGTCGGCGAAGCGCGGCATCGTGTCGATCAGCATCCCCGGCTCCGGCTCGAAGGCCAGCCGCACGCCGCGCTCGGCCGCGTACTCCGCGAGCGACTGGCACTCCGCCGCCAGCCGGTCCAGCAGCACCGCGTAAGGCTCGCCGGTGGTCGGCGCGCCCGACCAGAAGCTCACCGCGTCCGCCTGGAGTTCCGTGGCCAGCGTGACGCAGCCGCGCAGGAAGTCGGCGCGGTACTGCCGCTCGCCGGCGTTGTCGCTCAGGAGCGTCGGCTGGTGCTTGCGCCGCGGGTCGAGCAGGAAGCGCGCGCCGGTCTCGACGACGACGCGGAAGTCGAGCAGCTCGGCGGTCAGCCCGGCCACGTCGTCGCTGGCGGGGTCGAAGTGGTTCACGTCGGGCGTCAGGGCGACGCCGGCGTAGCCGAGTTCGCGCAGGATCGCCAGGGCGTCGGGCAGGCGGTGGTGGGCGAAGCCGTTGGTGTTGTAGCCGAGGATCACGCGAAAATTCCCCCCACGCCTCTCAGGCTTCCTTCACGCACGCCGCCGGCGCGGCCGATACAATCCTGACATCATAGCGGGGGCAGTCCCTCCGCTCCGCCCGCGGGAGGTTTGCCGTGCGATCCCTCAAGAAACTCGCCCTCGCCGTCGCCCTAGGCGTCGCCGCCGCCGGCCCCGCGGCCGCCCAAAGCACCCCGGCCACCGGGACCGTCACCACGACCTCGGCCGGCACGACCTCGACGACCTCCACCGCCAGCGGCGGCACGCTGAGCGGGATCGGCGGCGGCACCGGCTCCGCGACGGCGCTGGGCGACTCGTCACTGACCACGCCGGCCATCAACGCCCAGGTCGGGGCGGGCACGACCCCCTCGAGCATCAGCGCGTCGAACGTCTTCGGCAGCTCCTACAACAACCCCTACTTCCAGGGCACGACGACCAACCTGAAGGGCACCCCCGGCGGCTTCGGCACGGCCCTGTACGGCGCGACGGGCGGCGTGGCCACGACCAACGCCACCGGCAACACCATCAACGCCCGCTCCGGCAACGCCGCGATCACGACCGGCGGCCGCACCCAGGGCGGCGGCCAACAAGCCGGCGGACAGCAGGCCGGCGGCAACGCCAGCAACCAGTCGGGTATCGTCATCGCCCTGCCGCGGCAAATTTCGTACACCGCGACACTGAGCTTCAAGTCGCCGGTCGCCACGCTTCCCCAGATGGCCACCGACTTGCGGGCGACCCTCGACCGCTCCACGATGCTCGCCAACCCCCGCGGCGTGGCCCTCGCGATGGACGGGGGCGTCGTCGTGCTGAGCGGCCGCGTCGCCTCCGACGACGAACTGCGGCTCGTCGAGGGCATGGTCCGGCTGACCCCCGGCGTCCGCGACGTGCGCAACGAGTTGAAAGTCGGACCCGTCACTCCGTAAGATTCGGGTACCGGACGACCGCCGCGCGACGGCCGCCCCGAGTCGGGCGGCCGTCGCCGTTTCCAGTTCGACGCGCGTTTGCCGAGAGAGCGAAGGACGACCGATGGGCGGAGTCAACCCCTACATCACCAAGGTGGACGCGCCGAAGCCGAGCGAGCCGTTCACGGTCACGTTCGTCACCGAGGAGACCGGCGAGCGGACCGAGTTCCTCGTGATGCCGGGCGAAATCCCCTACGGCCGTAGCGGCCTGGGCGGCAGCGTCATGGACATCGCCGAGGGGGCCGGCCTCGAGATCGAGCACGCCTGCGGCGGCGTGTGCGCCTGCGCGACCTGCCACGTCTACGTGACCGAGGGCGGCGACAGTTGCCAGCCGGCGAACATGGACGAGGAGGACATGCTCGACACGGCCCGCGCGGTCACGACCGAGTCGCGGCTGTCGTGCCAGTGTGTGCCCAGTGGCCGCAAGAACCTGACGGTGATCATCCCGGCGTGGAACAAGAACCTCGTCAAGGAGGGTCACTAGTGGCTACGCCGCGCCAGTTGTTCCTTGCCCTCACCTTGCTGCTGACCGCCGGGCCGGCGTCGGCCGCGGGGAAGTTCCCCAAGCCGATGAGCTACTTCAAGCCGGTGGGCGAAGCCTTCGTCTTCGTCCAGATCGGCGACCCGGCCGAGGAGGCGAAGCACGGCACCGCCGAGCAGCGCCGCAAGTTCGCCGAGCTGCGCGCCAAGTACCCCGCGCCGGGGCTGTACCGCGCCGGCGACGCCGCCGAACTCGTCTGGGGCTTGCCGTCGAACGAGTACACGCCCTACGACCTCGGCTTCGTCACCGCCGACGGCAACAACCTCGTCCGCGTCGAGGGCGACTTCTGGCAGACCGAGTCGTTCGTCGGCGGCATCCGGCCCACCGCGGCGGCGATGCAGAAGTTGCTCGACGCCCCGGCGCTGAGCTTCTACGACAAGGGCCAGTTGACGAAGCGCTACAAGCTCTCCGACTTCATCGACGACACCGACGTGCTGAAGCACACGCCGGAGCACCTGATCTGGTACGCCGGCGCGGTGCTCAACGAGAACAGCGGGCGGTTCGTGATGAACACGCAAAGCCCGATGCGCTTCACCTTCGACGCCCGCACCGGCGAGTTGCTCGACCGCAGCGGGGTGGGGCTGGCGAACCCGTTCCTGCAACGCATCCTGCTCGTCTGCGGCGCGATGATGCTCGCGATCCTCGCCGGCTGGCTCGCCTTCGTCTGGAAGCGGCGGGTGCCGGACGACGTGCGCCTCGCCCGCGGCCCGTGACCGGCGACGAATTCTGGATGGCGCGGGCGCTCGACCTCGCGGCCCGCGGCCTCGGCCGGGTCGAGCCGAACCCGATGGTCGGCGCGGTCGTGCTGAACGCCGCGGGCAACCTGGTCGGCGACGGCTGTCACCAGCGCTACGGCGGCCCGCACGCCGAAGTTTTCGCCCTCGCGGCCGCGGGCGCGTCGGCCCGCGGCGGGACGCTGTACGTCACGCTCGAGCCCTGCTGCCACCACGGCCAGACGCCGCCCTGCACCGACGCCGTGTTGGCGTCCGGCGTGGCGCGCGTCGTTGCGGCGATGGCCGACCCCTTCCCGCGCGTCAACGGCGGCGGCCTCGCAATCCTGCGCAGTGCCGGCGTCGTCGTCGAAGTCGGCGTCTCGGAGGCGCAAGCGCGGACCTTGAACACGGCGTACTTGAAGCTGCTCCGCACCGGCCGGCCGTGGGTCGTCGCGAAGTGGGCGATGACGCTCGACGGCAAACTCGCCACCCGCACCGGCGACTCGAAGTGGGTCAGCAACCCCGAGTGCCGCGCCAAGGTCCACGAGTTGCGCGGCCTCGTCGATGCCGTGGTCGTCGGCCGCGGCACGGTGGTCGCCGACGACCCGCTCTTGACGGCCCGCCCGCCGGGGCCGCGCACGCCGGCCCGCGTCGTCGTCTGCGGCTCCGGCGACTTGCCCACGTCGTGCCAGTTGACGGTGACTGCCCGCGACGCGCCGGTGATCGTCTACGCCGCCGCGGCGAACGTCGGCAAGCTCCGCGCGTGGTCCGACGCCGGGGCCGAAGTCGTCGGCCTGCCGTCGAGTGACAACGCCCTGTCGCCGCTGGCGGTCCTCGACGACCTGGGCCGGCGGCGTTTCACGCGCGTGCTGGTCGAGGGCGGCGCGACGCTGCTCGGCTCGCTGCACGACGCCGGGGCGATCGACGAGGCGTGGGCCTTCGTCGCCCCCAAGCTCTTCGGCGGCGCGGGCGCGCCGGGGCCGGTCGGCGGCCGCGGTGTCGGCACCGTCGCCGAGTCGCGGCCATCCGTCTCGACGCGGATCGAGCAGCTTGGCGACAACGTGCTGGTGCGCAGCGTTTTCACCACGATCGACCCAAAACCGGATTAGCCGCAGAGGCGCAGAGTCCGCAGAGCAAACCGAATTCAAGTTTCGGGTCTGGTCCTCTTTGCGACCTCTGCGTCTCTGCGGCTAATCCGGTTCTTTCGATTTCCGCGCTCGGAATTCCCGCGTTGCTTCCGGAACCCTGTCACGCTATGCCTGGCCGCGTCGTGGTCCGCGTCGGGGGTCGGGATGGTCGCGCTGCGCACAGGATGCCTGACTCTCGCCGCCGCCGTCGCGCTGTTGCTGCCGGCCTGCGCGGCGACCTCGCGCGCCGTCAAGCCGGCCGACGCTCCGCCGCCGAGCGTCGCGGAGCCGTCGCCGACGGGCTTCGCCGTGCTGCCGTCGGTGCCGGGGCAGCGCGTCGCCCGCAACCCGACGCCGGAGCCGCCCCAAACGATGCCCGCGACCGTGGCCAAGCCGGAGGAGCCGCCGCCGACCAAAGTCGCCGTGCCGGAGCCGCCGCCCGACGCGCCCTTGGTCGCCGCAGTCAAGGCGTACCTCGACAACCGGCCCGAGGCCGCCGCCGACCACTTGAAGGCCCTCGACCGGCCCAACCAAGAGTTGCTCGCGCAACTGCTGCCGCCGGTGGTCGCGCTGTCGAGGGTCAACCTGACCCGCGCCGGGCCGGTCGATTACGGCGTGCTGGCGGCGCAACTCGAGACGCCGCTGAAGGCCCTCGCGGCCAAGGCGACGCTGGGCATCCCCAAGGCGGTGTTCTGCAGCTCGCCCACGGGCTTCGGCCAGTACCGGCCCCTGCCCGACGGCCACGTCTACCGCCGCGGCACCCTCGCGGAGGTCTACGTCGAGGTCCGCAACGTGCCGTCCGTCTCGACGCACCACCCGGACTTCGGCGACGGCTACGTCACGCAGTTGAACAGCTCGCTGCGGCTGCGCGACGCGGCGGGCAACGTCGTCGAGCTGACCGACGAGGGCCGCCGGCCGGTGCCGGTGCTGCAGTCGGTGCAGCGCGACTTCTCGCGGTCGCCGGTGCGCGACTACTCGAGGGCGTTCCGCTTCGCGGTGCCGCAGCGGCCGGGCCGCTACACGCTCACCGTCGAGTTCCTCGACCCCGAGACGGGCCGCGCCGTCAGCAAGGGCCTGTCGTTCGAGGTCGGCGGGTCGTAGGTTAACCGCTTGACCCCTCCGCAACGCCTTCTTTGACCGAGGTCCGGATGAGTGAGATCACGCCGACGCAAGTGTTCTTCCACGCGGGGACGGTGAGCCAGGCCGAGCGCGCCAAGCTCCTCAAGCAGACGGGGGCGACCCTGTGGTTCACCGGCCTGTCCGGGTCGGGCAAATCGACTTTGGCCGTCGCGCTCGAGCAGGTGCTGATCGCCCGCGGCCACGCCGCCTACGTCCTCGACGGCGACAACATCCGCTTCGGCCTCAACGCCGGGGCGAAGATCCTGCAAGAGACGCGCGGGGCGAGCGAGGAGAACGCCAAGCGCTTCGGCCTCGGCTTCAGCGCCGCCGACCGCGAGGAGAACATCCGCCGCATCGGCGAGGTGTCGCGGCTGTTCGCCGACGCCGGGCTGTTCGCGCTGACGAGCTTCATCAGCCCGTACCGCAAGGACCGCGACGCCGCCCGCAAGGCCCACGAGTCGAACAAGGCCGGGGCGATCCCGTTCATCGAGGTCTACGTCAAGACGGCCGTCGATGTCTGCGAGACGCGCGACCCCAAGGGGCTGTACAAGCAGGCCCGCGCGGCGGTCGCGGCCGGCAAGGGCATGGGCTTCACCGGCGTCGATGACCCCTACGAGGAGCCGACCAGCCCCGAGCTGACCTTCGACGCCGGCACGCAGACCGTCGAAGAGGGCGTGGCGATGATCGTCAACGAGCTGACCAAGCGCGGCCTGCTGGGGTAGGGCGAGCCGGAAAGCGTCAGCGCCCGGAGTTCTTCGCATGACTGCCTGGAGTTCTTCGACCAAGAACTCCGGGCGCTGACGCTTTCCGGCTCGCCGCTCACGCCCCGAACGCCAGGCCGCCCGTCGCCGGGGGCGGTGCCGCGACCGACTCGATCGCGTGCGGGCCGTCGGGCTTCACCTTCCGCAGCAGCTTGTCGATCATCTCGCGGTCGATCTCCTCGTGCTCCAGCAGGGCGTCGGCCAGCAGGTCGAGGTCGGGGCGGTTTTGCTCCAAGAGCCGCGTCGCCCCGCGCTCGGCGTCGCCGAGGATGCGCTGCACCTCCTCGTCGATGATCCGCGCGGTGCCCTCGCTGAAGTCGCGGGACTCCGAAATCTCCTTGCCCAGGAAGACGTGCTCGTCGCCGGCGCGGTACGACACCGGGCCGAGGCGCTCGCTCATGCCGAACTGCGTGACCATCATCCGCGCGATGCGTGTCGCCTGCTTCAAGTCCTGGATCGCCCCGGACATCGGCTCGCCGAACACCAGCCGGTCCGCCGCGCGGCCGCCCATCGTGACGACCAGCCGGGCCTGGCACTCGCTCTGCGAGATGTCGATGCGGTCCTCGTTGGGGGCGAACATCGTGACGCCGCCGGAGCGGCCGCGCGGGATGATGCTCACGCGCGTCAAGGGGTCGGCCTTCGGCTCCAGCCAGGCGCACAAGGCGTGGCCGGCCTCGTGGTAGGCGGTGCGGCGCTTCTCCTCGGCGGAGTACATCTCCTCGCGGCGCGCGCCGAGTTGCACGCGGTCCATCGCCGCGGCGAAGTCGGCCTGCTCGACGGCGCTCTTGCCCGAGCGCGTGGCGTGCAGCGCGGCCTCGTTGCACAAGTTGCGCAAGTCGGCCCCGCTCATGCCGATGGCACTGCGCGCGACCTTCTCCAGATCGACCGCGTCCGAGAGCGGCTTGTTGCGCGTGTGGACCTTCAGAATCGCGATGCGGCCCTGCCAGGTGGGGCGATCGACGGTGACGTGCCGATCGAAGCGGCCCGGCCGCAGCAGCGCCGCGTCGAGCACGTCGGGGCGGTTGGTCGCGGCGAGGATGATGACCGTCTCGTTGACCTGGAAGCCGTCCATCTCGGAGAGGATTTGGTTCAGCGTCTGCTCGCGCTCGTCCGAGCCGCCGCCCACACCCGCGCCGCGCATGCGGCCCACGGCGTCGATCTCGTCGATGAAGATGACGCAGGGCGACGCCTCTTTCGCCGTCTTGAAGAGGTCGCGGACCCGGCTGGCCCCGACGCCGACGAACATCTGGATGAACTCGGAGCCGTTGATGTTGAAGAACGGCACGTTCGCCTCGCCGGCCACGGCCTTCGCCAGGAGCGTCTTGCCAGTGCCGGGCGGGCCGACGAGGAGCACGCCCTTGGGCACCTGCGCCCCGAGGCGGGTGAACTTGTCGGGGTTGCGGAGGAAATCCACGATCTCTTGCAGCTCGCGCTTGGCGGGTTCCATGCCGGCCACGTCCTCGAAGGTGGTGCGGCCGCGGTTCTTCTCGTAGCGCCGCGCCGGGCTGCGGATGTAGTTGTTCAGGAAGCCGCCGCCGCCGCCCATCGGGTCGCGCATCTTGGGCAGGACGAAGAAGAAGAAGAGCAGCGCCAGCGCGACCATCGGCACGGCCATGTACAGGAGCGGGAGGAGTTGCAGCGCCGACTCGTCCTCCTTGACGATGACGAGTTCCTCCGTCTTGTCGTCCGGGTTGGCCTTCTTGAGGTTGGCCCGGTACTCCGCGTCCTTGGCCTCGAGCAGCTTGATGAGGTCGTTCTGGTTCTCGACGTAGGGCAAGTTGACCTTGAACTTGGTGCCGTTGAGCTTGAGCGCCGCGACGGGGTCGGACTTGGGGTCGCGCACAACGCCGACGCCGCGGTCGCGGCCGACGAAGACGAACTCCTTGATCTGCCCCGCCTCGGCGAGCCGCTTGAACTCCGTAACGTTGATCGTCCGACTCGTCTCGATGAAGAACATGATCGCGATAACGACTGAGAGCGACGCGATGAAGAACCAGCCGCTCGACATCAGCGTGTTGCCGAAGCGCTTCGGCGGGGGCGTCGGCCCGGTCGGCCGGTCGGTCGGGGGCGTCGGCGGCGGCATTCGCGGTCCTTCGTGGAGGTCGCCCGGTGCGCAGGGGGGCGGGCAATGGCACGAGGCATTTTAGGCCGGCGCGCCCGAAACAACGAGTAGCCTCGGAAAAATCCGCAAGTTCGACCGAGGGCCGGTTCGTGAGGCCGACGCCGGCCGGGTTGGCGCGGCTCGGCGGGTTGTAATCGTCCCCGAGCGCCCCTCCCGGCCACGGCGGGGGGGATTCCGCCGCAAGCCTCCTGCCCAACGGACGATCCTAGGCGTATCTTGGGGCGGTCGTTCCGCGCCGGCCGGCGCGAGTGCGGGGAGGGTTTCGCGATGAATCGGGTGCGTCGGGCGGTGGTACTGGTGGGCGTCGTCGGCCTCGTCGGCGTCGCCGAACGCCCCGCGTGCGGGGTGGACTTCGGCCTCGGATTCTTCAAGCGGCGGCAGGCCAAGGTGGACGCGCCGGTGTCGAAGGCCAAGCAACTCGTCGAGGTCTTGCGCACCGACCCCGACGAGGCCCGGCGCAAGGACGCCGCGACCGAGCTGAAGGCGATCGACCCGCGCAGCAACCCCGAGGTCATCCCCGGACTCGTGGCGAGTGTCCAGAAGGACCCCTCACCCGCGGTACGCATCGAGGCGGTGCGCGTGCTGGGCGACCTGAAGCCGGTCTCCGAGCCGGCCGGCCTGGCACTGGAGGCGGCGGTCAAGGCCGACCCCGACCCGAAGGTCCGCGAGGCGATCGGCGCGGCGCTGTGGCAGTACCACCTCAACGGCTACCGCACGCCGGACGGCGGCAGCCCGCTCTCGATGATGACCGACCGGCCGGGCGAGAAGCGCGCCGCCTCGAAGCCCGAGGGCTTCGTGCCGATCCGCAACACGGTCGGCAAGGTCTCGGCCCCGGTGCTCAGCCCCGAGCCGCCGCTGGCCCCGATGAAGCCGAAGTTCCCCGCGCTGCCGCCGGCACCGACCGTCGCCCCGGTGCCGACGCTCACGCCGCAAGACTTGCCGCCCGGAACGCCGCGGCCGATGCCGACGACGCGTCCCGTCGAGGCCGCGCCCGTCTCCCGCCTCAAGCAGACCCCCACCGTGGGCGGGTTGCCGCCGCTGTCGATCCCGCAAGTCGAAGTGCCGCCGTCGTAGCGCCCGGCGGGTGACCCGGTGCGTGGGAGTTCACTCCGAGGACTTCCGTCCCCCGCTCGCCTGGCATCGAACGTTGCCCGGTACGGCTGAGTACCCTTCGCACTGAAACTCCCGGCCACGTCGGGGAAGATGGGGTTGCTCGCCGCGCCGGCGTTTCCTAGGTTACACGCATTGACACATGCGGGGTTATGATGCCAGCCGACGAGCCGCCCCGCCCGCCGACGCGAACGGTGCTGTTCGTCTGCACGGGCAACACCTGCCGCAGTCCGCTCGCCGAGGGGTTGGCGAAGCAGTTGCTGGCCACGCGCCTCGGGTGCGCGGTGGGCGAACTGCCGGAGCGGGGCTGGCAGGTGGTGTCGGCCGGGGTCGCCGCGACGCCGGGCGAGGCCGCCTCGGCGGAGGCGGTCGCGGTCGCGGCCGAGTTCGGCTTCGACCTGAGTGGGCACCGCAGCCGGCCGCTCACCCCGGAGATGCTAGGCGAGGCGACGGACATCGTGGCCGTGAGCCGTGGCCACGCGGCGGTACTGGCGGCCTACTTGGCCGGGGCCGGGCCGGGGCCGACGCTCCTCGGCGGGCCGAGCGGCGACTTGCCGGACCCGATCGGCGGCGACGCGGCCGAGTACCGGCGCTGCGCCGCCGCGATTCAGTGTCATTTGGTGCGGCACCTTGCGGAGTGGCTCGGACCATGAAAGTTGCGCTGGGGAATGACCACCGGGGCGTCGCGGCCAAGCAGCGGCTGGCGAACATGCTCGTCGGCCTCGGCTACGAGGTCGAGGACTTCGGCGCGCAGACCTCCGCCAGCGTCGATTACCCCGACTACGCCATCCCCGTCGCCGAGGCGGTCGCCGGCCACGCCGCCGACTACGGCATCCTGATCTGCGCGACCGGCCACGGCATGTGTATCGCCGCCAACAAGATTCACGGGGTTCGGGCGGCTAATATCCGCGACATCGTTGACGCCGAGATGAGCCGGCAGCACAACGACGCCAACGTCATGTGCATGTCCGCCGACTTACTGGGCGAGGAGGCGATGGAGCGCATGGTGAGGACCTGGCTCGAAACCAAGTTCGACGGCGGTCGCCACACCCGCCGGATCGAGAAGATCGCCCGCTACGAGGACGACCACGACAAGTAACCCACCCCTTCAGTCAACTTCGTGCGTGGAATCAGGGTGTCTGGCCCAGAACCCTCGGCGTTCTTCGGCCGGAGACTCGGCGACACGACACTTCGGCACACCGTTTGCAATTAATGCTTCGCCATGTTTCGGCGAGTTTCCTCATGGTAATCCGCCGACCATCCCCGAGTTCGGTTCGAGTACCCCCGGCTGTTGAGGCCGGCTCTTATTACTGGCACCGGATATCGATAATCAGTATGTCCCGAACGGAGACTCTTGCCATGACAGCTACTCACGATACGGAAAGTGACCGGTTCATGATTTCGCTCGACGATTCGCGAGCCATCGCCGCGACCTTGGCCGGGTTGGCCGACCCCATTCGCCTGCAGATCCTGCAACTCCTGCTGCCCGGCCCGCTGTGCGTGGGAGACTTGGCCCGCAACTTGAAGTTGCCGATGGTGAACACGTCCCACCACCTGAAGGTGATGCGGCGGGCGGGCATCCTCGAGCACGTCAAGCAAGGGCGACTCGTGATGTACTCGGTGAGTCACAAGGTCTACAAGGCCGGCACCCCCGCGCTGCCGAACGGCCTGTTGAAGGTCGGCTTCTGGGAGTTGCACCTCGGCAAGGCGACGACCGCGACCAACGTGCGGCCGGCCGGCCCGTCGAGCGACGGCGGCCACAGCCGCGCGAGCAAGGCCGCCGCGTCACCCTGAAGCTTCTCAGTAACCGATCTCGCGGCGACCCTGCGTCAAACTCCGCAGCGTCACCTCGGAGTTCAAGCGGTTGATCAACCGACTCGTTAACCGCTTGTGCTCGAAGATGTCGCCCACCGCTCCGATCTCGACCTCGCATTCGTAGTACTCCTCGGCCCACTTCTGGTACGTCTCCGGCGTCCCGTCATACGGCGACAGCAACATTGCGGAGCCGTCAGGGTCGGGACTGCCATTTTGGTACGAAATCGCTCCAACCTGCCATTTCTGGTCGGTTGTGCGCTGCCAGACACAAAACGTCGTCGCCTCAATACTGAACGCTAGCTCTTCAAGGCACCCCGCGAACTCCGCCGGGACTGTGTCGTAGATGCCGGGCCACGCCCCCGGCGGTGTCTTGCGAAACGGGCTCATCGGCGACTCGTGGGCGAACCCCTTGATCCAACAGCCGGCCGGCCCGAAGTGCGCAAGACACTCGTCGCCACTACCGTCGCGCATCGACCCCATCTGTTGGCCTGCGGCCCAGTGGCTGTCGAACGAATAGTAACGGCCTTGCCAGTCGGGGCAGAGGATCGCGTCGAGCATCGCCATCGATTGCATGGCCCGGCGTAACGCCTCGGGGCTGGGGAGTCGGGACAGGTCGCGGGTCGAGATCACGGGGTCGTCCCTCGCGGAAGTGGCGGTGCGTCGGGGGGCGGGGCGGGCTATTATTGGGGCATGACGCTCCCCGCATCTTCCGCCGGCCTCGTCGCCTCGTCCAGCGTCCGCCGGCAAATCGTGCGGCTCGCCGCGCCGGCGCTCGTGCAGCAGGGCTTGCTGCTGACGATCCAACTCTACGACCAGTACCTCGCCGGGCAATTCTCGCAGCACCACCAGGCCGCACTGACGACCGCGAATTACCTCTACTGGTTCACGACGAGTTACGCCGTCGTGGTCAACGCCGGGGCCACCGCCCTGGTCGGCCGCTTCGTCGGTGCCCAGGACTGGCGACTCGCCAACCGCACCACCGCCCAGGCGCTCGTCCTCGCGCTCGCCTTCGGGCTGTTCGGGACGGCCGTCGCCTTCGCGGGGTTGCCGGGGCTGATCCGGCTGCTCGCCTTGGAGGGCGACAGCGCCGCCATCGCGCTCGACTACCTGCACCCGCTCGCCGGGCTGTTGCCGTTCTACATGCTCGAAGTCGGCGGCATCGCCTGCCTGGTGGGGGCGGGCGACACGCGCACCGGGTTGAAAGCCTTAGCCGCGGTGACGTTCGTCAACGTGCCGCTGGCGTGGGGGCTGTCGCGCGGGGCGTGGGGGCTGCCGAACCTCGGCTTCCTCGGCATCGCCTGGGGCACCGGCCTCGCCCACGTCTTCGGCAGTGCGTTAGTCCTCACGACTCTGGTGCGCGGTCGCTACGGCCTCCGCCTGCGGCTGGTCGATTTGACCCCAGATCGGCAACTCGTTGCGCGACTTTTGCGCGTTAGCGTACCAGCCGCCGTCGATTCGCTCTCGGTCGGGGTGTTCCAGTTCGTTTTCCTGGGCTTCGTGAACCGCATCGGCGAGACGGCGGCGTCGGCCCACGGCATCGCCCTGCGGCTCGAAGGGCTCGGCTACCTCTCGGGGGCCGCGTTCGCCACCGCGACCGCCGGGATCGTCGGCCGCGCGCTGGGCGAGAAGCGCCCGGACCTCGCGGCGCGGGCCGGCTGGACGGCGTTCGGCATGGGCGGGCTGCTCATGACCGGCATGGGGCTGAACTTCTTCCTGTTCGCCGAGCCGATGTTCGAGCTGTTCGCGCAAGGCCCGGACCGCCAGCCGGTCATCGCCGCCGGGGTGCCGGTCCTGCGGCTGATCGCCTTCGCGATGCCGGGGCTGGCCGGCTCGATCATCCTGACGCAAGCCCTGCGTGGGGCCGGCGACACGCGGGTGCCGGTGCTGATTACCTGGGTCGGCTTCCTCGGCGTGCGGCTGCCGCTGGCGTTCCTGCTGACCGACCCGCGCGGCGGCTTCGAGTGGGGGCTGCTCGGCGCGTGGACGGCGATGTTCGTCGACATCTACGTCCGCGGCGTGTTCTTCCTGGCGCGCTTCGCCGGCGGCCGCTGGAAGCGTGTGAAGGTGTAGTTGCGGGTCTATTACCCAACCAAAACGTTCTGCCGCGGAGACGCAGAGGCGCGGAGAAAACGAAGCAGTTCACCGCAGAGGGCACATGAGGGCACATGAGGAAAGCCAAAGGCGAGAAATGCATTAAACGGTGCTAAAACCCTTCTGAGACCCAGTGCCGCTGCGGTGGGCGGGCGACGCGGGAGGCCCACTCGGTTTTAGCTCTCCTAGATTTTTGCCTTTCTCATGTGTCCTCATGTGCCCTCTGCGGTGAGTCGTTTTAGTTTTCTCCGCGCCTCTGCGTCTCCGCGGCAGAATTGTTTTCTGGAGCAACCGGGAGTCACTTCACGAAGACGCCCCACTGCGACAGGCCGCCGACGACTTTGACTTGCTTGTTCGCGAACTCCGGCACCTTGTCGAGGTAGACGAGGTGGTCGTGCGGGCTGGTCCGCTTCTGGTTCAGCCCGACGCGCTCCAGCACCTTCATCACCCAGTCGCGGTGCGGCACCGGCGTCGTGAGCAGCAGCCGGCCGCCGGGGGCGAGCAGTTCGTGGCACGCGGCGAAGCAATCGACGTGCTCCACGACTTCAAACGCAACGACCGCGTCGAAGGACGCCGGGGCCAGGCCGAGGGTGCGCCACTGCCGCACGTCGCCGACGAGGTCGGCCGGCGGGAGGATGTCGAGGCCGGTGTAGTGGGCCCAGCCGTTGGCCCGCAGGTACTGCCCGACCCAGCCGCCGCCGGCCCCGACTTCGAGGACGCGCGCGGCCTTCGGCAGCCCGGCGAGGAAGTAGTCGATCTTCTTGCGGCGGGCGATGTCACTCAAGAGCGGCACGGCGATTCTCCAGATGGGGGTTGCGAACGGCCGCGCTCACGACGCCGTGGCCGGCTCGGCGGCTTCGGCCTTGATCCGCGTCGGCACGCTGCGCAGGCCGGTCGCCCCGGCGTTGGCGGTCTCCGCGCCGGCGTCGCCCGCCTCGTGGTACTCGGCGTCGCCGTTGACGGCCCACAGGTCGTACACGGCGCGGTTGGCCTTAATGTTCTCGACGCACAACATCGCCGTCATCATGGCGTGGTCTTGGTTGTTGTACTTGTGCATCCCGTTACGCCCGACCAGGTGCAGGTTCGGGAAGCGACTCGTCAACTCTTCGCGGATCGTGTTGACGTGCGTGGCGTATTCGTCGTCGTACACGGGGTACGCCTTCGGCTGCCGCACGACGCAGCCGTCCATCACGTCCTCGGCCTTGGCCAGGCCGATTTTCTCAAGCTCCGTCTTGGCGAGCGTCACCAGGTCGGCGTCACTTGACGCCCACAGGCCGTCGCCCTCGAAGCAGAAGTATTCGAGGCCATAGCAATTCAAGGTGGGGTCGGGGATCATCTCCGGCGACCACGACTTGAAGTTTTGCACGCGGCCAACCTTGACAGAAGGGTCGTGGATGTAAATCCAGTTGTCCGTGAACTGCTGCTTGTCTTTGAGGATCAACGCGACGGTCAGGAACTCGCGGTAGCGGAGCTTGTCGGCGGCGGCGCGGGTGGCCTCGGTCGCCCGTGGCGACAGTCCGTTGACGAGTTGTTTCATGGGGGCGGTGCTGATGACGTGTTTGGCGACGACTTGCTCGAAACTGCCGTCCGCGCCGACGTGGTTGACGACCCAGCAGTCGTTGGCGTCGTCGCGGTGCAGGCCGACGACCTTGCGGCCCATCTGCAAGACGCCGCCGAGTTTCTGCATCTTCTTGGCACACGCCTCCCACAACATCCCCGGTCCGAGCCGCGGGTAGCGGAAGGTACTGATGAGCGACTTGATCACGCCCGACTTACCGTTGGCCTTGGGCTTGGACTTCCACAAGGCGTTGAGGATGGCCGTCTTGAGCGACAAGCCTTTGATGCGTTGCGCGGCCCAGTCGGCGGAGATTTCTTTGCAACTCATGCCCCACACCTTTTCGGTGTAGGTCTTGAAGAAGATGTTGAACAGCCGCTTGCCGAACTGGTTACTGACCCAGTCCTGGAACGACTTGGGGTTCTTGGTCGGGAAGGCTTGCGCCCACGCGTAGGAAAGTACGCAGCGGGCCGACTCGAAGACGCCCAGTTTCGTCAAGGCTTCGCCGGCCTTCAGGGGGTACTCGAAGAAGGCGTTGTTGTAGAAGATGCGCGACGAGCGTGGCCGGTCGAGCATGTCGTCGGGCAGGATCTCGGTCCAGAAGTCCTCGACCTCCTTCGACTTCGAGAAGAAGCGGTGGCCGCCGATGTCGAAGTTGAAGCCCTTGTACTTGGCCGTGCGCGAGATGCCGCCGACGTACTCGGGGTCGGCTTCGAGGACGAGCACCGGCACGCCGGACTTGGCGAGTTGGTAAGCGGCGGTCAGCCCGGCGGGGCCGGCCCCGATGACGAGCACAGTGGTCTGTTGCGGCATGGCGAGTTCGTCGGCACCGTCCCGCGTCGTCGCGGCGACCGGCGGCCGCTCCAGCGTGGGGGGTGACCGTGGCGGACGAACCGTAGGTCACGATCTCCCGCCCCGCCAGAAAAACACTCGCCCCCACCGTCACCGCCCGCGCGACCCGCGTAGGTCGTAGACGAAGACGCGGCCGTTGGTCGCGGCGCATCCAGGGAACTCCTGCCGCAGCACGATCACGTCGGCGGCCGGCTCGGCGGCGAGGGCGTCGAAGTCGGCCTGCGTCGGCACGGTGTGCGGGGTGACGCCGGCGAAGAACGGGGACCAGCGGCCGCGGTCGTCGGCCAGCGCCAACTCGAACGGCAGCACGAGCTGCCCGCGGCGAATGCACTCGGCCGACCCGTCGGCGCTGAAGGTGATGCCGCTGCACTGGGCGAGCATGAAGTAGCCGTCGCAATTCAGGTCGAACCAGAGCCACTTCGGCCGCGCCGCCGGGAAGTAAATCGTCGTCCGCCGGCCGGCCGGCGGGCCGGGGGCGGGGCGCTCCAAGTACGCCTCGACGAACCGCATGTCCGGCGCGTCGGTCTGGAAGCGCCGCTCCGCCCACTCGCTGCGGCTGACCTGCCAGAAGGCGAGTTGCGACAGGATCGCGGCGACGGCGAGGCCCGCCGCAAGTCCGGCATCAGGTCGGACGCGCCGCAGCGTGAGGCCGAGCGCCAACACCGACGCGACACGCAGCAACGGGCCGACGGTCGCCCCGGCGATCAGCACCCACGCCTCGAACTCCGGCGACTGCGCGAACGGCATCACGACCGCCGCGCGGACGATGAAACTGAGCCGCAGCGCGTCGGCGACGAGCAGGGCCGCGGCGGCGGCCACGAACGCCGTCGGCCACGCCGAGCAGCCGGCGAAGCGCCAGGCGACGAAGCCCGCGGCCCCGGCGGCGGCCAGGCCCAGCACGAGCGACGGGCGGTCGAGCAGCGGGAAGCCGGCCGCGGCGACGACGGCGAGGAGGCACACCCAGCGGACCCGCGCGTCGCCGCCAGGCCAGACTCGCGCCGCGGCCGCGAGGGTGAGCGGGCCGGCGAGGACTTCGAGCACCCAAACCCAGCGGTACGGCTGCCCCTGGAACAGCAGCCGCGCCTCGAACCCCGCCGCGTACGACGCCAGCACCACGCCCACGGCCGCCACCAGCAGCGCCGACGCCACGAGAGTCGCCGCCGGGGTGCGGCGGTTCAACCGGGCGAACGCCACGGCGGCCGCCGCCGCGACCGCCAGGCGCTGGAAGTCGGTCGCGTCCCAATTGAGCGGCCGCGTGTAGGCCATCACGGCGACGACTTGACCGCGCCACGTCTCGCCCATCGCCCCGAACAGCGCCGCCGGCAGCACCGGCACCGCCAGCACCGCCAGGCCCAACGCCGTCGCCGCCGCGACCGCCGCCCACCCCCGCCGGCCGAACCGGGCCACCGTGTACGCGGTGCCGATCAGGCCGACCGGCGTGGCGATCAGCGGGTGGATCGCCAGCGCGACCGCCGTGAGCGCCGCGAAGCCCAGCCACCGGCCGGCGAGTAGGCGTTCGAGCGCGAAGAGGCCCAACGCCGCGGCGAGCGGCCGGGCCGTCAGGAACGGCTCGTTGACGTGCAGGATCGTCCCGTAGCCGCACGGCAGCGGCGTACAGGCGCACCACAGCACCGCCAGCGGCAAGACCTCCGTCGGCCCGAGGAGTCGCCGCAAGAAGGCCGTGAGGCCGGCGATTAGGGCGGCGGCCGAGGCGAGGTAACCGAGGAAGAACGCCCAGTCGAGGCCGAAGGCGGTGTAGGCCGCCGCGAGGATTTGCGGCGTCAGCGAGTAATGCGACTGCGAGCCGTAGGCGAAGAACAGGTCGTCGGCGAAGCGGCCGTCCGCGGCGTGGACCGCCTGCGCGGCGTAGAGCGGGGCGTCGTGCCGGACGCCGACGTAGGGCATCCACGTGGCGTTGCCCAGCAGCGCCAGCGCCCAGAGCAGCAGCGGCCGGGCGGCGAGTCGGCGGAGCAAGTCGCGCGCGGGCATGGCGAGTCTCGGGTCCCGGCGGGCGGCGTGGCGTCAGCCCGCTGTTGGCTGCCCGGCAGGGGAACGTCGGTCACCGGCGAGCGCCCGGAACTTCCCACGGGATGCCGTTCCCACCGTAGGAAGAAAACAGCGGGCTGACGCCACGCCGCCCGCCGGGAACTTACTGCAACAACGTGCGGCCGGGGGCGGCGGCCTTCCACTCGCGGCCGGACTTCTTGGGGATTTTCGTGCCGCGGATGTCGAGCGTGGTGAGCGACTCGATCGGCAGGACGTGCTCGCGGAAGCCCTCCTCGGTGACCGCCGTGCGGGCCAGCTTCAGCACCGCGAGCTTGTCGGAGTCCTCGAGCGCGTGCAGGCCCTCGTCGGTGACTTGCGTGTCGGACAGGTCGAGTTCGAGCAACTCCGTCAGGCCGTGCAGCACTTCGAGGTCGTCGTCGGTCACGTCGGCGTTGGCCCAGCGAATCGCCGTCCACGCTTTCGACTCCTTCAGTTTGGCGTAGGCCGTCCGCTTCGAGCCGGTCAGCGTCAGGACCTTGGCCGGCACCTTGACCGTCGGGGCGGGCGGCTCGACGGGGTCAGTGGGCAACTCCACGCGGGGGGGATCGACGGGGTCGGCGACCGGCGGGGTGGCGGGCCGCTCGGCCGCCTCCTTCGCCGCCTGGGCCGCCCGCTGGGCCTCCTGCTCGGCCGCCTTGGCCTGCATCTCGGCCTGCGCCGCGTTCAATTGGATGACGATGGCCACCGTCGGCACGGCCATCACGCCCGCCGCGAAGAGCGACAGCAGCGCCGGCCTCCACGCCTTGTCGAAGTGGACGATCAAGAAGACGAACTGCGTGACGTTACAGCAGAGCATCCCGAGGCCCCACAGGACGTGTTCCTTGAAGCCGACGACGAGGAACCAGATCGAGCCGACTATCGAGAGCAGCGCCCCGAAGGCGAGCATGGCGAAGAGCGCGGGGTGGACGTCAGCGAACGGCGGCGGCAACATGGGGCGACTCCGGGTCATTCGGGCGAGACCGTGTTAAGATATGCGCCCGCAACCCCCCGCCGCCGCGAGCCTCCCCGATGCCGCAACTCCGACCGCTGCTTGCCCTCCTCACCCTGCTCGCGCCGGCCGCCGCGTCGGGCGCGATCAACGGGCCGCTGCCGCTCAAGGGGGTCATCGCCCAGGAGCAGGTGATCGTTCTGGCGACCGTGGACGCCGCCGACCCGGACAAGCCGTCGGTCGTGTTCAAGGTCGCCGAGAATTTGAAGGGCAAGCCGCCGGCGGAGCGCCTGCCCGTCAACATGACCGGCGACAGCGAGGCGGCGAAGTCGAAGCAAGTCCCTGAGTTGATGGCGCGACTCACCGCCGGGCGCAAGGCGGTGCTGTTCGTCTCGAAGCACGAGGCGGTGTGGACCTGCTTCGCGTTCTGCGAGGGGACGTGGCTGCAACTCCAGGGCACGGCCGACGGCGACGCCGTGCGCTGGTCGCTGCTGCACGCCGAGCCGTACCTGCGCCGCACCTTCGCCGGCACGACGGCGGCCCTCGTCGAGGTCGTCCGCGGCAAGACGCCGGCCCCGGCGTGGAACGAGAAGCAGCCGCCCGGCTACGGCCCTAAGCCCGAACCGGAGCCGAAGAAGTGCCACGCGGTCGGCGGGCCGGCGCTGTTCGCCGTGATCCCGTCGTTCGTGCTGTTGGGGCCGCTGGCGTTGCTCGCGGCGATCTTCCCCGCCTTCGCGGTGCGGCTGGCGTTCGTATTGACGCGCTGGCGGGCGCTGCTCGCCACGGCCAGCGCCACGAGTACCATCGCGCTGATCGACTACTGGCTGCGCGACGCCGGCCGGCTGACCGGCTCGCGCTACACGACCCCCGCCGCGGTGGCGGTGCTGCTGCTGGCGGTGACGCTCGCCGGGGCCTTCTGGTCGGCGCGACGCTACCGCCGGCTCGCCGCCGACGAGCCGGGCGCGACCGCGCCGCCGTCGGGCCGGGCGCTGCAAGTCCTGGCGGCGGTCGCCGCGGCCCTCGGGCTGGTCCTCGTCGGCTTCGGGGCCTACGCCGGGTGGGGCGAACTGGTCGTGTCGCCGTGGCGCGAGTTTACGGCCGTCGGCGTCGGCCTGGCTGCGGCGGCGGTCTACGCCGGCTACCGCAAGCTCACGCCGTCGGACGCGCCGGGGCTGCAACTGGGGGCGTCGCCGGAGACGGTGGCCCTCGGCGCGATGGCGATCTTCGGCGGGGCGCTGCTGCTCCAGTCGCCCGCGTCCGCCCCCGCGTTGCCGGGCGTCGGGCTGGGCGAGGCGGTCGCCGGCGAGCGGGCGGGGTCGGCCAAGGTCGCGTTCGGCGGCGCGAAAGTCCTCTGGGAGACGGCCGAGGCCCACGAGGTGCTGTCGGGCGTCACGGCGGCGGGCGGGCGGCTGCACTTCGGCACCGCCAAGGCGACCGGCTTCCGCCAGTCCGGCGCGGTCTACTGCGTGGATGCGGCGACCGGAAACGAGGTCTGGAAGTTCACCGACGGCGGGCAGTTGAAGCCGGTCTTCGCCCGCCCGGTCGTCCACGGCGGCGTCCTGTTTAGCGGCGAGGGGCTGCACAGCGACAACGCCCGCCGGCTGTTCGCCCTCGACGCCGCGACGGGAAAGCCGGCGTGGCCGAAGCCGTTCGAGACGACGAGCCACACCGAAGGCGCGGCGGTCGTCGCCAACGGCGCGGTGGTATTCCCCGCCGGCGACGACGGGGTGTACGCCGTCGATGCCAAGACCGGGGCCGAGCGCTGGCACCTGCCCGGCGGCCCGGAGACGAAGCTGCACATCGACACCGACCCCGCCCTCAGCGGCGACCGGCTGTTCGTCGGCAGCGGCTACCGCACCCGCTGCCTGCTGGCGATCCACGCGGTCACCGGTAAGGAACTCTGGCGGACGCCCGTACCGTACCGCTCTTTCGGGGCACCGCTGGTGTGCGGCAAGCTGGTGCTGTTCGGCCTCGGCACCGGCAACCTGAGCGACGACTTGACCAACGAACCCGACGAGGGCTTGCCCCCCGAAGAGACCCCCAGCGGCGCGGTGGTCGCCCTCGACGCGGCGACCGGCGAAGTCGCCTGGCAGTTCGACGCGCCGAAGTCGGTTCACACGGCGTTGAGCGCCGACCGCCGCACGGTCTACGCCGCGAGCCGCGACGGCACGCTTTACGCCCTCGACCGGGCCACGGGGAAGTTGCGCTGGCAGCGGCGGTGCGGGGCGAGCTTCACGGCCGGCCCGGTCGTCGCGGCCTACGCCGGCGGGGCGTTGCCGCTGGCGGTCTACGCGGTCACGACGGCGGGGGTCGCGGTCGCCCTCGACCCGGCCGACGGCGCAATCTTGTGGACGCGCGACCTGGCGATCGACCTCGGCCGCGAGGTGCAGGTTTACTCGACGCCGACGCTCACACAAGCCGGCGAGACGCGCCGGCTGGTCTTCGGCGCGATGCTGACGCACCCGGCGACGCGGGCGAAGTCGGCGGCGGTCATCGCACTGGACGACACGCTGGCGGACTGAAGTTGTCGGCGAGCCGGAAAGCGTCAGCGCCCGGAGACCTTCGACCCAGAACTCCGGGCGCTGACGCTTTCCGGCTCGCCAAAAACGCCTCCAGCCGCTAACGCTCTTGGCTCAGCGAGTACCGCCTCAGCGCCGCGAGGAAGCGCTGGAACAGCTTCGTCTGGTAGCGCGTCTTGCCCCAGGCGACGGTGACCGTCCGCACCGGCGGCGTGCCGCGCAGCGGGCGGAAGACGCAGCCGGGGTGGCCGCCGGCCGCCGCCATCGCCGGCACGAGCGACACGCCGTGGCCCAGCCGCACGAGTTCGAGCACCGTCACGAGCTGGTGCGCCCGCGCCGTGGCGATCGGCGTCCGCGCGTGCCGGGTGCAGAAACTCATCGCCGTGCCGCTCAGGCAGTGCGCCTCGTTCAGGAGCACGAACGGCGTCGCGGTCAAGTCCTTGAGCGACACCCTCGGCGCGGCGGCCAGCGGGTGCGACGCCGGCAGCGCGGCCAGCAACTCCTCGGTGAACAGCGGCTCGACGTGGACCGCGTCGCCCAGGTCGCCCGACGCCACGACGGCCAGATCGACCTCGCCGGCCGCGACCAGTTGCGCGATGCGGCCCGTCGTCTCCTCGACGACCTCGAGCGTGGCCCGCGGGCACTCGGCGGCGAACGCGGTCAGGACGCCGGGCAGGAGGTACGGCGCGACCGTCGGGATCGCCGCGACGGTCAGCCGGCCGCGGTCGGGTTCGTCGGCGACGCGGGTGCGGGCCTGCTCGGCGAGGGCGAGGATTTGCGTGGCGTACTCGCGGAACACGGCCCCCGCCGCGGTCAGCCGCACGCCGCGGCCGAGGCGCTCGAGTAGCGGCAGGCCGAGTTCGCGCTCGAGCTTGGCGACCTGCTGGCTGAGGCTCGGCTGCGACACGCCGCACGCCTCGGCCGCGCACGTGACGTTGCCCAACTCGGCGACCTTGGCGAAGTAGCGGAGCTGGTGCATTTCCATCGGGCAAGGTCCTTGGGGTCCACGGCTCCGCCGCAGGCGCGGCGAGCGGCGGACGTCAGTCCGCTGTTCCAACCTGTCATGGGTGAAGGCTTCCGCGTGCGGGCACCGGAAACAGCCCGCGGGCTGTCACTTGCCATTCCGGGCAGGAACAGCGGACTCACGTCCGCCGCTCGCCGCGCCTGCGGCGGAGCCGATCAATCATAGCCTGCGGCTATGGCAGGGATAGCGAATTCGTCTTGGAACTATCGGCCGCCGGCCGATATCCTGTGCCTGTCGGAGTCGAACCCCGAGTCTCCCGGAGTCCACGTATGCTCAAGAAGTTCCTCGCCACCGCCGCGGCGTTCGGCGTCGTCGGCACCGCGTCCGCCCAGGCCCCCCCCCTGCCGGCCAAGGCCGAGAGGCCGGCCGGGAAGGCCAAGCCGATCACCGAGGACGGCGGCCAGCCGGTCGGCGACAACCAGAACAGCCGCACCGCGGGCGAGAACGGCCCCGTCACCCTCGACAACTTCCATCTCATCCAGAAGCTCGCCCGCTTCGACCGCGAGCGCATCCCCGAGCGCGTCGTCCACGCCCGCGGCGTCGGGGCGCACGGCGAGTTCGTCTCGTACGGCGACCAGTCGAAGTTCACCAAGGCCAAGCTGTTCAGCGAGAAAGACAAGAAGACGCCGACGTTCGTGCGATTCAGTACGGTCGTCCACCCCGGCGGCTCGCCGGAGCAGCTGCGCGACCCGCGCGGGTTCGCCGTCAAGTTTTACACGGAGGAGGGCAATTGGGACCTCGTCGGCAACAACCTGCCGGTGTTCTTCATCCGCGACGCGATCAAGTTCCCGGACATGGTCCACTCGCTGAAGCCGTCGCCGGTCACGAACCAGCAAGACCCCAACCGCTTCTTCGACTTCTTCAGCCACGTGCCCGAATCGACGCACATGCTGACGTTCCTGTACAGCGACCAGGGCACGCCGGCCAACCTGCGACAAATGGACGGCTTCGGTGTCCACGCTTTCAAGTGGGTCAACGAGGCGGGTGAAGTCACTTACGTCAAGTTTAACTGGCGTTCGCTGCAAGGTCACAAGCGCTACACCGCCCAGGAGGCCGAGGCAGCAAGTGCCAAGAACCACAGCGGCATGACCGAGGACCTGTACGAGAACATCAAGGCCGGCAAGTTCCCGAGCTGGGAGTTGAAAGTCCAGATGATGAAGCCGGCCGAGATGGCGAAGCTCGACTTCGACCCGCTCGACGACACCAAGATTTGGCCCGGCGTCGAGGAAGTCGCCGTCGGCAAGCTCACGCTCAACAAGGTGCCGGACAACTTCTTCCAGTTCACGGAGCAGGTCGCCTTCGCCCCCGGCATGGTCGTCCCCGGCGTCGAGCCGAGCGAGGACAAGATGCTCCAGGGCCGGCTGTTCAGCTACGCCGACACGCAGCGCTACCGCGTCGGCGCGAACTACATGATGTTGCCGGTGAACACCCCTTACGCCGGCGTGAGCAACATCAACCAGGACGGCAAGATGAACTTCGGCCACACGGCGTCGGACGTGAACTACGAGCCGAGCCGCAGCACCGGCGGCCGCCGCGACGACGAGTCTAAGGAGTACAGCAAGGCCCCCTTGAAGGGTGGCGTGATCCAGCAGACGATCGCCCGCACGCAGAACTTCAAGCAGGCCGGCGAACTGTACATGAGCTTCACGGAAGGCGAGCGGGCCAACCTCATCCAGAACATGGCCGGCGACATGAACAAGGTGAAGGACTTGACAATCAAGCTGATCTTAGTGTCGAACTTCTACCGCGCGAATGTCGAGTACGGCACCCGCCTCGCCAAGGCCGTCAACGTCGAGTTGGACGATGTTAAGGCGCTGATCGCCAAGGATGAGGCGGCGAAGTAACGCCCCGCGGTTCGACCCACGCCGGGCGGGTTTGACCCCGCCCGGCCTTTTCGTCGGAGTTCCCCCATGTCCCGGTTCCTGATCGCCGTCGGCGTCACGGCGTTGTCACTGGCCCCCGCGTCGGCGAGCGTCTACGGCGTACTCGCCGGCCGGCTGCCGGTGCCGCGGGTCGTCCTCGACGAGGCGACGCGCGGCAAGCTCCAGGCGATCGCCTTCCAGGCGGCGCGCGAGGGCGACCTTGACACCCTGCGCGCCTACTTCCAGGCCGGGCTGCCGGCGAACGGTGTCAACGCGCGGGGCGACACGCTGCTCACCGTCGCGGCCTACAACGGCCAGCCGAAGGCGGTCGCGTTGGTGCTCGCGCAGCCGGGGGTCGAAGTCGATCGCCGCAACGGCATGGGGCTGACGGCCCTGACCGCGGCGGCGTTCAAGGGCGACCTCGACGCCCTGAAACTGCTGCACGCCGCCAAGGCCGACGTGAACGTCGCCAACGCCCGCGGCCAAACGTCGCTGATGTTCGCGGCGCTAAGCGGCCGCACGAAGGCCGTCGAGTGGCTGCTAGCCAACGGGGCGGACCCCAAGCCGGCCGACCAGGACGGCAAGACGGCGCTGAGTCTCGCTGAGACGCAAGGCGCGGCCGACGCGGCGAAGCTGCTCCGCGCGGCGCTCGCGAAGTAGCTTGAATCTTCTGTAGCTGGCCTCTGTGAGGCCGGTCTTACCACTTGGGTGGCTGCCGGTGACACAGGGAGTCAGACCGGCCTCACAGAGGCCAGCTACAGAAGCCAGCCGCCAACACTACACTGACACCCCGTGACGCCGCGGAGTGTCGTCGTGCGCCGACTCGCCCTGTCCGCATTCGTTCTCGTGATCGCTTACCTGGCGACCGGCGTCACGCAGGTCGGGCCGGAGGAGCGGGCCGTCGTGCGCCGCTTCGGGCGGGTCGTGGCGCGGCCGGGGCCGGGGCTGTGGGTCGGCCTGCCGTGGGGCGTCGATCGCGTCGAGAAGGTCCCCGTCCGCACCGCCCGGCAACTCGAAGTCGGCTTCGCGCCCGACGCCGCCGAGGACGCGGGCGTCGCGCCGCCGGGGCAGTTCCTGAGCGGCGACGAGAACCTCGTCAACGTCCGGCTCGTCGTCGAGTACGCCATCGACGACCGCGACGGCGAACTCGAACACTACCTCGCCCACCGCGACCGCGTTGACGCCGCGTTGACGCGCGTCGCCGAGACGCTGGCCGCAGAGTGGGTCGCGGCGCACACGGTGGACGAGGCGCTGCTGACCGGTCGCGCCGCCCTGCCCGCCTGGCTGACGCCGCGGCTCACCGAGCGCCTCGCGGGCCAGCGGTTGGGTGTCTTGGTGCAGCGCGTCAGCGTCGAGGCGCTGGCCGCGCCCAACGAGGTCCGCGCCGCGTTCGAGGCGGTCAATCAGGCGCAGGCGGCGATCTCGGTGCGCGAGAACGAGGCCCGGCTGGAGGGCAACCGCCGGGCGCGCGACGCCGACGCGGCCCGCTTCAAGGCCCTGCAACAGGCGGCGTCGTACCGCACCGAGAAGCTGTCGCTGGCGTCGGCGGAGGCGGCGGCGTTCTCGGCACGGCTGGAGCAACACCGCCGGCTCAAGGTGTCGAACCCCGACCTGCTCGCGGCGATCTGGTGGGACGAGATGGGCCGCACGCTGCTCGCCATGAAGGGCCGCGGCCGGGTGGACCTGCTCGACCAGTACCTCGGGGCCGGCGGCCTTGACGTGACGCAGTTCTTGCCGCCCAAGAAGAAGTGACGGGGGGCGTGCCGTGGCCAAGCTGATCGTCCTCGCCGGTCCCGACGCCGGGGCGCAGTTCGCCCTCGACGGGCCGCGCGTCACCGTCGGCCGGCACTCGTCGAACACGCTGCCGCTGCTCGACCACCGGGTGTCGCGCAAGCACCTCGAACTGCGACTGACTCTGGCCGGCGGCCACCAGCTCTTCGACCTGCAGAGTGGAAACGGCACGCAGGTCAACGGCCGGCACGTCCAGGTGATCGACCTGCGCCCCGGCGACCAGATCGCGCTGGGCGACACGCTGCTGATGTACGCCATCGGCGGCGGCGAGGCGGCCGGCTCGGTGACCCTCGGCCCCGCCCCGCCCGACGCGACGCGGCTCGTCCTGCAGAGCGCCCCGGAGTACCCGTCGGCGATCGTGCGGCGCGTGCCGCTCGACGCCGGGCGGCAGGCGCTCCGCCAACCCGACGCGGTGACCAGTGAGTGGCTGCGCGGCCGGCTGGCGAGCCTCGCGGTCATGTACGAGGCGTCCGACGCGGTCAGCCGCATCGCCGACGTGGACGAACTCCTCGCCCGGCTGCTCGGCTTGATGCTGCGCACCACCGAGGCCGACCAGGGCTGTGCGCTGCTGCTCGACCCGGACACGGGGGCGCTGGAGCCGCGGGCGGTGCTGGCCCGCGCGGGGGCGGCGGGGGGCGAGTTCGTCGTCAGCCGCACCATCGCCGACCACGTCTTGCAGTCGGGCGAGGGCGTGCTGCTGGCCGACGCCGCGGGCGACGCGCGGTTCGCCGGCGGCGCGAGCGTCGCCCGGCACAACTTGCGCGAGGTCATCTGCGTCCCGCTCGCCGGCCGGCACGGGACCGTGGGCGTGATCTTCCTCGACACGGTCGCCGACACCGCCGCCGACGCCACGACCTTCACCGACGACCACCTGACGCTCGCGGTGGCCGTGGCGCACCAGGCGGCGATTGCCGTCGAGGACGCCCGGCACTCCGCGCAACTGCTGCAGGCGGAGCGGCTCGCGGCCGTCGGCCAGACGATCGCGGCGATGTCGCACCACATCAAGAACATCATGCAGGGCGTCCGCTTCGGCTCGGACATGGTGCGCATGGGCCTCAACGACGACCGCGACTTGCTCGTGAAGGGCTGGCGGCTCGTCGAGAAGAACCAGGGCAAGATCGACGACCTGATCCTCGACATGCTCAGCTACTCGAAGGAGCGCGAGCCGGCACTCGAAGAGGTCGATCTGCTCGCGCTCGCCGCCGAGGTCATCGACATCGTGCGCGGCCGGGCCGAGCGCTCCGGCATCGCCGTCGAGTGGCAGCCGGTGACCCTGCCGCGGATCACCTGCGACCCCGACGGCATCCACCGGGCGCTCTTGAACATCCTCTCGAACGCCGTGGACGCCTTGAGCGAAACCGACGAGCCGCGCGTGGTCGTGACGACGGCACTCGCCGACGGCTTCGCGGAACTCGTCGTCACCGACAACGGCCCCGGCGTGCCGGCGGGCCGCGTCGCCGACCTGTTCAAGCCGTTCGTGAGCACCAAGGGGTCGCGCGGCACCGGGCTGGGCCTGCCGGTGAGTCGTAAGATCCTCCAGGAGCACGGCGGCGACGTGACCGTCGAGAGCGAACCCGGTTGCGGCGCGACGTTCCGCCTCCGCATCCCCCACCCGCCCACCGCCCGGAGTGAGTCATGAGTGTCGTCGGCAAGCGCGTCGCGGTTCTCGTCGAGCAGCAGTACCAGGAGATGGAAGTCTGGTACCCCGTGTACCGGCTGCGCGAGGCCGGCTGCGTCGTGCGGCTCGTCGGCCCGGCGGCGGGCAAGACCTACGCCAGCAAACTCGGCTACCCGGTGACGAGCGACACCGCCGCGGCCGACGTGACCGCCGCCGACTTCGACGCGCTGGTGATCCCCGGCGGCTTCGCGCCCGACTACATTCGCCGCAGCGAGGCGATGCTGAAGCTGGTGCGCGACCTCACCGCCGCCGGCAAGCCGACCGCGGCGATCTGCCACGGCCCGTGGGTGCTCTGCTCGACGACCGCGATGAAGGGCCGCAAGGTGACCTGCTACAAGTCGATCAAGGACGACGTGGCCAACGCCGGCGGCGAGTACGTCGATGCCGAAGTCGTCGTCGATGGCCCCATCATCACGAGCCGCACGCCGGAGGACTTGCCGGCGTTCCTGAAGGCGATCCTGGCGGCGCTGGAGGCCCAGTCGTGACGACCGCCCCCGTGCTGGTGACCGGCTCCGCGGGGCGACTCGGCCGCGCCGCCGTGGCCGCGCTGCTCGGAGCGGGTGTCGCCGTGCGCGGCTTCGACCGCCGGCCGTCGCCGGGGCTGCCCGAAGCAGTCGTCGCCGAGTTGACCGACGCGGCCGCCGTGCGCGAAGCCGTGCGGGGCACGCGCTGCGTCCTCCACTTGGCCGCCGCGCCGGACGACTTGCGGTATCCGCGCGGCGACGCCCCGGACGACGGCGACAACTTCCTGAGCGAACTCGTCCCGGCCAACGTCGTCGGGCTGTACCACGTCCTCGAAGCCTGCCGCACCGAGGGCGTGCCGCGCGTCGTGCTGGCGTCGAGCGGGCAAGTCGTCGCCGGGCAGTTCCACGACAACGCCTTGCCGGCGACGGTGACCGCGTCGCCGTCGCCGCGCTACCTTTACGCCTGCACCAAGGTCTTCCTGGAGGCGATGGGCGGCGTCTACGCCCGCAACCACGGCCTCGACGTGCTGAGCGTGCGGCTCGGCTGGTGCCCGCGCGACGCCGGGCAGGTGGC
Organism: Fimbriiglobus sp.; assembly: GCA_043744775.1. GTDB lineage: Bacteria > Planctomycetota > Planctomycetia > Gemmatales > Gemmataceae > Fimbriiglobus. Next base: position 11,822 of record JAYTUC010000004.1, on the reverse strand, counting down.
CGAGATCGCCGCCGCGCCGGACTACCAGGACGTGTTCCTCAGCCCCGCCGACGCCGGCACGTTCTTCGAGCGCGCCGCCAACGCGCCGTGGCGAGGGAACCACGTCGTCTACGCGACGAGCCGACACCTCCGCCGGCTCTGCTACGACCTCGCCCCGACGACGCGACTGCTCGGCTGGTCGCCGCGAGAGAGCTGGCCGACGGGGGCGGACGCCGAGGCGAGTCCCGTTCGCCCAACCCCCTAGCGCGACGAACAGAGGTCGTTGACGTTGCACGCGGTCGGAGTCGGGCCGGAGGTGCCACGCCGGGGCCGGGACTTTTCGCGTGCGGCCGTCGGCCTCGTCGGTTACACTCACACACTACCGCCACGACAAGGAGCGACGGATGTCCCCCCCCTCGCGCCGCGCCGGCTTCACGCTGATCGAGTTGCTCGTCGTCATCGCCATCATCGCGATCCTCGTCGGGCTACTGCTGCCCGCCGTGCAGAAGGTGCGCGCCGCCGCGTCGCGCATCCGCTGCGCGAACAACTTGAAGCAGATCGGCCTGGCGCTGCAACAGTACCACGGTACTTACAACGTTTTCCCCAGCAACGGCGGCTGGGACGGCACCCAGAAGATCCCCGCCAACTCGGGGCCGGCCTTCACCCCGGAGACGTTCGACAAGCAGCTCAACACGCTCTTCCAGTGGGGCGTCGGCGACCCGAAGTTCGGCCCGCGCGAGCAGACCGGCAGTTGGGCCTACAGCATTTTGCCGTACCTCGAGGAGGAGCCGGCCTACCGCACGCGGGCCTGGACCAGCCAGGCGAACGGGATGCTCTGCCCCGCCCGCCGCGCCGTCCGCCCCGGCAAAATGACCGCCGAGGACGAGTCCGGCCGCTACTCCAGCGGCAACTGGGATTGGGGCAAGATGGACTATGTCGTGAGCCTCGAAGCCTTCGACAACCGGCCGACGTGCTCCGCGATGAACCGCTTCACGGACGGGCTGTCGAGTACGGTCCTCGTCGGCGAGAAGGCGTTCGACGCGACGGTGCAGCGGCCGGACAACTGGTACTGGGACGAGCCGTACTTTCTGGGCGGCTCGAAGGGGTCGAGCCGCGGCGGTCTGGGGCTGGTGCCGGACCGGCCGGGCATCCCGCACAAGGAGAACTGGGGGTCGGCCCACCCCGGCGGCGTGCAGTTCGGCTTCGGCGACGGCGGCGTCCGCACGCTGAGCTTCACGACCGACGCCGACCACTTCGCCGCGCTACTCACCCCCGACGGCGGCGAGGTGGTCCAAGCCCCGTGACCCGACTCCTCACGCTCGCCGCACTCTTGGCCCTCACCCCGGCGGCCCGCGCGGCCGACCCGGTGCTCAAGGACGTACTCGACTTCACGGCCCGGCCGCGGCTGCTCGACACGCACTTCGCCCGCTTCGGCCCGACGCCGAACCGCACCGTCACCAAGGAGCCGGGCGGCGTGCGGGTGCGGCTGCCGGCGGCCGGCAAGGGGGCGTCGCAGTCGGGCGTCTACTCGTACTTCGCCCTCGCCGGCGACCTCGAAGTCACCGGCAGTTTCGAGTCGGTCAGCCTGCCCACGCCGGTCGGCGGCTACGGCGCGTCGGCGAGCGTGATCCTCGACGCCGAGGGCACCGTCGGCTGGCTGGCGCTGAACCGCGGCCTGCACCCGACCGAGGGGTCGGCGTTCTGGGTGACCCGCGCGACCCCGGACGGCGAGGCGAAGAAGTACGACACCTGGTTCTTCCCCGCCGCCGGCAAGCGCGGCCGCTTCGCGATCCGCCGCCAGAAGGACGCAGTGACCTTCCTGGCCGCCGACGCCCCCGGCGACCCGCTGCGCGCGCTCAAAACCGTCCCCTTCACGGCCGGCACGATCCGCTCGCTGCGCCTGGCCGGCGACGCCGGGAACTCGCCGACCACGCTCGACGTGCGCGTGACGGAACTCGTCGTGCGCGCCGAGGAGCTGGCCGGCGGCATCCCCGAGATGGAGGCCCGCGCCGGCTGGGGCCGCACCGTCGCCGGCGTCGTCGCGGCGGCGCTGGTGCTGCTGGGCGTGGCGCTGGCGTGGCTCCGCCGCCGACGGCGGCGACACGCCGGCGAGCCGGAAGCGTAAGCGCCTGGAGGCCTTCGTCCCCCGCCGCCCGCGTCAGAAGCTCCAGTCGCTTACGCTCCTGGCTCGCCTTGACGCCGCTCGCCTCCAGCCCGCCCGCACGCTTTGCGCAAGTTGCGCACGCGCCGCGGTAACCTGTGCCGGTTGGCGCGTCTGCCGCGGCGGGTTACTGTGAATTCCGCCCGCGCGGCCGCCGATAGACTCCACAGACGGTGCCCCCGCCGCCAGTACGGCCGGCGGGGCGGCGTCTCGCCGGGTGGGGGGCCGCGGGATGGGACACGGGATTCGACGACTCGCGCTGGTCGTGGCGGCACTGCTGCCGGCGCTCTCGGGCTGCCTCTCGCCGCAGTTGCAGGACGCCGGCTTCGGGCCGCGCTACTCCCGCACCCCCGTCGCCGCGCCCGCGCCCGGCACGATCCCCTCAGAGTTGAACAAGGTCACGCTGCCCGAGTACGTCATCGAGCCGCCCGACGTGCTGCGCATCGACGTGCTGGTCCGCGAGCCGGAGATCGACCCCAAGACCGACAAGCCGCGCCGCGACGAGAAGACCGGCAAGCTGGTGCTCACTGACAAGCTGCGCAGCCTGCCGCTCCAGCCGGTGTTCAGCGAGTACGCTGTGCGGCCCGACGGCACGGTCTACCTCGGCATTTACGGCGAGGTGTCGGTCGCCGGCTACACCCTCAAGCAGGCGGCCCAGGCCGTCCGCGAGCACCTGGCCAAGCGGGCCTTCAAGGAGTCCGCCGGCGTGGACCCCGAGTCGCTGCTGCTCGTCATGGACGTGACGCAGTACAACTCGAAGCGCTTCTACGTCATCTTCGACGGGGCCGGCCTCGGCGAGCAGGTCATCCCGCAGCCGATCACCGGCAGCGAGACGGTTTTAGACGCCCTCGCCGCGGTCAACGGCTTACCCTCGGTCGCCTCGAAGCGTAACATCTGGGTGGCCCGCCGCACGCCGCACCCCGACTGCCCGGAGCAAATCCTGACCGTCGATTGGGTCGGCATCACGCAGCACGGCCTCACCACGACCAACTACCAGATCATGCCCGGCGACCGCGTGTATGTGAAGGCGCAGCGGCTGGTCACGATCGACAACACGCTGGTTCGCGTCTTCGCCCCGATCGAGAAGCTCTTCGGCGTGACGCTGTTGGGGGCGAGTACGGTCAACCAGGTCCAGGGCCGCGGCAACGGCTTCGGCAACACCGCCACGAGGTAACCCACCGTGAAGTTCACCGCGACCCTCTTGACCCTCCTGGCGACCGCCGCCGCCGGCCGCGCCCAGTCCCCCGGCCAGTACCCGGCCCAGGGGCAGTACCCCCAGCCGTCGGTGCCGGGCACGGCCGGCGTGCCGATGCCGTCGGGCTACCGGCCGCCGCTCAGCCCGTACCTGAACCTGCTGCGCGGCGGCGACCCGGCGATCAACTACTACTACGCCGTGCGGCCGGCGCTGATGAACGGCGTGTCGCCGCTGGGGTCGCTGGCCGGCGGCACGCGCGGCTTCAGCCAGCTGCGCAGCGGCTTCCTGCCGGCCGCCGGCAACCCGACGCAGGAGCCGGTCGTCATGCCGAAGGGCGGCGTCAGCGTGCCGTCGTTCCCCACGTCCGGCTACCCGGTGAGTTACGGCGGCCTGACGCGCTTCTCGCCCGGCTCGGGGTCGCGGCAGGGCGCGTTCGGCGGCCAGCCGCCGCGGGCGACCTCGCTCCCCGCCCCCGGACCCCGCCGCTAAACCGCCCCCTGACATTCCCCCGCGCCCGGACAAGGACCGTCCCCATGCGAAAGCTCACCCGGAAGTGCCTGGCCGCCGGCCTCGCCGTGACCAGCGTCGGTGCCGCCGCCGCCGCCCAGGAGTCGGCCCCGGCCGGGCGCATCGGCCGCGTCGTCGCCGCGCCGGTCGCCCGCGCGGCCGCCCCGGACGACCGCCCGCCGGCCGGCTGGCTGTCCGGCCCGACCTCGACCGCCGTGCGGCCGCTCACCGGCGCGGAGCTGGCGGCCGCGTCGGTCGCCCCGGTCAAGAAGCCGGGCCTGGCCGAGAGCACCTTTTCGGGCGTGAGGAGCTTCATCGCCCCGCCCGCCGGGTCGCCCGCGACGCCGACGCCGCTGCCGCAGGGGATGCAGCCGCCGGCCGCGCGGTACGCCGCCTCGCCGACGCCGGGGGTCTACGCCGGGCCGCCGGCCTACCGCTGGTACGGCTACGGCGCGGTGACGCCTGGCCGCAACCCGCACGCCCCGGACGGCGTGTCGCCGCGCGGCTCGCCCAACTGGTACGCGCAATCCGGGGCGACGCCGGGGGCCTTCCCGGTGACCGTCACCGCCTCCGGCCAGCCCGCCGCCGCCGCGCAAGCCCCCCCGCCGGAGCCGCCGAGTTACGCCCCCGGCGACGTGGCCGGCTCCTACGACCGCTCGCCCACGCCGCCGACCCCGGTGACGGCCCCGGCGGCCGCGCCCGACCCGTCGCAGCCGCTGCCGGCGACGGTCACCGCGTCCGTCGAGGCCGCGTCGCTCTCGACGCCGGCCCCGGCCGAGATGACGCCGCTGCCGGCGATGACGTTCCCGCCCCCGACGCCCCCGGCCCCCGAGCCGGCGCCCACGCTGATGCCGACGGTGACGCCCAGCGTGACGCCGCCGGCGCGGCTCAGCGAGCCGCCGGCCTTCGCGCCGACCGCCGCCGCGACGCCGGGCGAAGCGCCCGCGCCGACCGGCCCGCAGCCGCTGCTGACGTGGAACAGCACCTCGACCGACCCGGCCGTGACCTTCGTCGGCGCCAAACCGCCTACCCCGACAGTCGTCAGTGTCGCCGCGGTGTCACCGCCGCAGGTTGCCAGTGTCGCCCCGGTGTCAGTCGCTGCCCTGCCGGTGTCACCGGCGGTCGTGCCGGCGTCGTTCGCCCCGGCCGCGCCGGCGACGCCCGCGGTCGCCACGCCGACGTGGGGCGCGGCCAAGCCGGTCGGCCGCAGCCAGGGGCCGGGCGACGCCGGCGCGCCGACGCTCGAGCAGGCGATCCGCAACGCCTCCTACGGCTTCGCCGCGGTCCTCGAAGTCAAGCACACCGGCCCGACCGCCGTGGCCGTCCGCTTGCAGGCCGCCAGCGCCGCTGACGCCCGCAGCGCGGCGGAACTCGTCTCGAAGCTGCCGGCGCTGAAGCCCTACGCCGTCGAGTTCCTGGTGACGCTCGCGAAGTGACGGCTCGCCAGGATTTCCGCCCCCGCCGGCCGCGGCGATCGGGTAGCATGGCACCGTCGCCCCCGGCCGGAGTCCCCCGATGCGTCGCGCCTTGGCCCTGGTCTTGCTCGCCCTGTCGGCCGGCCCCGCCGGCGCGGCGATCGTCGGGTCGAGCCTCGACGCCGAACTCGCGGTGCCGTACCGCTGGCGCGTCGTCGTGCAGTTCGCCGCCGGGCCGCTGTTCCCGCCGGCCGCCCGCGCCCAACTCCTCACCGACACCCGCGCCGCGCTCCAGCCGACCCTCGGGGCACTCGGCACCGTCGAAGTACTCGACCTCGACGCGATCCCCGAGGCGGCCCGCGACCCCCTCACCCGCGAGTTCGCCGCCGCCGGCTTCGCGGCCCTCGACTCGCCGAAGTTCCGCGAGTTGACCGGCGTCAAGACGCACTTCCTGAAGCTCAGCGGCGCGGGCGGCGCGGTCAAGCTCGAGGCCCGGCAGCACGACGGCAGCACCGGCCTCGCGTTGCCGGTCGTGCGCGTCAAGGAGACGCGCGACCCGCAGACGGTGAACCGCCTCGCCGGGCTGCTGCTCGCCCGCGACTTCGGCCCCACCGCGACGGTGGAGGTGCCCGAAACGGAGAGTGACACGGTGACGGTCCGCTTCCGCGGCGGTGCCCTGCCCGGCCTCGACCGCCACCTGAAAATCGGCGATGTCCTCGCCGTCAGTGAGGTCTACGAGCAGCGCCGCCCCGACCCGCCGAACCTCAACTCTCGCGCGCGCCCGCGGGCCACCGAGACGCTGCCGCCGCTGCACGTCGCCCGGCCGCGCGAGTACACGCTGCTGCGCCTGGAGTCGATGCCCGAGGCGGGCGTGGCGCGGTGCCGCGTGCTGACGCGCTTCAAGAGCGCGTTCACGATCGCCCGCACGCTGCTGGGGGTGCGCGCGATGAAGCTCGCCACGACCGAGGCCGCGGTCGCCGTGCGGGTCGTCGATCAGGACGGCCGGCCGCCCGCCGCGGCGACGCTGCTGCAAGTCCGCGCCAGCGACGTGGGCTTCCTGCCGACGGCCGAGGCCCGCGACCGCCTCGAATTCCGCGACGGCCTGTTCCGCTCCGGCCGGCCGCTGCGGGGCGTCGCTTGCGTCGTCGTGACCGTCGGCAGTTCGCAGGCGGTGCAGTACTTCCCCGTGCCGATCCTCGACGGCCAGACCGTGAATTTGAAGTTCCCCGTGGACCCCAAGGTCGCGGCGCAGGTCGAGTACCAGAACCGCCTCGACGACTTCGCCGGCCGCCTCCGCGCCGCGGCCGACACCCAGCGCACGCTAGTGGACGAGCTGGCCCGGCTGATCGTCGCCGGCAAGAACCCGCAGGCGCTCGAGCGCGCCGTCACCGGCCTGGCGACGCTCGAAGTGCTCGACAAGGAACTCGCCGCGCTGCTCGCCGGGCTGCGCACGCCGCCCGAGGCCGCCGCGCCCGAGTCCGCCGCCCGCCTGGCCGACGCCGACGCCCGCCTCAAGGCCCTGCGCGAGGGCCGGCCGGCGGTCGCCGCGCGGGCCGAGGAGTTGCGCAAGTCGATCGGCAGCACCAACGACCCCGCCAACTTCGAGCGCGAGTTCGCCGCCAAGGAGCGGGCGTTACGCATCCGCCGGTTCGTCGCCGCCGGCGAGGTCCCGCAGGCCCTCGACGAGTACGACCTGCTGTACGAATTGACGAAGCAGAACGCGACGAAGGAGCAGAAGGCGAAGCTGGAGGCCGAGTGGAGGCCGCGCGACGCCGCGCACAAGAAGGCCCGCGACTTCGTGCTGGACACCTGGCGGCAACTCCCCGACCCGGCCGCGTACGCCGCCAACCTCGAGCGCCTAACCGACGCCGCGAAGACGTTCACCGACAACGGCGACCGCCTGGGCCTGCGCAACCTGCTCACGGCCCTCGACCAGACGTACACGAAGTTGAAGGAGACCTCCGACCGGCTCGACCGGGGCACCGCCACTGACAGCGCGACGTTGGACGAGATCGGCGTGCTGATCAAGTCGCTCGTCAAGCTGGAGAACGAAGCCATCGCGAACGTGGCGAAGCTCGAAAACCCCCGATGAACCGAAGCAATGTTCACCGCAGAGGGCACATGAGAGCACATGAGAAAGGCTAAAGGCGAAAAAGGCACCAAACCGTGCTAAAAACAACTCCGATACAGGCTGCCACTGGGGTGAATAGGCTGCGTGGAAAGCCCACTCGGTTTTAGCTCTCTTGGCTCTGGCCTTTCTCCGCGCCCTCATGTGCCCTCTGCGGTGAGGATGTTTTTTGATTGGACACCCATGACCCACCCCTACCGCCTCAGTGACGAAGCCGACATCCCCTCGCCGGCGCTCGTGTTCTACCCGGAGTTCATCCGCCGGAACGTCGCGCGCGTCGTCGAGATGGCCGGCGACCCCGCCCGGCTGCGGCCGCACGTCAAAACGCACAAGACGCGCGAAGTCGTCCGGCTGCAACTCGCCGCGGGGGTCGCGAAGCACAAGTGCGCGACGGTTGCGGAGGCCGAGGTGTTGGCGTCGGCCGGGGCGACCGACGTGCTGCTCGCCTACCCCGTCGTCGGCCCGACCGCGGCGCGGCTGGCCAAGCTCGCCGCGCTGTTCCCCGGCACGCAGTTCTCGGCCCTCGTCGATAGCGCCGAGGGTTTGGCCGGGCTGTGCCGCGCCGCGACCTCGACGCCGCTCGGCGCGTTCCTCGACCTGAACGTCGGCATGGACCGCACGGGGGTCGTCATCGGCGACGCGGCCGCCGCACTCTACGAGCAAATGGCGCGGTCGCCGAACCTGACGCCGCGCGGCCTGCACGCTTACGACGGCCACAACCACCAGGGGCCGGCGGCCGAGCGCGCCGCCGCCGCCAAGGCCACGCTTCAGCCGGTCCTGGCCTTCCGCGAGCGTTTGAACCGCGGCGTGGCGGCCTGCGCGGCGGTCGTCGCCGGCGGCACGCCGACCTTCCCGATGTACGCCGCGATGGCAAGCGTGCCGGGCCTCGAGTGCTCGCCGGGGACCTACGTCTTGCACGACCACGGCTACGGCAGCCGGCACCCGGACTTCACCGGCATCACGCCGGCCGCGGTGCTGCTGACGCGCGTGATCGGCAAGCCGACGCCGACCCGCGTGACGCTCGACCTGGGCAACAAGGCCGTCGCCGCCGACCCGCAGCTGGCGAACCGCGTGCGGCTGCTGGGCGTGCCGGAACACGCGGTGGTGGGGCAGAGCGAGGAGCACCTGATGATCGAGACGGCGCACGCTGCGGACTTCGCGATCGGCCAGGTGGTGTACGCGTTGCCGGGCCACGTCTGCCCGACGTGCGCGTTGCACCGCGAGGCACTCGTCGCCGAGGGCGGCCGCGTCGTCGGGGCGTGGGCGATCGCCGCGCGCGACCGCTTCCTGAGCGTGTAGCCCGCCGCGAGTCAAAGCCGGGCGAGCCGTCGGCGTGAGCCGGGGATTTCTCGGGTCCGGCTGCGTCGCGAAACCCCCGGCTCACGCCGACGGCTCGCCCGGCTTTGAGATCAGACCGGCCTCACAGAGGCCAGCTACAGAATATCTGTTGAGATTCGCGACTACTTCTTGATCTCGAAGGTGTCGAAGAGTCGGCCCTCGTGGTCGAAGGCTTTGCCTTCTAGCACGTTGTCGAAAATGGTGAAGTAGCAGTAGTGGTAATCGACGCGGTTCTGGTTCTTGAAGAAGGTCGGCGTCGGGCCGAAGTCTTCGAGCTTGCCGCCGCCGCCGCCGGAGGTCAGGTAGACGACGCCGGCGCGATCGACCTTGCCGCCGCGGATGGGGTGCGTCCGCTCGTAGAAGTGGACGTGGCCGTTCATAACGATGTCAACCTTGTGCTTCTCGTAGAGCGGGATGAGGAACTTGACCTTCAACTCGCCGAGCGTCGAGCCGCCCTTATAGGTGTCTCCGTAGTCGTCCGCGTCGGAGCTGTAACAGGGGTGGTGGTGGAAGCAAATCTTCCACTTGGCCGTCGAGGCACTCAAGGCTTTATCGAGCCACTCGTATTGCTTGGTGCCCGGCGTAATGAACTGGTTGCTATCCATCGAGAAGAATTCGGCGTTGCCATACGTAAAGTGGTAATAGTTCTCCGGGGCCGGCATGCTGAAGTATTGGTAGTAGTGCGGGTGGTTCTTCTCGTGGTTGCCCAGGCACGGGTAGACCGGCACGCGGCTGAACAGTTCGGCGCACGGCTTGAAGAACTCGTCGGTCCACTCGCGCTTGTCGGGGCCGTTATCGACCACGTCGCCGAGGTGCAGCACGAAGTGCGGCCGGCGCTGCCACATCAGCGTGGCGATCTTGCCGGTGACGACCGGGTTCTTCTGCGTGTCGCCGACGACGGTGAAGCTGAACGCCTCGGAGCTGTCGCACGCCGTCGTGAAGGTCAGCAGCGGGCTGGCGACGGGGGCGGCGCCGTCGCCCCGGCAGGTGACCTGGTAGAAGTATTTCGCGCTCGGTTGCAGGTTCTCCAGCCGCAGTTCGTGCATGGTGCCGGGTTGGCCGGTGGCCGTGCCCTTGAGGTCGGCGCTGAGGCCGTAGCGCACCGTGCAGGTCAGCGGGGTCGCCGTCTCGGCCATGACGGTGACGGCGGTCTTGGTGGCGAACTGCAAGTACGGCGCGACGGCGAAGGCGGTCGCCGGCGCGGCGGGTGGCGGCGGCGGCTTGTCGGCGGTGCCGCGGGCCAGGGCGACAGCCAACAGCAGCCCCAGGCACGCGGCGGTGCCGACGACACGCGACTTCGAGGGGGTTGGCATGGCTCACCGCGCGAGGTTGGACGGCCTGACATCTCCCGACGCGGCTGAGACTAACCGGCGCGGCGACCGTCGTCAATCGCTCGCACGCGGATTCGGCCCGACGAGTTCCAAGGCAGATGGGTTGGGCCTCCGCGGAGGGCGTCGTCGGCTCCGCGGCGGGGGGGGCGCAGGCCGGGCACCCACGAGGGGTGCCCCTACCGTTCGCCTGCGGCGGAGCCGAAGGCCGATCGCCTGCGGCGCGATCGGTTCTGGTAGGGGCATCCCCTTGTGGGTGCCCTCGTGCGCTTCCGGATCAGGCGTCGCGACTTGTAGGAGCATACCCTTGGCGGTGCCCGGCCTACGCCGCCGCGGAGCCGCTGCACCTTCACGGGAACTGCACTGACACGAGTCGCCCGCGATCGGGTGGCCGCAACCGGGAGCAGCGGACTACGACGCGACGCCGAAGCTGAGGCTCGCGCGGTTCAGCGTCCCGCCGACGCCGGCGGCGAGGTCGAAGATCTCGACGACCCAGACGCCGCGGGCACTCATGCCGTTGAACACGCCCAGCGGCTGCTCGGGGCGCAAGGTCCTGGCGAACGGGGCGGCCGCGGTCGCCAGTGCGGCCCCGCCGTCGCGGAAGGTCGTGCCCGTCAGGTTCGCGCCCTGCCCCCCGCGGCGATGGAACAGCGTCACCTTGCGGCCGTCGGGGGCGGTGAGGCGGATGCTCAGGTCGCTGACGCGGCCGTGGGCGGCGTCCAGCGTCACCGCCAGGTCGCTCACGGCCTGGGTGCCGGCGACGAAGACTTCGACGCGCGTCGTCCGCTGGTCGAGGATCGCCCGCGGCACCCCGGCGTCGTAGGTCGCCCGGCCCCCGGTCGGCGGACTCGCGGGGGGGGCACTCGGCGGGCTGGCCGGCGGGGCGACCGGCGGGGCGTTGAGGGCGACACTCGTCGTGAACCCGCCGACCTTGAGCGTGTAGACGCCGCCGGCCGACTGGTTCCGCGAGAACAGCAGCGTGAAGCGGGTGTTATTCGAGCCGCCGACGGGGACGACGGCCGAGACGCCGATCGGCCCGGCCGGGCCGGTGACCGTGACCGCGCGGGCGAGCGTGCCGGGGTCGGTCGGGCCGGCGAACGTGACGTACACGCGGTCAAACTGCCCGGCCCGCGCCCCGGCGAACGTCGCGCTCACCACCGACTGCGGCGGCGCGGCCGGCGGCGAAGTGGGCGCGACTGGCGGGGCGGCCGGCGGCGGGTTGGCCGGGGCGTCGAGGAGGCGGGCGAGGTTGAGGCGGCCGCCGGTGGCCGTCTTGCCGGCCAGAGTCGCGTCGAGATCGACGGAGCCGCGCAGCTTGGCGAGGACCTGGCGGTAGGTCCAGTCGGGGTGCGCGTCCCACAAAAGCGAGATCGCGCCACTCACCATCGGCGCGGCCATTGAGGTGCCGGACAGGAGGCCGTAGCGGCCGCCGGGCAGCGTGCTCAAGACGTTGTCGCCGCGGGCCGCGAGGGTGACCGTCGCCGCGCCGAAGTTGGAGTAGCCGGCCAGGCGGCCGCTGGCCGTCGTGGCGGCGACCGAGACGACGTTGTCGAACTGCGTGGTGTAGTTGGCGGGGAAGAACGGGGCGGCGTCGTTGTTCGAGGCGTAGTTGCCCGCGCTGTTGACGACGATCACGCCGGCCTGGGCGGCGCGGGCGATGGCGTCGGCGAGTGGGGCGTCGTAGTTGCCGCCGCCCCAGCTCTCGTTGATGACCTTCGCCCCGTGGGCCACGGCGAAGTTGACCGCCCGCACGGCGTTGCTCGTCAGGCCG
>JAYTUC010000003.1:0-3206 GCA_043744775.1 Fimbriiglobus sp. | reverse complement strand
GTCGAGATGGCGATGGTCACGGCGAACTGGCGGAAGAACTGGCCGAGGATGCCGCTGATGAACAGGCACGGCACGAACACCGCCGCCAGCACCAGGCCCACGGCGATGACCGGCCCCGAAACGTCGCGCATCGCCGCCAACGCCGCGTCGCGCGGGGCCAGGCCCGCCTCGATGTGATGCTCGACCGCCTCGACGACGACGATCGCGTCATCGACGATAATGCCCACCGCCAGCACGAGGCCGAAGAGGGTCAGAGTGTTGAGGCTGTAGCCCAGCACCGCCATGACGCCGAAGGTGCCGACGATCGCGGTCGGCACGGCGGCCAGCGGGATCACCGCCGAGCGCCAGCTTTGCAGGAAGACTAGCATCACCAGCGCGACCAGGAACACCGCGTCGCGCAGGGTGACGAGGACCTCCCGCACCGACTCCTCAATGAACGGCGTCGTGTCGTAGACGATCGAGTAATCGACGTCCGCGGGGAACTTCGGCCGCAACTCGACCATCTTGGCGCGGACCCGCTTGGCCGTGTCGAGGGCGTTCGTGCCGGGCAACTGGTAGACGCCCAGCGCGACCGACGGCTGGCCGTCGAGCGTACACGTCTGGTCGTAGCCGACCGCCCCGAGTTCGATGCGCGTGCAGACATCCTTCAAGCGCACCGCCCGGCCGTCGGCGTCGGTCTTGAGCACGATGTCGGCGAACTGCTCGGGGGTCTGGAGGCGGCCCAGCGTGTTGATCGTGTACTGGAACATCTGTCCCGTCGGGGCCGGCGGCTGGCCGATCTGCCCCGCGGCGACCTGGGCGTTCTGCTCCTCGACCGCCCGCACCGCGTCGGCCGGCGACAGGTTGCGCGCGGTCAGCTTGTCGGGGTCGAGCCAGACGCGCATGCTATAGTCGCGCTCGCCGTAGAACTGGATGTCGCCGACGCCTTCGAGCCGGGCGAGTTCGTCGCGCAGCTGGATCGTCGCGTAGTTGCTCAGCTCGATGTCGTTGTAGTTCCTCCCCGGCGAGCGCAAGTTAATGATCATCAACTGCCCCGTCGATTTCTTCTTCACCGACACGCCCCGCCGGCGCACGATGTCGGGCAACACGCGCTCGGCGAGGTTGACGCGGTTCTGCACGAGCACCTGGGCGATGTTCAGGTCGGTGCCGGACTTGAAGGTCACGGTCAGGGTGTACGAGCCGTCGTTGCCGCAGACGCTCGACAGGTACAGCATCCCCTCGACGCCGTTGACCTGCTGCTCGATGGGGGACGCCACGGTGTCCTCGACGATGCGGGCGTTGGCCCCGGCGTAAACGGCCGCGACCTCGACCGTCGGCGGCGTGATCTCGGGGTAGAGCGCCACCGGCAGCCGCGCCAGCCCGACGGCCCCGCCGAGCGTGATGAGGATCGACAGCACGGCGGCGGCGATGGGGCGGTCGATGAAGAAGCGCGCGAACACGGCGTGGTCTCTGGACTCGGAGTGGGGGCGTTACGAGCCGGCGGGCAGGTTGAAGCGGACGCCCACGCGGCGCGCCGCGGGGCGGAGGAACTCGAACTTGACGAAGTAACGCGCGGCGTGCCACGCCCGCCGCAGCCAGCCCACGTCGAGGGCGACGCGGTTACTCAGGCGATCGACGAGGACGTAGAAGACGGGCGTGAGGAAGATGCCGAAGAAGGTCACGCCGATCATGCCCGAGAAGACCGCGACGCCCAACGCGGTGCGCATCTCGGCCCCCGCCCCGGTCGCCAGCACCAGCGGCAAGACGCCCAGCACGAACGCCGCGGAGGTCATCAGGATCGGCCGCAGGCGCAGGTGGCACGCCTCGAGCACCGCGGCGCGGCGGTCCGTGCCGGCGTCGCGCTGCCGCTTGGCGAACTCGACGATGAGGATGGCGTTCTTGCACGCCAGCCCGATCAGCACCACGAAGCCGACCTGCGTGAAGATGTTGATGTCCTGCGCCGCCAGGCCGACGCGCGACGCCAGGTTCACGTCGAAGACTTCGCCCTGTCGCGCGACCCCGGCGGCGTAAGCCGGGTTCCAGGTCCAGCCGTTGAGCGAGAGCGTCAGCGCGTCCGCGGGGATCGTGTCGAGCCGCGTCAGCCCGACGCCCAGCAGCGAACTCGACACGCACATCGGCACGACCAGGATCACCGCCAGCGGCAACGCCCAGCTCTCGTAGAGGAACGCGAGTACTAAGAACACGACGGCCACGGCGACGGCGAACACGGCGAACCCGGTGTCGCGCGAGCGCTCCTCGATGAAGGCGAGTTCGGTCCACTCGGCCTTCATGTTGCTCGGCAGTTCGTCCTCGGCGAGCCGCCGCATCGCGGCCAGGCCGCTGGCGCTGCTCGTGCCGGGCTTGATGTTGCCGTTGATCGCGGCGGCGGGGTGCGTGTTGTAGCGCGTCAGCACCGGCGGGCCGTTCGTCTCGACGACCGTGGCGACCGCCCCCAAAGGTACCAAGTTGCCGGCGCGGTTCTTGATCTTGAGCTTGCGGACCGTCGTCACGTCGTCGCGGAACTGCCGGTCGGCCTGGACGTTGACCTGCCAGGTGCGGCCGAAGCGGTTGAAGTCGTTGACGTAGCGCACGCCGAGCGTCGATTGCATCACGGCGTACACGTCGCGCACGTCGATGCCCTCGGCGGAACAGGCGGCGGCGTTGACCTGCACGCTGAGTTGCGGCGAGTTGGTGCGGAACACCGTGAACAGCCCCACCAGGCCGGGCGAGGCGTTGCCCCGCGTCACGAGGCTGTCGGCCATCTCGCTCAGGAAGTTCATGTCATCGACGCCGCGGTCCTCGACCATCAGCCGGAAGCCGCCGGCCCGCCCCAGCCCCGGCACCGCGGGGGCACCGAACAGGTTGACCTGGGCCTCGTGGACGTTCGCGCCGATGCGCTTCCGCAGTTCCGCCGCCACGCTGTCCGCGGAGAGGTCTGCCAGCGTCCGCTTGCGGGTAGTGCCGTTGGGCAAGGCGACATCGGGGTACGACTCGGGGCGCAGACGCTTCTCGAAGGGGTCGAGGATGACGAACATCGACCCGAAGTTGCTGCCGTAGGCGCTCAGGACGAACGAGTTGCCGGCGACGCTGTTGACGTGGCCGACGCCCGGCGTGCCGAGGGCGACTTCGGTGATCTTGCGCACCTCCTCGCGCGTCCGCTCCGCCGACGCCGCGTCGGGCAGTTGGATGCTGGCAATTAAGTACCCCTTGTCCTGCTGCGGGATGAA
>JAYTUC010000002.1:0-12656 GCA_043744775.1 Fimbriiglobus sp. | reverse complement strand
CGCATGTGGGACGACCGCAAGCTGTTCTACCCGATCCGCAAGCAGAAGAAGGCGACCTTCCACATCGTCTACTACAAGTGCGAGAGCACCAAGCAGCGCGATATTGAGCGCGACTTCGCCATTAACGAGAACGTGCTGCGGCTGATGACCTCGAACATCGACTACCGGTGGACGGAGACGATGATGGAGATCGCTCAGAACGACACGACTCCCGGCTTCGCGCTGCGGGGCCTCCAGGACGACACGGCCGGCGACAACGTGACGCCGAACTTCGGCGGCGAGGCCGAGGGCGAGGCGTTCACCGCCGCCGGGGCCGGCCGCCGCCGCCCGGAGCGCGCGCCCGAGAAGCCCGAGTAGTCGCTACGCACCTGGCCGGCCGCCGCCGCGACGTTTAGAGTAAAGTCCAGACGCGGCCGGCGGATTCGACGCGACCCCCTGAACTCCCCTGCCACCCCATACCGTCGGTCTTCGCGTCTGTGAGGGTTTGACGATGGCGAACATGAACAAGGTGATTTTCATCGGCCGCCTGACGCGGGACGTGGAGACGCGCGCGTTCCAGAACGGCGGCCTCGTGGCGAAGTTCGGCTTCGCGGTGACGAACCGGCGCAAGAACGCCCAAAGCGGGCAGTGGGAAGACGAGCCGATGTTCATCGACTGCGAGGCGTACAACCGCGGCGAGACCGGCAAGCTCGCCGACTTGGTGCGCGACAAGTGTCGCCGCGGCAGCCAGATCATGGTCGAGGGCAAGTTGCACTTCGAGCAGTGGGACGACAAGACGACCGGGGCCAAGCGCTCGAAGCACAAACTCGTCGTCGATAACGTGCAACTGCTCGATCCCCGCCAGGATGGCGGTGGCGGCATGGGCGGCGGCCAGGCCGACGAGATGGGCGGCGGCAGCGACGAGATGGACATGCAACAGGCCCCGCCGCGGAAGGCCCCGCCCGCCGGCGGCGTCACCGGCGGCAGCCGCGCCCCCGGCCGGCCGGGCGGCTTCAGCCCGCCGGCGCAGCAGGCCCCGCAGCACGACGACTCCGACGAAGGCAATATCCCGTTCTAACGTAACCCCCGTGACACTGTGACCCGCGGCCTCGGACTGAACCCCGAAGCCGCGGCAACCTTGAGTGAAGGCTCCCCGCGATGGCTAAGACAGCGATCAAGTCGAAGGCGAAGGGCGACAAGAGCAAGCCGGCCGTGAAGGCCCTTCCCCAGAAGAAGGTCCGCAAGCGGAACCAGGTCAAGAAGGGCAAGAACGGCGGCACCCTGATCGTCCTGATCGAGGACGTCAACCACCTCGGCAAGCAGGGCGACCTCGTCGAGGTCAAGAGCGGCTACGCCCGCAACTACTTGCTGCCCTACAGCCTCGCGGTGATTCCGACCGAACACAACTTGAAGCTGCTCGAGCGCTACAAGATCAAGGTCAGCAAGGCCAAGGAGGCGCGCATCGCCGACCTCAAGGTCTTGGCCGAGCAGATCAGCCGCCTGACGAGCCTGACGATGGAGGCCAACGCCACCGAGGACGGCCACCTCTACGGCAGCATCGGCCCCGTCGAAATCTCGAAGACCCTCAAAGGCAAGAACCTGATGGTCGAGCCGGACATGGTCAAGCTCGAGCTGCCGATCAAGGAGGCCAACACCTTGACCGAAGTCCCGCTCTCGCTCGGCTACGGCATCGAGGCGAAGATCCAGGTGCTCGTTGTCGCCCTCCAGCAGACGCCTGTCAAGAAGTGACCGGCCGGTCGGCACCTCGTAGAATCCCTTTCGCCGGCGCAGTTCGCGCCGGCGGTTTCACGTCGGTAGGTTCCCCCGCATGGTCCGAGCGACGCAGTACCGCCCGCCCGAGTTGAAGTCGGCCCGCGAACTCGTGCTGATGCGCGAGTCGGGCAAGCTCGTCGCCCGCGCCTTGCAAATCTGCCGCGACCTGGCCAAGCCGGGCGTCAAGACGATCGAGATCGACCAGGCGGTCGAGCGCTTCTACGCCGCCCACAACGCCACGCCGCTCTTCAAGGGCTACCCCGGCAAGGTGCCGTTTCCCGCGGTGACTTGCCTGAGCGTTAACGAAGAAGTGGTCCACGGCATCCCCAAGGGCCGCGTCTTACGCGACGGCGACTTGCTCAAAGTCGATACCGCCTGTCGGCTCAACGGCTGGTGCGCCGACCGCGCCATCCCGATTCCCATCGGCACGATCCGCCCGGAGTGGGCGCGGCTGGTCCGCGTCGCCGGCGAGGCGCTGCAAATCGCCATCGACGAACTGCCGCGCCGCAAGTGGTGGAGCGAGGTCGCGTCGCGGATGCAGAAGCACGTTGAGACGGCCGGGTTCCGCATGGTCGAGGCGTACGTCGGCCACGGCATCGGCCGCAACATGCACGAGAACCCGCAGGTGCCCAACTTCGTCGATCGCGACACCCGCAAGCACGACTTCCGCCTCGAACCGGGCTTGGTGCTGGCCGTCGAGCCGATGGTGAACATGGGCAAGGCCGACGTGAAGGCTCTCGGCGACCACTGGACGGTCGTCACGAAGGACGGCTTGCCGAGCGTCCACGTCGAGCACACGCTCGCACTCACCCCTCACGGCGTCGAGATCATCACCGCTGACGAGGGGGCCTTCGACGACTTCCCGACTGCGGTCGCGTCGAACGCCGTGGCGTTGGCCGCGAGTTAGCCGTGCCGCCGCGGCTGCCGCGTCACACCTGGTCGGGCCTCACCGAGCCGCAACTGCTCGCGCAGTGCGAGGTTGACACTTACCGCGCCAGTGGCCCCGGCGGCCAGAAGCGCAACAAGACCAGCTCCGCCGTGCGCTTGCGCCACCCGCCGACCGGGCTACTCGTCATCGCCGAGGAGAGCCGGTCGCAGCACGCCAACAAGGCGAAGGCGTTGAAGCGACTGCGGCGGGCGCTCTTCCTCGATTGGCGCGACCCCCTCGACCCCGACGACGTGCTGGCGCACCCGGACCTCGGCGCGGCGATCGTCGGTGGCCGGCTCGACGCGGGCGTCAAGAGCGTGCCGTTCTGGCCCGCCGCCGGGGTGCTGCTCGACCTGCTCGATGCCGTGGGGGCGCAGGTCAGCACGGCGGCCGCGGCGCTCGGCGTCACGACCGCGAACGTCGTCGAGTTCTTGCGAAGCGACCCGCGGCTGTGGCAGTCGGCCAACCGCCTGCGGGCGGCGCACGGCCGCAAGCCGCTGAAGGCGACGTGACCCCCGGCGAGCCGGAAAGCGTCAGCGCCCGGAGTGACTCGAGCACGCAAAACTCCCGGCGCTGACGCTTTCCGGCTCGCCGGTCAGCCGACCGCGCTCGCGCGGCCCGGCAGCGGGTAGCGAACCATCAGGTTGTACGGCTCCTCGGCCATCCCGAGGCTCGCGTAGGTCGCCTGAGCGCGGGCGTTATCGCGCTCGACGTAGAGGCGGATGCCGATCACGTCGGGGCGGGCCGCGGCATCGGCTTCGAGGTGCCGGTACAGGTCGCGGAACACCCCCGTGCGGCGAGCCGTCGGCACGACGTAGACACTCTGAATCCACCAGAACCAGCCGTTGCGCCAGTCGGACCACTCCAGGGTGACGAGGCACTGCCCGACGACCGCGCCGCCGTCCTCGACGACGGTGTAATACCCCTTGGCGGGGTCGGCGAGCGCCGCGGCGACGCCGGCGGCGAGCGTCGCGGGGTCGAGCCGCTTGCCCTCGGTTTCCAGGGCGAGGGCGGCGTTGTAGGCGACGACGGTCGCGCCGTCGGCGGGCGTCGCGGGGCGGACGGTGCGGCTCATGGAGTTGCTTCCGGGGTTCGCGCGGATACGATGTCTCCACGATAGGGAAGTGACTCGCACCGGAGCGGCCGCACCGTGGACCTGAACCGCTTCATCCGCGACATCCCCGACTTCCCCAAGCCGGGCATCCTGTTCAAGGACATCACGCCGCTGCTCGCCGACCCCGACGCCTTCGAGTACGCCATCTCGAAGCTCGCGGCCCACTACTCGACAGCCAAGATCGACGCCATCGCCGCGGTCGAGGCCCGCGGCTTCCTGTTCGCCGCGCCGCTCGCCCTGCAACTGCGCGTGCCGCTCATCCCGCTGCGCAAGCCGGGCAAGTTGCCGTACCGGACTTACAGCCTGAAGTACGAACTCGAGTACGGCGAGGCCGAACTGCACATGCACATCGACGGCATCGCCGAGGGCGCGAGTGTGCTGATGGTGGACGACCTGCTCGCCACCGGCGGCACGATGTCGGCCGGCTGCCAGCTCGTCGAGCAGGCCGGCGGCACGGTCCTCGGCTGCGCCTTCCTGGTCGAGCTGGCCTTCCTGGGCGGCCGCGGCAAGCTCGGCGGCCACGACGTGTACAGCCTCATGGCGTACTAGTGCCCGGCGAGCGGCGGGATTCGACCACCTCCACAACCCGAGTCAGACATGCCGCGCGACGCCGACGACGACCGCTGGGCCGACGACGACCTGCCCGACCCCGTCGCCCCGCTCACGCCGGCGCAGTTGAAGCGGGCCAAGGCGCGCGTGTTCAGCCCGGTGGCGCTGCTGGTCATTCACGGTGCCTTGGGGCTGCTGGGCGCCGTCTACGGCCTGACCCAACTCGCCGTGGACCCCGTCGCGCAGATGAAGCAGGAGCGCGCCGAAGCGGAGGCGAACATGACCGCCCAGCAGCGGCAGGACGTCGCGCCGCTGTACGACGCCTTGGAACTCGGCGTGGGCTACTACGTCAAGGCGTTGCCGGTGCTCATCGGTTTCGGGCTCGTCTTCGACACCCTGGTGCTGATCGGGGCCGTCTCGCTGCTGAAGTTCTCCAGCCGCGGCCTGGCGAAACTCGGGGCAGGGTTGGCGTGCTTACCGTGCTTCGGCGGCTGTTGCCTGATCGGCCTGGGCGGCGGCGTCTGGTCGTTCGCGGCGATGCGCGACCCCGACGTGGTGGCCGCGTTCGCCGCCGGCGGCAAGCTCCCTTTCACAACGGACGGCGACTGATGCTCGACTTCACGAAGGGCGGCGGGCTGGTGTGTGCCGTCGCCCAGGACGCGGCGACGGGGCAGGTCCTCATGGTCGCCTGGATGAACCCCGAGGCGTTCGCCGAGACGGTGCGGACCCGCCGCGCCGTCTACTTCTCGCGCAGTCGCAACCGGCTGTGGCGCAAGGGCGAGGAGAGCGGCAACGTCCAGGAGGTGCAGTCGATCCACGTCGATTGCGACGGCGACGCGGTGCTCTTGAAGGTAAAGCAGGTCGGCGGCGCGGCGTGCCACGAGGGGTACCCGAGTTGCTTCTTCCGCGAACTCGCCGGCGACGAACTCCGCGTCAGCGGCGAGCGCGTCTTCGACCCGGCGGCGGTGTACGGGCCGAAGGGCTGACGGCTCACGCGGCCGGCGTCTCGACCAGCTCTTGCAGCAGCGCCGGTAGTGCGTTCCACGCCTCCATGTAGGTCGCTTCGAGGGGGCACGGGACGTAGTCTTCGTCCTCGGTCAGGAATAGCGGGATGGGCGGCAGCGGGTCGCCGACGCCGACCGAATCGACGTAGGCCGTGGGGTTGTCGCCGCCGACGTAGGACGCGACGGTGAGCGGCTTGTCGGGCAGGAACTCGAACGGCACCTCCTCGAACTCGTCCCAGATCGCCTTGTGGAACCCTTGGGGGTCGCGCGGCGTCGGCGGGAACAGGTCCACCACGACGAGGTGGATGCCCTGGTTCAAGATGTCGCACGCCTTTGTGACGAAGGACCGCAAGGCGTTGGCCCCGTCTTTGTTGCCCGGCGAGACGAGCTCGATGATCGCCACGACCCGCCCGAGGCCGTGCCGGATGACGACGCGGTCCTTACGCTTGGCGTAGTTGATGCGATCACGCCTTGCCAGGGTTCGATCCGAGGGCGGCGCGACATCCGACCGGCGACTCCCCCGCGTCAAAGCGGCGGGGATCGGCCAGCCGCAGCTCAGTTCGAGCAGGGCCGTCAAGCCCTTCGGCCCGAGGCCGCGGTTGAGGGGGGGCATCAGTGATCCGACAGGCCCAACTCAGGTGGAAGTGCTGGAAGCACCCGGCATCGACCCGTGACCAGTCGTGGATCGGCATCGGCAGTCCTCCAGGGGGTCACGGCATTGTACCACGGCCCGCGCCCGGACGGCTCACTCGGCGTCGCGGGGCGGCGGGGCGGCCTCGGGCTGGGGCCGCGACTTCGCCTTGCGGCCGAGAATCTCGGGGTGGTCGCCGGGGGGGCTGTACGCGACGACTGCGTCGAAGTCGGCGTCGGCCTCGGCGTGCCGGCCGGTCGCGGCGAGGGCCGTCGCGCGGCCCAGGTACGAACTGCGTAAGAACAGCCGGCCGGTGGCGTCCTTCGGGTTCTTGGCGAGGACCGCGGTCAGGGCGGCGACGGCCTTGTCGCCGTAAGGCACGGCCTCGGCGGGCCGGCCCGTCTCGACGAGTAAGTTGGCGAAGTTGCAGTAGCTGCCGCCGAGACTGACCCGGTAGCGCGGCGCGGCGGGGAAGTCCGCGACCAGCTTCTCGGTCGTCGCTAACGCGGCCCGGAATTCCCGCTCGGCGTCCGCCACGCGGCCGCCGCCGAGGAGCAAGTTGCCCAGGTTCTGCCGGGTGCCGGCGTAGTCGTAGGCGTAGTCGGGGACGCCGGGGAACTCGGCCGACAGCTTGCGGCGGGAGTCGATCGACAGGCGGTACTCGGTTTCGGCCTCGCCCGGCCGGCCCGTCTCCATCAGGACGACGCCCAAGCTGTTGTGCGACTTGGCCAACCCGGCGCGGCCTTCGGCGGCGGAGGCGGGGTCAGCCAACGCGGCGGCGTACAGCGCGCGGGCGGCCCGGATCTCGACCTCGGCCTCGGCGAGGCGGTGGCCGCGGGCGAGCAACGTCCCGAGATTCAGGCGGGAGGCGGCGAGGTCGTCCCGGTAGCCCGCGTGACCGGGGAAGTCGGCGACGAGGCCGACCCGGAGTTTCAGCCCCCGGCGCTCCTCGGCCTCTCCCTCAGCCACCCGCCCCTGGTCGCACAGGAGTTTGCCCAGGTTGGCGCGGGTCTGCCCCAACTCGCGGCGGTAGGCGGGTTCGGCCGGGGCGTCGGCCGACAGCTTCTCGAGGCGGTCGGTGGCGGCCCGGTAGCCGGCGAGTGCGGCGTCGTCCTCGCCGAGCATCATCCGCAAGTGCGCGACGCGCGACGCCCCCTCGGCGGCGACCATCGCCGCCTCGGGCGTGCCGACCGTGGTCCGGGCGAACTCCTCCCAGCGGCCGGCGATCGCCTGGAGGTAAGCCCGCTCGTTCGCGCCGAGGTCTTTGCGCGAGCCGATCAGCCTCTCGACGTCCTCGCCGGTCGCCGCCCGCAGCACCCCCATCGCGCGCTGTTGCGCGAGGGCGGCGGCTTGCCGACGCTGCTCGGACAGCTTCTCGGCCGCCTGGGCGAGGGCGAGGTGGCCGTCCGACAGGTGGCGCAACTCGGCCTCGGCCGCGCGGGCCGCCTCCGCGTCGGCGCGCTGCGCGGCCTCGGCCGCGCGGGCCGCCTCCGCGCGGAGCAGCCCCGCGGTCGTCCCGGCCAGCCCGGCCACCAGCGTGAGCACCACCGCCGCCGCCGCGACGGCCGGCACGCGGTTCTGGCGCAGCGCCTTGCCGGCGCGGTAGCGGAGGCTCGGCGGGTGGGCCAGGACCGCCTCGCCGGCCAGGTAGCGGCGCACGTCCGCGGCGAGCGCGGCCGGCGTCTCGTACCGCCGCGCCCGGTCCTTCTCGAGCGCCTTCATCACGACCCAGTCGAGTTCGCCCCGCAGCAGCCCGACGAGCCGCGCGGGGTCGGTGCCGCGCCGCTCGCCCAGCAGCGCCAAGGGCGGCGAGGCGTCGGCCTGGGTCAGCCGCGTGCTCGGCCGCGGCGGCTCCTCCTCGCGGATCAGCCGCAGGACTTCGAGCAGGCCGTCGCGCTCCGCCCCTCGCTGCCGGAAGGGCGGGCCGCCGGTGAGCAGTTCGTACAGCAGCACGCCCAGGGAGTAGACATCCGAGCGCGTGTCGATGTCGAAGCCGGTGAGGCTGGCCTGCTCCGGCGACATGTACTGCGGCGTGCCGACCACGACGCCGAACTCGGTGTTCAGCGTCAGGTCGGTGAGGGCGGGGCCGGTCGCCTTGGCGACGCCGAAGTCGATCACCTTGGGCACCGCCCGGTCGCCGGCCAGGGCCACGAGCACGTTCGACGGCTTGATGTCGCGGTGGATGATGCCCTTCTGGTGGGCGTGCTGGATCGCCTCGCACACCGGCACGAATAGCTCGAGGCGCTGCGACGGGGTGAGTTGGCGGGCGTCGCAGAATCGCGTGATCGTCACGCCCCGGACGTACTCCATGACGAAGTACGGCGACCCCGCGTCCGACACGCCGCCGTCGAGGATCTTGGCGACGTTCGGGTGGTCCATGACCGCGAGCGCCTGGCGCTCGGCCTCGAAGCGGGCGAGCACGTTGCGCGAGTCGCCCCGGCCGTGCAGCACCTTCACGGCGACGAGCCGGCGCACCGGGGCCGTCTGCTGGGCGGACCAGACGGCCCCCATGCCGCCCTGGCCGACGCACTCCAGCAGCGTGTAGCGGCCGCCGACGACGGTGCCGGACCCCTCCCAGCTCCGCGCGGGCTGCCCCCCCAGCCGCGTCAGCGTGGGGTGGGTGGCGAGCAAGTTCGGCGTGACCTGCGAGTCGTGAGTCATCGTCTTCGCCCCGAGGTGTGGGGCGACCACCGCGGCCGCCCGCGTCAGTGTAGCACACGCCGGCGAGGGCGGCGGTTAGCCGACGAAGACCCCGTCGGACTGGCCGGGCAGCAAGTTCGCCGACAGGTCGGCGACCGACGCGCCCGACGCCAGCCCCTTGCCGCTGTAGGCCAGTGCCGTCGCGCCGACGGCCGCCACCACGTCGGCCCTGGCGTCGCCGTCGAGGTCCTTGACCGCGACCCGCACGCCGTCGCGGCGGGCCGGGTCGCCGGCGAAGAAGTCGGCGAGGCGCGTCTGGACCGACGGGGTCGCGAGCAGGTCGCCGGCGGCGAACACGCTGACGCGCGGCCCGCCACCCGGCCCGGCCCCCGCGACGAGGTCGGCCTTGCCGTCGCCGTTGACGTCGCCGACGGCCGGGAAGACGCCGTTGCGCAGGCTGTTCTCGAAGGCGAAGAAGTCGCCGACGAGCTTGCGGGCGAAGTTCGACTTGCCGTCGAACACCGCCACCCGCGGGCCGCCGCCGAAGCCGGCGCTGACCACGAGGTCGGCCGCGCCGTCGCCGTTGAGGTCGCCGGTGGCGACCCGCGCCCCGCCGCGGAAGGCGGGGTCGTCGATGCCGAAGAAGTCGGCGAGCTGGCCGAAGCCCTTGCCGCTGAACACGCGGACGCGCGGCCCGCCGCCCTGGTCCGTGGAGACGACCAGGTCCGGCACGCCGTCGCCGTTCACGTCGCCCGACGCGACGAAGACGCCGCCGGTGAAGCCGGCCTCGAAGGGGTCCATCGCGAACAGCTCGGCCCCGCTCTTGCCGTCCAGGACGCGCAGGTGCGTCGCCGAGCCGGGGCCGGTGCCGACGACAGTATCCGGGGTGCCGTCGCCGTTGACATCGGCCGACGCCACGCGGACGCCGCCCGTGAAGCCGGGGAAGGCGGTGACGGCGGCCCCGGCCTTGCCGTCGGGGGTGACGACGCGAAAGGTGCCGTCGGTCCCGCCGACGGCGGTCGTCGGGACGCCGACCAGCGCGGGGGCCGGGCCGACCCGGACCGCCACGGGGAAGGTCACCGCGCCGCCGCCGGCCGACCCGCCCCCGAGGGTCACGGTGAACGTGTCGTCGCCACGGAAGCCCCGGTCCGGGGTGTAGGCGAGCGTGCCGTCGGGGTTGATGGCCACCTGGCCGCGGGCCGGGCGGGTGACCGCGGTGGCGGCGAGCGGGCTGCCCGCCGCGAGCCGCACGCCCGCCGGGTCGATCGTGACCGCCGCCCCTTGGATCGTGCCGATGCTCAGCCCCGTGGCCTCGTCGAGTTCGGTCACGCTGGCGAGCTTGACCGTCCCCATGCCGGGCAGCGTGAGCGTGCGGCCGTCGGTCTGGAACGGCCCGCCGCCGAGCACCATGACCTTGTCGGCCCCGTCGCCGCCGTCGAGGTCGAAGCCGCCAGCCGGCAAGAAGTTACCGCCCGACAGGTCGAGGACCACCGTGTCGTCGCCCCCGTTGGCATCGACTTCGATGGAGTCGAACGACGCCAGCGGGACGCGGGTGACGATCGGCCGGGCGGCCCCGAGGGCGTTCGGGTCGGTGTTCGGCAGCGGCCCGCTGCGGCCCGGCTCGACGCTCACCAGCACGGAGTCGCCGTCCCGCTTCAGGGTAATGCGGTCCGGGCTGGCCGGGCCGTTGTCGAAGTACTGCGGCCCGAGGCCGTGGCCCAGCCCGCTGACGCCCGGTGCCCCGACGCTCACGTCGCCGGTCGGCGTCGGGTCGCCGTCGGGGCCGCCCCGGACGACGAGCCGGCGGGCCGGCGTGACCGACGCGTTGAACGTCCCCCCCGGCAGGGTGGACGGTAGCAGCACGTCGTACCCGTAGGCGTCCTTGAACAGCAGCATCAGGTTGTCCGACGGGATCACGCGGCTGCCGCCCAGGGCGTTGCCGGCGTCGATCGCCCCGGTCAGCGTCACCGCGCCGCGGAACTTGCTGACGAAGGGGATCGGCAGGTTGGTGTCCCGCGGCTGCGGCGTGTGGACGGCGGCCTTGGTGTCGCCGGCCGAACTGTCGTAGCTCGTCAGCAGTTGGGTGATACTCGGGCCGTCGAACACGTAGTAAAAGCCCGCCTTGCCGTCGCTGTGCCGGTCCTCGACTGCCGGGGCGAGCTTCGTGAGGGTGCCGGTCAGCGGCGTCTGGAGGCGGGCCTGGCCGCTGAACAGGCCGAGGACGTGGGCGATCTCGCCGTTGACGATGTCCACCAGGTCCACCCCGTCGGCTTGCGACCCGCGGTTGGCCGCGAACGGGCTGAGTACGTTGGTGAACCGCGTGAGGTCGCCGGGGTTCGGGTCGATCCACCAGCCCTTGTCGGGCTGGCCCTCGAACCCCGCGTCCAGCGTAATGATTCCGCTCGTCGGGGTGCCGTTGCGGCCGTTGTTCGAGTCCTCCTCCGTCGGGTAGGCGTACGAGCTGGCCGAGGCACCGCCGCCGTTGCCCGCTTCCTTACCCATGCTGACGGTGAAGGTGATGGTGTTCTTGTCGGGGCTGGCGTCGATCGGCGGCTGGTTCAGGTTGACGATCACCTTGCCCCACGAAGCCAGGGAGTAATCGACGACCTTGCGGGCGGCCTCGGCCCGGTCGCCGAAGACGGCCGCGAACCGGTCGGACGCCTGCCCGCGGTTGGCCCACACCATGTTGGACGGGACGGCCCGGTCTTCCAGCGCCTCGACTTGGGGCCGGAAGCCGACCGGTTGCGCGACGCAAACCCACTGCCGCCAGTTCGACCCTGACATGACTCGACTCCGGTTCGTTGAGCGCGTTCGGGGATGCGGACGCGAGGACGGTGCGTCTCACGATTACAAGAGAAGGTAGGCGTTTTGCGGGTGGCCGGACAGGGTGCTGGACGCCGCAGGCGCGGCGAGCGGCGGACGTCAGTCCGCTGTTCCAGCCCCCAACACGGAAGGCCGCCACCTGCGGGCGCTAAGAACTCCCCAAGGCTGGCGACGACCCATCACAGGGTGGAACAGCGGACTGACATCCGCCGCTCGCCGCGCCTGC
The DNA here is from genome assembly GCA_043744775.1 of Fimbriiglobus sp. Classification (GTDB taxonomy): domain Bacteria; phylum Planctomycetota; class Planctomycetia; order Gemmatales; family Gemmataceae; genus Fimbriiglobus. The sequence continues at coordinate 989 of JAYTUC010000002.1, read as the reverse complement.
GGCCTCACTTCACCATTGCCAGGCGTTCCTGCTTGTCGTGGTCTTTCATCGGGGCGATCAGGTAGTCGAGGCTGCCGCCGAGGATCTCCATCAGCTTGAACACCGTCAGGCCGATGCGGTGGTCGGTGATGCGGCCGTCGGGGAAGTTGTAGGTGCGGATGCGCGCGGAGCGGTCGCCGCCGCCGATCAGCGTGCGGCGCATCTCGGCGCGCTCCTCGTGCAACTTCCGCTGCTGCGCCTCGAAGACGCGGCCGCGCAAGACACGCATCGCCTGCTCCTTGTTCTTCGTCTGGCTGCGGCCGTCCTGGCACTTCACCTCGACCTCGTCGGCCGTGCCCTTGCGATACCAGATGCGCACCGCCGACTCGGTCTTGTTGACGTGCTGCCCGCCCGCGCCGCCGGCCCGCATCACCTCGATGTCGAGGTCCTCGGGGCGGATGGTGACTTGCACCTCGTCGGGTTCCGGCATCACGCCGACGGTCGCCATCGAGGTGTGGATGCGGCCCTGCGTTTCCGTCTTGGGCACGCGCTGCACCCGGTGGCCGCCGCTCTCGAAGCGTAACGCCTGGAAGACGCCGTCGCCCTTGACGCTGAACGACACCTCCTTGTAGCCGCCGGCCTCGCCCTCGCTCGCGGAAATCTCGTCGAGGCCCCAGCCCTGGACGCGGGCGTAGCGGGTGTACATCTCGTACAGGCTCCCGGCGAACAGCGCCGCCTCGTCGCCGCCGGTGCCCTTGCGGATTTCGACGATCAGACTCGTGAAGTCTTCGCCCGGATCGACGAGGAGTTGGTCTTCGACCTTCGTGTGCAGGGCGTCGCGCTTCGGCCGCAGGTCCGCCAACTCCTCTTGCGCGAGCGGGCGCATGTCGCGGTCGTCCGACGCGAGGATCGCTTCGGACTCGCGGATGGCGGCTTCGAGGGCCATCAGTTCGTTGTACGGCTTGAGCTGCTTGGCGAGCGCCCCGTGCTCCTTGGCGACGGTCGAGAAC
>JAYTUC010000001.1:0-12732 GCA_043744775.1 Fimbriiglobus sp. | reverse complement strand
AAACGCATGTTGCCTTGGCTGCGTAGAGATACCAGCCCCATCCCGTGCCCTTAGCCTGAGAGGGCCACGGTTTGGACGCCAAATCAGGATCGCGAGTGCTTGAGGGAAAGGGCAACCCGACCCGCCTCGACGGCCGCACTCGCTAACTACTCTGGTCGATAGCCCTTGGGGAATCCTGCTTGTGGGAGTCCTGAAGGGGGCGAACGTGCGACGGCGAGCGGGCAACCGCGAGTGCGTCGCGAGCGTTTACAAGCTACACACGTAGAAGCCGACCGGTCAGTGCCACGGGACCCGGGTTCGATTCCCGGCGCCTCCACTTTCGAGCCACTTGCGATTCGTCGCAAGTGGCTTTTTTCGTGGGCTCTGCATCCGCTCCCCTGGATCGACAGTCACCCCGCGAAGTGCTGCTGCGGAGTTCGCGCCCGTCATCGGACTCGCTTGGGGAGGCCGGTGACGGTCGTGGTCACACCGTCCTGGGCGAAGTCGGGCGCGACACTCCGAGGCGCGGCCGGGGCGGGGCGGGGCGGGGTCGCGCCGACGCGGACCGAGCCGAAGTCGGCGACGGCCGACTGGTCGCCGCCAGTCAGCGAGACGGCGCGGACCGTCGGCGTCGTCCCGGTCGCCCCCGCAGGCACGAGTTCCTCGACCGTGTAGCGGCCGGTGCGTAGGCCATCGGCCACGCCGAAGCGGAACTCGCCGCGCGGGCCAGTCGTCGCCGTCGCCACCACCAGGCCGTCGGCGTCGCGTAAGGTGACCAAGATGCCGGGGAGGCCGGGTTCGCCCGCTTGCCGCCGGCCGTCGCGGTTGCCGTCGCCGAAGGCGGTGCCGGAGACATTCGCCCGGAAGAAGAAGGCGTTCGGCTGGAGGCTCGTGAGCGCGGTGTTGCGCTGGATCACGTCGGTCAGGTGGGTGCCGTCGAGGGCGGCGAGGGCGGGGCCGCTGAAGGCCCGCTGATACCAGAAGCGGTCGCCGTCGCGGAGGCGGCTGAATTGGTCGGTGAGGATCGCCCGGTCGGTCGGGCCGACGCTGCCGCCGGGGGCGTGGTCCTCGGCCAGCACCCCGACCCACAAGTCGATGTTGTTCACCGTGCCGTAGAGCTGCTTGAGCTTCGCCTGGAGGGCCACGTCGGACGTGACCTGGGCGAAGGTCGTGACCTTCGGCAGCCCGTAGGCGGCGCGGGTGGCGTTGTAGTCGGCCAGGCCGTGGTCGCGGCCACGCTGGACGTTCAGGCTCGCCAGGTCGAAGCCGCCCGCGCCGGGCGCGCCGAACAGGAAGTTGCGGACGCTATCGACGACCTTGGTGTCCACCTCGTTGGAGGGGTCGGACGCGAGGTACTTCAGCAGCGGGTCGATGCCGTGGGCGGCGACGAGCGCGGGGTTGTTGAAGGCGTCCTTCAGGGCGACGCCCGGCGCGACCGGGCGGCCGTCGTTGCCGAGGAACTCGATGTCGTCCGCGAGCAGGCTGTGCCCGAAGCGGTAGCCGGCGGTGGCGAACTCGTTGGCGACGCCGGCGTTGACCGCGGGGTTGTAGCCGGCGTAGGGGGCGAGGCCGCGGCCCAGCAGCGCCGGCAGCCACTCGTTGACGGTGATCGCCTCAACCTCCCCGACGACCTGGGCGCGGGCCTGCTGGTAGACCTGCTCGTCGGTCAGCCGGGGGTCGGCCGCGGCGACCCTGGCGGCGACGCGGTTGTGCTCGCGGACGAACACCGTCTGCAGACTGGTCAGCTCCGGGTTCTCGTTGACGCGGCCGTCGCCGGCGAGGTAGTTGCCGGCCGCGTCGGTCGGCAGCAGGTCGCCCGCACTCGTCTTGAGCCGACCGCCGGACAGGGAACGTAGGCTCGTCGCGGTCGCCGCGTCGTAGCCGTAGATCATCGAGCCGTCGAGGTACGACGACGTGGCGTTGACCTGCTGCCGGGGGTTGGCGGTGCCCGTGCCGGTGGCCGGGTCGAAGGTCGAGCGGCTCAGGCCGATCGTCTTGGTGCCGGTGCCGGCGGGGTCGAACGACGGGTCGCCCTTGGGCACGGCGATCGGCAGCTTCTCGGCCGTGCCGGTCGGCGTGCGGTCGAGGTCGTGGTCGATGAACTGGCCCCAGGCGTAGACGAACGCCGACATCTGCCGGTCGTTGGTGCCGGCCGTCCCGGTCTGGTCCGAGACGGCGTTGCTGACGACGCGGGCGCTGGGCCGGTCGGCCCCGGCCGGCATCGAGACGCCGTCGGCGTAGGCGGCCGCGGCGACGCGCAGGAAGTCGGTGCCGGCCTGGCCCCAGGCGGGGTGGGTCGGGTTGTTGCCCGAGCCGTCCAGGCTGCGCACCGCGGTTAGGGCCGCGCTGGGCACGGTGCGGTCCTCCAGGGGCGTGGCTTGCGGGCGGAAGCGCGCGATCGGTGTCACGGGTGGCTCCGGGGAGAGGCGGGGAGAGGGGCGCGGGCACGCCAGCAGCATCGCGGGCGGCGTCCTGGAGCGGGCGCGGCGACTCACATTTTCCCCATTTCGCGCGACTCCTCGCGTGGTGCCCCCGAGTCCGCCGCCGCGGCCGCGGCGGAATTCCCCGCCCGCGCGGCGGTCCCGGCCCGTCGGGCGTCACTGTGAGCCTGCCAGGGTGATCGACAACGCGCTACCGGCGGGGGCATCGACGATGAGGAGTCTGCGTCCGTTCGCGCAGGCCGCGCGGGGCCTGCCCCGCCCCCCGGCGTCCGCCTCGCGGGGGGCCGCCATGCCCGCGGCTGAGCCGGCCCCCGGACTCCGCGACGGCCTGGGCCACCTCAGCCCCCACGGGGTGAAGGTCGCCGAGGCGCTCTTCGCGGCTTATTCGCCGTACCTGCGGGGGGTCGTCCGCCGGCAGCTCTCGGACCGGCTGCGCTCGCGCTTCGACCCCAGCGACGTGGTGCAGTCGGTCTGGGTCCAGGTCGTGCGGCAGTTCGGCCGCGACGGCTGGCCGGTCGGCGACGAGGCGCGGGTGCGCGGGCTGCTGGCCACGATCGCTCGCCGGCGGCTGGTCAGTCGCATCCGCAAGGAAGGCCCCGGCGACTTCGGTGCGGAGCCTGGGCGACGACGAGGCGTTCGCGGCCAGCCCGAGCCGCTTCCCCCCGGCGAGCGAAGTCGCGGAGGCCGCCGAGACGTGGCGGCGGCTCGTCGCCCTCTGCCCGCCCGAGCACCTCGACATCCTGCACCTCCGCCGCGACGGCCTGATGCTTGACGAGATCGCCGCCCGCACGGGGTTGCACGAGGGCAGCGTCCGCCGCGTGCTGCGCCGCCTGGCCCGGCGACACGCGCTGGCCGACGGCTCCGACGCGACCGGTGACGACTGACGCCTGCCGCCGCCCAGCCGATCAGCCCCTTGAGCATCTCGACACCGGCGTCTCCGTCGGGTCAAGGCGCACGGGACACGGGGCCGAGGGAAAGCGGCACGCGTCGCCACGTCGGCTGGCCATCACCACGAAGCCACTCAGGGGCGCGTTTGCCAACCGCCGCACCCACGACCTGCCGCTGCCGAACCTTACGGTGCCTCCCGCCGCGGGGTGACGGGGTTATCGGTGGCCAAAGAACGCCGCGAACTGGGCGAAGCCGTCCGGGTTCAGCAGCCGCCAGGCGAACATCCCCAGGACCGCGACTACGAGCACGGCGAAGAAGCCGTTCATCGCCGTGCGCGTCTCGGCCGGGGTCTCGCCGTCGGGCAAGCGCTCCGGCAGCCCGGTCACCGCCTGCCGCCGGACGTTGGCGAGTTGGGTCCGGTACGTCAGGTACGACACGACCGGGAACATCCCTGGGAACCCGGCCAGCCAACTCCCGCGGAGGTTGCGGCGGTGCAGGGTCCAGAGCAGGCTCGCGGCCTCGGTCGGGTGGACCGCCCCGCGGTGCTCCTCGACGCACAACATCGGCCCGACCCCGACGTAGATGTCGAAGGTGAAGGACGCCAACCGGCCACTCGGGTCGCCGGTGTAGACGAAGGTTTCTTGGAACACGGGCGACCCCTGGGCGTATCCTGCGCGACGACGCGGCCGCAGTCGGCCGCGCGCGGGGAAGCCTAGAACGCCCTGGGGCCGGCGGCGTCCTGCCGGCGGGCCGCCCGTTGTCGTTTCGGGGGTTGCCAGCGAGCCGTCCGCTAGCACTCCGGGGCGACCATGACCATCCAGCCGAGGCCGAAGCGGTCGGTGACCATGCCGTAGCAGGGCGACCAGAAGGTCTTCGCCATCGGCATCTGCACGCTGCCGCCGTCGGCCAAGGCGTCGAAGGCGTGCCGCGCGGCCGCCTCGGTCGGGACGCCCAACGCGAGCCGGAAGCCGTCGAATTTCGACTGGTCGTTACAGCCGTCGGACGCCATCAGCAGGACGCCTCGGACGCGGAACGCGGCGTGCATGACCTTCTTCTCGAAGCCCGCCTGCAACAGGCCCGGCGGGAGCGGCTCGGGGCTTTCGTCGAAGCGCAGGAGCGCCTCGACCTCCGCGCCGAGGGCCGTCCGGTAAAAGTCCAGGGCCTCCTCGCAGCGGCCGCCGAACATCAGGTACGGGGCGATCGTGGTCGTGGGCATTGCCAAAGTTCCTCCCAAGGTAAGTAATTAGTCGGCAGGCGACTCGTCCGCCCGCCGCCAACCCATGTGTTCGTCGAACGGGCCGCCGGTGGCGAGCGGCGGGCAGATCTCGGCATTGCCCTCCGCGCCAGCGTCAAGCGGGCAGCCAACTCGTCGCAGACGCCCAGGGTTTCGGCCATGCGGTCGCGGCGATCCTCGTCCGTCAAAGGTCCTCGGCCCCGTCCATCAGCAACAGGTACTTTATCGCCCACCTCCGACCGCCTGAGTGCCGTCGGCCGCGTCGCGCAGCGCCTGGATGTCGAGCTTGGTCATGCCCATCATGGCGGCCGTCACCCGGCCCGCCTTCGCGGGGTCCGCGCCGCCCATCAACTCCCCGAGTGCGGACGGCACGACTTGCCACGACAGGCCGTACCGGTCCTTGAGCCAGCCGCAGCGTCCCTCCGACCCGCCGGCCGAGAGTTTCTCCCACAGGTCGTCCACCTCGGCTTGCGTCTGGCAGTCGATCGAGAGCGACACCGCCTCGGTGAACTCGAACTGCGGCCCGCCGTTGAGCGCGAGGTAGTACGAACCCGCGAGCCGGAATTCGACGACGAGCGCCGCCCCGCCCGGCCCTGGGGTGACGTTCGTGACGGCGGAGTCGGGGAACAGCGAGACGTAGAAGGCGGCGGCCTCCTCGGCCTGGCCGTCGAACCACAGGAACGGGGTGATCTTCTGCCGGGCCACGGGGTCCCCTCGGGTGCGAGTCGCGACCGGATACGCTCTTTGTCGGACGGGCGGGCCGCCGACCGACACCCGCGGGGGAAATTTTCGGGAGTCGTGGCGGCGCGCGGTCAGAGTTTCGCCATCGCATCGCCAGGAAGCGCCACTCCGACCCCTGCCGCGCCCGCGCCGACGCCCGCTCGGCGGCTACTTCGGCAGCCTCGCCTCCAGTTCGCGGGCTTTGGCGGGGGTGTCGCCGGCGTGCGGCGGCCACGACTTGCCGGCCAGCGTCCGCAGCGTCCCCCGCGCCGCGTCGAACTGCTTGAGGTGCAGTTGCGCCGCGGCCAAGCCCAGCAGGCCCTCGGGTTCGAGCGACCGCGCCGCGTGGACTTGCCCCCAGTGCGCGGCGGCGTCCTCCCAGCGGCCTTGCCGCTGCCGGACGCGGGCGAGCGCCGCCTGGCCCTCGCCCTCGCCGCGCGTCACCTCGACCAGACTCGTGAACGCCCGCTCCGCGCCGGCGGCGTCGCCGGCGGCGGCGTAGCGGTTGCCGAGGTCCTCGTAGCGGGCCAGGTCACGCCGACTCAGGTCGAGCGCCTCGAGGATGCGCGCGGCCGCTTCGGCTTTGCGGTTGGCCGCGTCGTAGCAGCCGATCAGCAGCGTGAAGCTCTCGGGGTCGTTCGGCTGCGCGGCGACGGCGAGTTCGAGTTGGACGATCGCGGGGGCGTAGTTCTGCCGGGCGCGGTACGCCTGGCCGAGGGCCTTGCGCAAAATCGGGTTGACCAGCCCCGTCTCGGCCGTCTGCTTGTCGAAGTGGGCGACGAGGGCCTCGAGGTCCGCCGCCTGCTGCACGGCCGCGGTCAGCGTGGCGAGGCCGGCGTGGCCGCTGGCGAGTTGGCCGCCCCAGGCGACGATCGCCCCGCCCGCCGCGTCCACCGCCTCGACCGACCGGCCGAGCTTCGAGAGCGACACGGAGTAGTTGCGGTAGTACTCCCCGAGGCCGCCGTTGGGCGAGCCGGTCTGCCGCTGGGCGTTGGGGATCAGCTCCGCGTACAGCGCGGCGGCCTCCGCGTGCAGGTCGCAGTTCTGGGCGGTCGAAGCGAAGTGCGCCATGACGCCGACCTCCCAGGGGCCGCGCTCCCGCCAGCGGGCGACGCTGCGGCCGAACAGCTCGCGCACCTCGGCCGGCTTGCCCTGGTAGAAGTACGCCCAGATCAGCCGGGTGCATAAGGTCAAGTCGTCCGGCGACTCCTCGACGAGCGGCACGAGCAGCGCGACCGCCTCGGGGTAACGCCGCGACTCGTAAAGGTAATTCGCCAGGCTCGAGCGGCCGACCGGGTCGAGCCGCGCCGCCCGGTACAACGCGAAGAGGATGTCGATGGCGCGGCCGCCGCGGTTGACTGAGCGGTACAGGTACTCGGCGACGTGGAGTTGCGTCGCCACCGAGTCCTTCGACTCGGCCAGGACCGCCTCGGCCGCGGCGGCGAAGTCGGCCTCCTTCGCGGCCCAGTAGTGGCCGCTGTGGGCGTACGCCAGCCCGCGGCGGTACGCCTGGCGGGCGCGCAGGTCGCCGGTCAGGTCGGCCAGGACGATCGCGAGGAGCCGCGCCTGCAGCGGCGCGGGCAGCGTGTCGAGCGGCACCCGGTACAGTCGGCTGAACTCCCACGAGTACAGGCCCAGCCCGCCGCTGCGGCCGTAGCGCAGCCAGGCCGGCAGCGCCTCGGTGCGGTCGATCAGGAACGCCCAGGCGTTCACGGGGCCGGCGTGGTCGTGGACCATGAGGGCGACGGCCGACAGGTGCCCGGCGTACGACGGCTCCCACGGCTTCACCAGCGCGGGGAACGACTCGTTCGCCAGCTTCAGCACGTCGGCCCCCGTGCGGACGTAGACCTTCGCCCCCGCGACGCGCAGCAGGTCCGAGAAGGCGCTGAGCGTGCGCGACCGCTCGTTCGACTCGGGGCCGCGCAGCCGGTCGTGCAGCCGCGCGAGCAGCGCCGCGTACAGGGCCTCGCCCTGGCCCAGTGACACCTCGCTGCCGGACTCGAAGGCGCGGAGGTACAGCGCGTCCAGGGAGTGCCCGACCGAAACTTGCAGCGGCTCGTTGGCCGCGGCGGCGTGCCAGCCGAGCCACAGCGCCTCCGCGGCGGCGAACTCCCGGCGCGCCGAGTGCAGGCCGGCCAGCAGCGTCGCGGCCGGGACTGACTCGGGCGTGAACCGCCCCTTGGCCTCGGCGACGGACTCGGCCACGGCCGCCGTCAGCACGGCAATCGCCTCGACCGCCTTGCCGCGGTCGCGCAGCGTCGTGGCGTAGTACTCGGCGATTGGCAGGCGCTCGGGCGTGCCCCTGGGCGTGGCGTCGTGCAGCCCCTTCAACTGCCGCAGCTGCTCGGCCCCGAGTGCCTCCGGGGTCAGCAGCGGCAGGCCGGCGAGCAGCCGCGCCATCAGCGGCCGCTCGCCCTCGGCCCAGTCGCGGTCGTAGGCGCGGCGGAAGGCGGCCAGCGCTAACTCGGCGTGCGGCCCCGGCTGGTTCTTGACCGCGGCGGCGCGATGGTGGATTTGCATCGCGATCAGGTCGAGCGCCCGCAGGTCGGTCGGCGACTTGGCCTTCGGGCGCAGGGCCTCGATCCGGGTGATGACCGAGTCGGCGCTGGCCTCGTCGTGCAGGTCGTTGAACAGGCTTTGCAGCCCGGCCACGACGGCGTACGCCTTGCCGGGCGTCTGGCCGAGCGCGCCGTCGGCGAGGGTCGCGGGGACGCGGAAGTCCTTCGACGCCCGGTACAGCCCCTGCACGGTGCCGAAGTAGTAATCGACGTTGGTCATCTTCTCGACGAGCGCCGCGAGGATCGGCAGCGTGTCGGCGTCGAGTTCCGTCGGCAGGGCGTTCTGCGGGTGCGGGTGCCAACGGGCGTACTTCGCCTGCAACATCTGGCCCAACTGCTGCTCGATGAGGTGCCGGTACGAGTCGGCCCGCGCGGCGTCGTGCTTCGCCTTGTCGTCCGTTGCCATGTAGAGGCGCGACAGGGCCACCGCCCGGCCGTAGGCGGCGTCGTCGATCTCGCGGATCGACTCGAACAGCGCGATGGCTTCTTTCAGACGGCCGAGTTCGGCCAGCAGGTAGCCCAGCGCGGTGCGCCAGCGCGCCGTCGGGTCGCCGGCGCTGGCCCACGCGCCCAGGTTGCCCTCGAGTTCCTTGGGCAGGTCGAGGGCGACGAGCAGGTCGAATTTCGCCTGCTTCCAGCCGTCGTGCCCCGGCTGCGCGGCGACCCCGGCGTCGAGGAAGGCGCGCAGCCGGGCGACGGCCTCGGGCTTGGCGGCCCGGCGGGTCGCGACGTGCATCGCGAGTGTCACCGCGCGGCCCTGCACCTCGAAGGCGAGCAACTGCTCGGGCGTCACGTCCGCGTCGGCGGCGGGGGCCGGCAGCGGCGCGTCGCCCAGCAGCGTGAAGAGTTCCGCGGCGAGGGCGTTGGCGTCGGCGTCGTGCTTCGCCTGGAACGTCAGCCGCTCCAGCTTGGCCCAGGACTTTAGCGGCGCGGGGTAGGTCGCCTCGCGCTTCGTCAGCCGGGCGATGAGTTCGCCGCGGGCCTGGCGGGTCGCCTCCTCACGCTTCGCCCTCAGCTCCGGCCGCGTCAGCCGCTCGGGGTTCTTCAGCTCGGCTTGCAGCGCCGCGGCGCGGGTGCGCGTCGCCCAGTCGTCGAGCTGCATGAGGCGACCCGCGGCGTCGGCGGCCGGCAGCGGCTTGCCCGCGGCGTCGGTCAGGAACTCCGGCACGAGGTCGTACGCCTCGTCGGCGCGGGCCTCGGCCCACGGCGCGGCCTGCAACTCGGCGAAGAGCGCCGCCTGGTAGTGCTTGCGGTACTTCGCCGGGCCGGACTTCACCCGCTCGCGGGCGAACCCCAGCGCCTCCTCGGGGCCGACGTGCCGACGCAGCATCCCCGCGAGTTGCTCGCCGAGGTAGTGATTCTGGTCGTCGTCGTCGGCGACGGTCGCCCAGCGCGCCCGGAGGGCGGCGGCGAGCTTGACCCAGCGGTCGCGGCCGACGGCCGGCGCGTTGCTGAGCCAGGACAACTCGGCGGTGAGGCGCGGCAGCGGCCGGTCGGCGACCGCGGTGATGAGGCGGTCGAAGACTTCGACGACGAGCTTCGCGCCGGCGTCGGTCCGCACGAAGTAGTGGTTGGTCAGCAGGGTTTGGGCGAGGTCGGACGGCCCCTCGTGGGCCAGGTAGGCGCGGGCGGCGTCGGCGAGTACGGGCACCCACTTGGGGTCGAGGCGGTCCGACGGCAGCCGGTCGGCCTGCCCGGCGACGTGGCTCAGCGCCGCGTGGACCCGCTGCACCTGCCCCGGCGTCGGAGCGGCGACCTTGGCCTCGGCGAGCCACTGCGTCACCAGCGCGTCGGCCTTCGGCTCGGCGTTGGTGCGCACCAACGCGGAGAGCAGTTGCCACGCCGCGGTCGCGTCGTCGGGCGCGAAGGCGAGCCAGGCGTTCAGCGTCTCGACCTTCTCCGGCAGCTTACCCTCGCCCTCCTGGAAGTCCGCCAGCAGCGCGGAGAAGCGGGCGACTTCGTAGTTCTGCCAGGCGTCCTTGGCGGCGAGTTGCTCGCGCACGCCGGCGTAGGCCGCGTCCCGCTCGCCGCGGGTGTAGAGCAGTTGCAGGTACGTGACGCGTAGCTCGAAGGCGGTCGGGTCCTCGGCGACGCGGGCTTTGAGGTACGCGACGGCTTCCGCCCCGCCCAGGCCGTGGTAATACTGCGTGACCCAGCCGCGGCGGGTGGAGTGCGTCACCGGCAGGGCGTCGTAGAGGCCGGCGAACCGGTCGCGCAGCTCGCGCAACTCGGCGTAGCCCAAAACACGGCTCGCCTCCTGGGTCAGCCAGTGCGCAAGCGCGAGGCGGTCGCCCGGCGTCGGCAACGCCAGGACCTCGGGCGCGGCGGCGAGCATCCGCCGGCGGGCCTCCTCGTTGCGACGGCTGGCGAGGTGCAGCGCGACGCGCAGCCAGGTCAGGCCGGGCTTGCCGGCTTCGAGCTTGTCGATGGCGTCGAGTTCGGCGGTCGCCTCCGCGAAGCGCTGGTACGCCAGGGCCTGCCGCAGCAGCACGAAGCGGTCGTCGGCCGTCGCCGTGGCCGCGAGGAGGGCTGTTTTCGCGGCGGCCAGGGTCGGGGCCGGTTGCCGCTGCACGACGCACTTCGCCAGCGGGGCCGTCAGCGCGTCGAACGCCTTGGCGAACGCCGCGTCGTCGAGTTCGGTGACCGTCTGCGTGGTGCGCGACTGCACCTTGCCGGCCGTCGCCGACTCGATCACGGTCGCCCACCACTGGCCGCGAACCTGGACGAAGTTGGCGTAGGTCGTGACCGTCACGGAGGGTGCCCCTTCGTAGCTCGACTCGACGCGGGTGACGACCTTCTTGGCGGGATCGATCGTGACGCGCCTGACGGAGCGGCCGTCGGCCGACGTGACCACGATCACCGAGCCGGCCTCGACCTTGGCGGTGCCGCCGTACCGCTCCCAGAGCGGAGACATCGGCTGCTCGTAGGCGTTGGTAGGCAGGCGCGTGAGGTCGGCCGGCTTGGCCTCGCGGCGGCGGGCCAGGTGGAACACGACGTAGGCCGTGACGCGGCTCGCGCCGTCGCACCAGTCGAGGGCGGTCGTGGTCACGTCAGTGCCGTAGCGGATGGCCCAGCGCTTGGGGCTGACGAGGTCTGTCGAGCGTTGTTCGCCGGTCGCCTGGCGGGTGTCTGGGTAGATCGTGCTCCGCTCGATGCTCAGCCCGCCGGGCAGGCCGGCGAGCGTCGGCCGGCGGGACACCAGCGTCGCCAGGTCGGTCGCCTCCTTGGCCCACGGCGACTTCGCCTCGGCGTCGGCCGGCACCGGCGGCACAGGCGGCACGCTGGGGAACAGCGCGTCGAGCGGCGAAACCTGGGGCGGCCGCGGCTTGCCCTCGGGCGTGAAGCCGTAGGCCAGGTTCGCCTTCCGCCGAGCCGTGTCGAACGACCCGCCATCGCCGTGGCCGACATTTGCCCTCATCCTCAGCCCCGCAGTGCGGCCCCCCATCGCTCGGAACTTCCCGCCCGCGGCTTCGGGCTTCTCATCGTCCGCCGGCACCGATTCGGGGTCCAGACCAATGTCGGGGTTGGTAAGATCGCTGCTTGCGAATTCCACCGCGGCATCGCCGTTACTGAACCTGGCCCGCAAACCTTCGTCAAGCCCTCGGTCAGAGAGTTTCATCAGGCGCTCGTCTCCGCCGTCCCCTTTCAGCGACGTGGGCATTGCCGCGGACGTGGGCATCACGCCGTCGCTGAAGTAGCCGCCTGAGCCGCTTGCGCCGCCCGCCGACAGATGCCGAGAATACGTCGTCGCCCCGCGACCCATCAATCCTTCGTTGCCCTCCAGGGCCGGCTCCGCGACCCGCGGGCTGCGGTCGAGGCTCGCCAGGCGGTTCAGCACGTCGCGGCGCAGGCCGGCGCGCCAGAGGCCGGCGAGCTTCGCCTGCTCGCGCGCCAGGGCGTAAGCCGCCTGGGCCTTGCCGTCCGCGAAGAACTGCTCGCCGTCGCGCATGCCGAAGCGCCGCTTGACCAGGAACCGCGCCCGGTCGGCGTCGCTCTCGAGCACCAGGAACGACGTGTACGGCGTCATGATGTGGAACTCCTCGCTCAGCCCGATCACGTCGTCGCGGACGGCCGGCGTCTGCGGGCCGTCGAGCAGCTTGTCGAGGTGCAGCCGCGCCCAGAGCCGCGGCAAAAACGAGTTGCCCGCCTCGGCGTCCTTGAGCGTCACCGCCGCGGTGAAGCGGACCTCGCGGCCGGCCTGCGTCCCGGTAACGACGACCTCGCCCGCCTGGTCGGTGCCCTCCGGCAGGTAGCGGCCGAGCAGAACCTGCTGCGTGCCGGGGGTCAGGTTCGGCAGCACCTCGGGGTAGACCCGCGCGGTCTTCAGGCCGGTAAACGCGACCTTGACGTTGCGCACCGGCGGGCGGGTGACTTCGCCGAGGATGTCGAGGGCGACCTTGGTCGGCCCCTGGTCGCCGCCGACGCGCCGGCTCGACCCGCCGCCGAGCGACGCCAGCTTCGCCAGCACGCCCGACTCGAAGCTGCTGCCCAAGGCGACGGCGTGGACGGTGACCGGCTTCGCGGCCAGCGCGTAGGCCTCGCCCAGGCGAACCGCGGCGGCCTGCGGGTCGGCGGCGACGGTGCCGGCGACGCCGTCGCCGAGGTAGACGACGTGCGTGCCGGGGGCCGACTGCCCCAGCACCGCCGTCAGCCCGCGCTCGAGGTCCGACCAGCCGAGCGAGGCGCGCTTCGCCAAGAATTCGCGGGCGGCGTTGACGTTCCCTGGGGTGGCGGCCGTCGGCTTGGCGAAGGCGAACAGCGTCTCCACGTCGGTCACCGCCAGGTTGAACGTGTCCTGGGGCGTTAGCGCGGTCAGTAGCGCCCCGGCGAGCGCGGCCTGCACACGCCGCTGGGCGGCGTCGATCGACGCGGAGGTGTCGCACCAGACGACCAGTGACAGCGGCGTGTCACT